>JAKATP010000008.1 GCA_021818685.1 Bacillota bacterium | reverse complement strand
GTGTGGGACCCGACGCTGCTCCTCGGGACCCGGTTTCGCGGTTCCGATGTCAAAACCCCGGTAGACGGTGGTGGAGTCGGCCTGAATAATCTCGGCGTCCACTGCCTCCGCCCAACTGAGGGCGAGCTCACTTTTGCCGACTGCGGTCGGACCTAGCAGGACCAGGAGCGGTGAGGACTTAGCGACGTCCAAAGTGGTGGTCCACCCCATCCAGTGTGAGGGCCAGGATGACCGGACGCCCGTGTGGGCATGCGCGCGGATTCTCGGTCGCGGCCATGGCCCGCAGGAGGTCCGCCATCTCGAGATGAGAGAGCGGACGGTTGGCCTTAACCGCCGCCTTGCAGGCCGCGGTGGCAAGCCTATGGTCCAGAGCCCAGGACACGGGATGTTCCCCCGCCTCCCCCGCTTCCAGCGACGCCAGCACCTGGTCGGCGAGACGCAGGTCGGCAGTGTCGACGAGCAGGGCCGGCACTTCCTCGATCACCATCGTGCCCGCGCCGTCAGCCCGGATGCGGAAGCCCGCCGACGTCAATGCCGCCTCCGCACGATGGAACAGGGCCTCTTCGCGCGGCGTGAGCCTCACGCGCAGGGGCTCTAAGAGCGGTTGGCTGTAGCGGGAGTCGGTCGTACTCGTGCGCAGCTGGTCATAGAACACGCGTTCCTGGGCGGCATGCTGATCGATAACATAGAGTACGTCTGGACCCTGGGCGATGATGTAGCGCAGGGCCCACTGGGCGATCGGCACCAGCGACGCCAGTTCCTCATGGAGAACCGGCCGTTCTGCGGGCGCCTTAGTGTCGATCGTAAGCCAGTCCGCTTGCACCAGACCGTAGGGCTCGGCCGCCCTCCCCCCGTGCTGGCCCTCGCTCTCGATCGGAAGCGAAAATGCCGGTGCGGTCCGAAGCGCCTCCGCCACGGCCTGGCGCACCACCCCTTGCACCGCCCGCTCGTGGGTGAAGCGCACCTCAGCCTTGGTGGGATGGGCATTCGGATCCACGTCGGCGGGATCGAGCTTCACGCCCAGGAAAAACTGCGGGTAGCGCCGCTCAGCCAAGAGCGGGCCGTAGGCCTGCTCGACGGCCAGCCGGAGGCCGAAGTTTCGGACCAGACGCCCGTTCACGCCCAGCACCTGAGCGCTGCGATTACCCCGCGCCTGATCGGGAGGCAGGATGAGGCCCGTGACCTCAATGGCGCCCCCGAGAGCAGATCCGCTCACCGACAGGGCCTTGTCCGCGCGGTCCGCGCCAAACACGGCCGCCACCGCCGCCCGCAGGTGTCCATCGCCGGGGGTGGCGAACAGGGTGTCTCCGTTCTGCACCAGGACAACCGCCACCTCCGGGCGGATGACGGCGAGAGCTCCCACCACCTCCCGGATGAGCGATACCTCTGCAGCCACGCTCCGCAAGGCCTTCAGGCGCGGCGGCACGGCCTGAAACAGATCCTCCGAACTCACACGGGTGCCGACAGCGCGGCTGACGGGACCCCGTTCACGGATCCCACCACCCTCCACGACCAGCCGGTAACCGAGGGCACTCCCGTGATCCCGGCTCTCGAGCGTCAGACGGGAGACGGCGGCAATCGAGGCGAGGGCCTCTCCCCGGAAGCCGAGGGTGGACAGCCTGGCAAGGTCCTCAAAGGCCGCAATTTTAGAGGTGCTATGCCGTCGTATCGACAGCTCCAGATCTGTCCTATCCATGCCAGCGCCATCGTCGTCCACGGTAATGCTGGGAGGTGCACTACCTTCGGCCAGCGTTTCGAGCGTAACCCAAATCCGGCGCGCGCCGGCGTCCAGGGCATTTTCCACCAGTTCCTTCGCCACCGAAGCCGGGCGTTCGACGACCTCCCCGGCGGCAATTTGATCCGCCACCAGGGGTGGAAGCTCGCGAATTTTGCTCACGACAGCTTCCCATGCCATTCCGTGAGCAGTGTCAGGGCTTCGAGCGGAGTGAGACGCCCCGGGTCGAGGCGGCGGATTTCCCGGATGATCTCGTCATGTACGGGGTCGATCTCAAACAAGCGGACCTGGTGTTGGCCCTTTAGGCGTCCAGGCCGTCCCACTCGCTCCCACTGGCGCAGTAGACGGCCTGCCCGCAGAACGATTGAACGGGGGATCCCGGCCTGGGCAGCCACTTCAATGCCAAAGGACTCGGAGGTGATACCCTCCTCCACCCGATGGAGGAGCACGAGCCGTCCTTCGGCCACCACTCCCTCCGTCCGGAGCGCGCGGAGATGCTCACCCGTGAGGTCGGCCAATTCGTGATAGTGGGTCGCAAACAGGGTGTAGGGGCCGGGTGCGTCCGCCATCAGATGTTCGAGGATCGCCCAGGCCAGCGCCAACCCGTCAAAGGTGGAGGTGCCCCGGCCGAGCTCGTCCAAGAGAATCAGGCTTTCGGGGCCGGCATGGCGGAGGATATGCGCCATTTCTTCCATTTCGACCATAAACGTGCTCTGGCCGTGCGCCAGATCGTCATCGGCCCCCACCCGGGCAAAAATACCGTCTAAGAGGGGCTGCTCCCAGTCTTCGGCGGCCACAAATCCCCCCATCTGGGCCATCCAGGCGTTTAACGCCACGGCCCGCATAAACGTGGACTTGCCGCCCATGTTGGGCCCGGTAATGAGGGCGGATCGCACGGGGTCGGCCAGTTGGAGATCGCTGCGCACGTAGCTCGGAACAGCGTGTTCCACCACCGGATGGCGGAGCCCCCGGACCTGAAACCCCGATTCGCCAAACCGCGGCCGCGTCCACCCGTTCTTGTCTGCGACCTCGGCCAGCGCCTGCACGGCGTCCAGCACGGCGAGAAGCTCGGCCAGCTGGAACAGGGCTGGAATGTGGTCGGGCAGTCCGGCTCGCACGGTGGCCGCCAAGTTTTGTTCCAGCATCAGCACCTCGGCCGCCGCCTGCTCCAGGGAGACCGCTAAAGCCTCCAGGCGGGGAAGGGTGAAACGAGCGGCGGATACGAGCGTCTGTTTCTGCCGCCACTCTTTTGGCACCCGATCGAGCTGAGCGCGGGGAACCTCCACAAACAGGCCAAAGGTGCGGTGCTGCCCCACTTTCAGCGTCTTGATACCGGTTTCGTCGCGAAGTTCTGCCTCCAGGGCGTGCAGCGCCCCGCGACGGTCCTCGACGAGCGCCCGCCGTTCGTCGAGGACGTCTGACACCCCGGCGGCGATGAGCGGGCCCTCGTCCCACGAGGTTCCCGCATCCGGATGAAGCTTGGCGAGCAGACTGAACGCGCCATCCAGATTGGGAATTGGAAACGGGAGAAGATGGGCGGAGGCAGCCACGAGCTCCGCCAAGGCGCGCGCGGCCTGTCCCGCCAGGGTGAGGCGCGTCAGGTCGCGAGGCTCCCCCACCCCCAGCAGCACGCGAGCCAGTCGCCGCTCCGGATCACCCACGCCCTGCAGGATCTGACGCAGACGGGACCGCCGCGGCAGGGCCTCCTTCCACGCCGCCACCAGATCACTGCGCGTGGCAATCAGGGAGGGATCCCGTTCGGGGCGCAGAGTCCAGTCCCTAAGCCGGCGGAGTCCCCCGGGTGTCTTCGTCTCAGCCAGGAGCTTAAAAAGATCGGGCCCATCCGGTGCCGTCACCCCCAGTTGGCGCCGGGTCCGTTCGGTGGTAAAGAACACCCCCGCGGGCGTGAGGCGGCGATAGTCCAGAAGCTCCGGACGTACGTTCCGCTGCGTCCCCTCGAGATAGCGCAGTGCCCCGAGGAGTGCTCGCTGTGCCAGGGGTTCCTCTTCGAGCGCGAGCGTTCGCAACCCCGCGGTGAGCCGGCGGGCGAGAATCCGCCCCGGATCGCGCCCGGAAAACAAATCCGGTCGGACAACCGTGGGGGCCTCGACCCCCTCCGGCCGACGCTCCCCCACTACTTCCGCCGGACGCAGGCGATCCCATTCCCGACGCAGGCGGTCCCCGGCATCACGGCCGCGGTATTCCAAGACGTCCACATGCCCGCTTGCCGCCTGCACGACGGCCAGACCAAAGGCGTCCTGCCGCTCGACGACGGCCACCAACGGTCCGACCTCCCCGTCGTCCGGCACGAAGGTGCCCGGAGTGACATGCCGAATAATGCCCCGCTGCACGAGGCCGCGTGCCGACCGCGGGTCCTCGAGCTGTTCGGCCACGGCCACGGAGAACCCGGCTTGCAGGGCCCGCCCCACATACGTGTCCAGTGCGTGATAGGGCACGCCGCACATGGGTGTGGTCCCATCGCGAGTCGTCAGCTGAACATCGAGAACCGGGGCAGCCTCTTCGGCATCGCGGCCAAAAAGTTCATAGAAATCGCCTAGGCGAAAAAACAGCCAAGCGTCACCGGCCTCGTCCTTCAGACTCTCCCACTGCTGCATGAGAGGCGTCGCCGTCTCAGCCACCCGGCCACCTCCCGGCCCGCCCGAGACAGGCGGCCAGCCACAACCCCCACCGGAGATCGCGCGGGGTGACCGCCACCTCATCCGCCCGGAGCCCGTCCATGGCCCACAGCATGGTGGCGAGACCGCCGGACAGAAGCGGCCGCCGGTCGGCTTCGACCAGATGGACGCGCGGCCAGGTGGAAAACGGCCGGTCGGCGTGGGCGGCCAGCGTCTGGCGCGCAATCGGGCTGCCGAAGACGGTACCCAGTGCGCGAGCCGTGCCCCCCATGGCCACGAGAGGGCCCTCCCGTCTGACCGCTGCGGGTACGGGTGTGTCCGGAGGGGGAGGTTGTTCGGCACCAAACGGGGTACTCACGGAGCCCCAGGGACCTGCAAACTCCGTGCTGCCACCGCCTACGTCCAGCACGGTGATGGGTACCGTCCGCCACGGTTGCTCGCTCCACCAGGAACACGCTCCCTCCTCCTCGCCGGATAAGACCCACACCGCGTATCCGGCTCGCACCGCTTCGGCGGGCAATGCCGGGTTGTGTCGACCCGCCTCGCCAAAGGCGACCAATCCCCCGCGCGGAGCGAGAGCTTGCACGTCCCGCTTGAGGTGGCGGAGGCTTTCACGCAGGACAGCCGGTCCGTCCTGGTGTCGGATGAGATGACGAATCTGCACGTCGTCATACAACGGATGGGTGAGCGTGGCCGCCACCAGCACGCTGATGCTGGTTGACCCCACTTTGATCACGGCCAGAGGCTTCGCGCTGTGACTGTCGCATGGATTCATGATTGTCCTCGATTATACCGGAGCGACGGAGGGGTCTGCCTGACCTCATGTCGAATACGGGACAGGAGAAAGACCGGCCGGGAGGAGTTTTATGCACCGTGCCCTCGGAGTGGGTCTGCCCGTGCTCCTCTTTTTTGTCACGCTCATGGGATGGACGGGAGTACCTGCGCAGGCGGCCGGGCCGCTCACCCCGCCCGCCCTGTCCGCGGAGGCGGCCGTGCTGATTGACGGCACCACGGGCCAGATCCTGTATGAGAAAAACGCCGAAAAACCGCTCTATCCAGCGTCGATTACCAAGATCATGACGGCCTATCTGGCCATTGTGTCACCCGCCTGGAGCCGTACGCTAACCGTGTCCGAAGAGGCGGCGCTGCAGCCGGGCTCCAGCAACTACCTCCTGGCGGGTCAGCGGCTACCCGTCGCAGCCGTCGCACAGGCCATGATGCTGACGTCTGGGAATGATTCCGCGTGGGCCCTGGCTCAGGCGGTATCGGGGAGTGAGCGGGCGTTCGTCCAGCTGATGAACCGGACGGCGGCGGCGTGGGGTGCCCCCGGCATTCACTTCGATAACCCGACCGGACTACCCGACCCCCGCCACGTGGTGACGGCGCTCGGGATGGCCGTCATTGCTCAGCACGCGATGCAAAACCCTATCTTCCGGCACCTCGTTGATACCCGCCAAGCCTCCCTCCCTCCGGATCCGGCGCCCCGCATCTTCTACAGTCAGAACCAACTCCTCTACAGTTTTCCGGGGGCGAACGGCATCAAGCTGGGTTACACCATCGAGGCTGGCGAAACGCTGGTCGCGTCTGCCTCCCGACATGGGACCTTCCTGATTGCGGTGCTGCTGCACGACAGTCCCTACGCCTTGTGGGGAGATGGTGCCGCCCTTTTGGACTGGGGCTTTTCACACTTTCACCCGGTGACCGTGATTGCCCGCGGCCGGATCTTTACTGTTGTCCGCCGCCATGGCGCCCGGATTCCCCTGACGGTCGCGGACAGCGTGACGCTCTTGGCCGCCGACGGGAGTCGCCGGGCTTACGGGTCGGTACGCCAGCAAGTTCTCGTCACGGCTCCCCCCTCCGGACGTCGGGGGATGGTGGTCGGGCTGCTGACCGTCAGCGATGGGCAGGAACGCCCTTTGGTCGAGCGCACGCTTTTGGCCGCGCGGGCCTGGGTTGATCCCCCGGCCGTCCCGCCGGTGCGCTGGACTCCCCAATGGCCCCTCCTTGCGGGTCTGACCGTCCTCGGGTATCTATGGTGGATGAAGGAGAAGCGGCATGCCGCTTGAGACGCCGTTGGGCATGGTAGCCGTCGCGGCGGCGGAGGGATCGCGCCTGCACGCGCCTCCCGCCTCCGCTCTGGTTGCCCTGAGCCTTCCGGAATTGCCGCCGCTGCCGGAACTGGCGATCTTCACGGCGCGCATGAACCGCCCCGTCATCGTAGGTACGACGGAGCCGGAGGCGCGCTCAGTGGTGCTGGACCGGTGGGGGCGTGTGGCCCCGACACCCTCTTCCGCCCACGGGGGAACACTGGTCGTCCATCGCCTGGGGGGGCGGCTCGTGGGCCTGCTGAGCGGTGCCGATCGCTATGTGCCGGAGAAGGCGCGAGCCATGGCCCTCATGGGGGTGGATCTGGTGCTAGGGTTCGGAGCGGAACCAAAGCCCTACGGACCTCTGTGGGCTTACACCCAGCAAAATCAGTTCCTCGCCCTCGAAGTGAGCGGTGAACCCGCGCTGTACCTTCCCTGTGAGATGTCCGCGGACGGCAGCGGTGTTCATCCGCTGGAAGTACATGGGGGGTGGGCTGTAGCGGTGCTCCCGTGGGAGCGCCGAGCTCAGGGTCTGGAAGCCGGCCCGGTTCTCCGGGACCTGAATCCTGACGCCTACCTCATCCAACCGTGGTGGGACGTCTGATGGACCGCACCACTATGGAGATCGCCTTCGGCCGACTGGTCCTGGCGGGTTTGGTGGCGCGGGGTCGGCGGCAGGTGGGTATTGGTTCGGAATCCGGGGTCGCCCCGATGACGTGGAGCCGGCGGCAACTCGTGGCGGCGGCTGTTCAGTGGGACATGCGGCCCGTAACCGGGGTGACCGACTTCACGGAGCGCATCACCGCCGTGATGGACGCCGCGCATCATGTGGGAGCGGCCCTGGTCGTGTTTCCGGAGGATCTGGGCCTATGCCTGTTGGGACTCCTGACCCGTTATGGGGGCCCCCGTTCGGCCGAGTCGTTGAGCCCGTCGCAGACCTCGCGGTATCTGGCGGCCTGGGCTCCCCTGGTTGCCCCCCTGTACGAGGAGTGCTTCCGGCGGGCGGCCAGGAACTACGGTATGGTGGTCGTGGCCGGCTCTACCGTCTACCGGCGGCGGACGGGTGTTTTCAACCAAGCGGTGGTATTTGGTCCGGACGGCCGCCTCACGTTGCGTCAACCGAAACTCCATCCGATGCCCATGGAAAGGAGCTGGGGTGTTCAGGCGGGAAGCCGACTCGACCGGCCCGGCGGTCTCACGCTGCCACTAGGAGTGGCCGTGTGCCACGACGCGAGCTTTTTTGAGACCTACCGGATGGCCGAGGCCCTGGGGGTAGAGGTCATGGCCGTCCCGTCCGCCGATCCCGAGTCCGACTGGAGTGAAGCCAAGGCTCGGCGCGGTGCTTGGGCGCGTACCCAGGAGACGGGGATGGCGTCGGTGGTGGCGGCCGGCACCGGCGAGCTTTACGGGGTCCGCTTCACGGGCAAGGCGGGCATTTATATTCCCCGCGAGCTGACGCCGGACGGTTCCGGGGTCGTCGCGGAGAGTCGGGAGGCGCACGGCGAAGGCGTCGTCGCAGGCACCCTCGATCTGGACGCCCTGGCTCGCTTCCGACAAGAGGCGCGCCCGGTTCCCGCGCCGGAGCTTCTCCGATCCTGGCTCTTACCACGATACCGCGCGCTGACGAGATTGACTTGACCCCGACTTCTGCGGGCTGACCGCGACGAAAGGCGGAGAACGTTTTCATGCATCTTCTTACCGCACTCGCCAACAATATTGTGGGCCTTGGCGTCATCGGAGTTCTCATCGGGATGTTTCTCGAAAGCGCCGCCATTCCCATCCCGAGCGAGGTGATCCTGCCCTATGCAGGCTATCTGGTGGCCGTCGGCCGCGCGGGATGGATCGAAGCCGGCGTGGCCGCCATGCTGGGCGGGCTCCTCGGGTCCGTGGTGTCATATGCCATCGCCTATTTTGGCGGTCGCGCCCTGTTCTCGCCCCTCATTCGCCGCCACGAGCTGGACCGTGCGGAGTCCTGGTTTCGGCGCTACGGCGACCGGGCCGTCTTCTTCGGACGTCTCGTGCCGGGAGTGCGCACCTATATTTCTCTGCCGGCCGGCCTCACGGCGATGCCATTTGCCCGCTTTGTCCTGTACAGTGTCCTGGGTGCCCTGCCGTGGACGGTGGTGTTCATGGTGCTGGGCTTTCAGGGCGGCCGGCACTGGACCCGAGCGGTTCATTTCGAACATTGGGTGATCCTGGTGGGGATCGTAATCGTGGTGGGCTGGGCGCTCTGGTTCTGGCAGCATCGGCGACGCCGTCAGGCCTGACCATCGCTCCGATCTCTTTGCTGCCCGGAGGCGACGGCGGTAAGCCCCACAATCGGTCATCCGGGGCGCCAACTATCCGAACGCCAATCTTTGATGGATCCCGACCGGATGGGCACCAAGGCCCGTGATCGTTCGGGGGAGGGTCGCCCCGCCGCCGGACCGCGGATGCGAACCGTCGAGGCCACCCTCTCTCGGCCGTGCGGGATGGCGACGCGGCAACCCTCCCGCTCGTGCCATACACGGGGGTCGGATGACGCCATCGGCCACGGGCGCCATGCTGCCGCCCGCAAGAACCGCCGGAGTCTGGGCGGCTACGGGGATGATCGGGAAACCGATGCGCGAACCCACGCCTACTCGGATGGCGGCGAGTCCACCAGATCCGTGAGTCGCACGACTTTGGTGCGCGTGGCCCGACCCGGCTCCGAGTTCCGGTGCGCGGGATCGACCCGAAGCCGTCCATGTCGCCCGCCTGCCTCCCGCACGAGCAGGGTCAAGAGGACGCGTCGACCGAGGCGCAACATCTGCAGCCGGTCTTGGAGCTCGCGATTCTGCTTGTGCAGGCGCTCCAGCTCCAGGAGGCACCACTCCAAGGTATCCTCCTCCGAGCGCTCCGGTGGCTTCTGCGCCATGCGCTTCCTCCTCTTTACCGGAGGATACCCACCATCTGGGAAATTATTCCGAGCCTGCGGGCCAGGCTTCGTATAGAAAGTCGATATAATTCTGCCCGGCGATGCGGGCGATGGTCTCGTCGGACAGCCCGCGGTGGCTCAGATGGTCAAAGAGAGCCGGCAGGCGGGTCACGTCTTCGAGCCCCGCCACATACTCCTCCACGCCATCAAAGTCCGAACCGAGCCCGATGTGGCGGTCGTTTCCCACCACCTCTAGCTGGTGGAGGACGTGGTCACCGACCCGCTCCAAATCGTGCCGGCCGCCCAGAAAGTCCGTGACGAACGCGATCCCCTGGACGCCGCCCTTTTCCGCCAGCGCCCGCACTTGCGCGTCAGACAGGTTCCGCCGATGGTCGCACAGGGCGCGGCAGTTGGAATGGGATGCGATGGGCGCCCTCTCCGTCACGTCCATGATGTCCCAAAATCCTCGCTCAGCGATATGGGACACATCCAGCACCATGCCTATCCGGTTCATGGCCTGGACCATGGTGCGGCCGGCGCGGGACAGACCTCCGCCGCCCGGGTCCTCGCCGGCACCGTCAGCCAGCGCATTGCGCTGGTTCCAGGTAAAGGACACGAGACGGACCCCGAGGCGCCAGAGCGTGCGAAGACGGAACTCATCGGTCGCGAGGGCCTCGGCACCTTCCACGGATATGGCGCCCCCCACGGCCCCGGTGGTGGTAAGAAGCCGGTCGAGACTTTCGCGGCCGGTCACCACCACGGCGGAGGCATCCTCCCCCACCTCCTGCCAGAAGGCGTCGATGTACTGGAGAAGACGCGGAAGCGACCGTTCGGGTTTGTAGGCGGGCTCCACAAAGCAGGAAAAGAACTGGAGGGTGTGTCCTGCCTCCCGCATGCGTGGGAGATCGAGCTGCCCCTCTTCGTGCCGCTCGGTCACCCGGCGCTCCCCACGCACCGTGGCACCCAGGCTGTCGGCATGCGTATCCACGGTATGAAGCGTCCGTCCGTGCCACTGCATATCGGCCGTCCCCCTTAGCTTTCTCGGATGAATAAGCGCTCGAGTTCGGTACTCAGGCCGCCTTTTACGGTCGCCATCAGTCCGCACAGCTGGGCCGGTCCGTTCGCGGTCTCGAAGCGGACCGGCATCTGCCGGCGCAGCTTTTCCAATACGAGCTCCGTACGCACACCGAGGACGGAGTTGTAGGGCCCCGTCATGCCCAGATCGGTCAGGAAGCCGGTGCCTCGCGGAAGAATCCGTTCGTCGGCCGTCTGCACGTGGGTATGCGTACCGACCACAACGGATGCCCGGCCATCGAGATACCAGCCCAGCGCCATTTTCTCCGAGGTCGTCTCCGCGTGCATGTCCACCAACAAGGCGTCCACTGGCTCGAGGCTCGTGAGGGCCTCGTCCACCGCCGTGAAGGGATCTTCGTACTGGGCCGGCATAAAGCTTCGGCCGGACACGTTTAAGACCGCGACGCGCTCCCCATTGCGCGCCGTCCGCACCGTCAGGCCCCGCCCCGGGACTCCGGTCGGGTAGTTGAGTGGACGCACAACTTGTTCACTGTCATCGATGAAGTCGAGAACCTCGCGCTTGTCGAAGATGTGATTGCCGGAGGTCAGGACGTCGATACCATCTGCCCACAGCTGATCCGCCACTTCATGCGTAAGCCCATTGCCCCCGGCGGCGTTCTCACCGTTGGCGACAACGAAGTCGATGGCGTACCGGTCGATGAGTTCCGGGAGGCGCTCATGCACAATGCGCCGGCCGGGCCGTCCCACCACGTCGCCAATCAGGAGCACCCGCATCGACGACACCTCAGCTATTAAAGACCAGCACACGACCTTCTTCGCGCAGGGCGAAGAGACGGCCACCGGGACTGTCCCGGAGACTTTCGAGGGTGGCTTGAATATTTTCTTCCTGCGCCAACAGTTCTTCCTCGACCAGATCCGCCGGATCCGAAACGAGATCTCCGCCGGTCTCCTCCCGCAGGATTTCGATGGTGAGTCCAACTTCCTCTACCGTCAACGACTCGACGTCGCGAGTGACGATCAGGTTGGAAACCGAGTCCATGACGTCCACCGCCAGCGCCGCAATGCGGGGCGGCGCCTGGTGAAGGCAGTCCCGATACATGCCGAGCCCTTCGGTCCAAGCAGTTTGGATGTGGGCGAACGATTCGGACGTGAGCGCGCTCCGGCACGACACTGTCAGGGTGAGGACACCCTGATCGGCCTGGTAGTCGAGGCTCGATACTTCCGGGTACCGCACGAGCACGGCAATCAGCGCACCGACGCCGCGCGGGCTGGTGCCCCAGCCGTTCGGACTACGGAACTGCCCCATGTCAAACCCCTTTCTTGGAGCCGCAGCAGAAGGCTCATACGAGAGGAGGCGTCGTAAAAGGCGTCTCCTCGGTGACCGTTATGGCGAAGGCCCGCATCGACCGGGTCTGCCCCTCTTTCAGGTTTCGGATCAGGGGTCTTTTCACCATTCGGTCCCCCCTTCATCTGCAGACGACGCCTCCGGCATCCCGGCCAGAACCTTGGCCACCACCGGGCCCGAAAACCCGAGCCGCAGGAGTCGGCGAACCAGCCTCTCACGGGTACGCGGGTCGCGGGGTACACCCTCTTTTGATATTACGCCTTTGACAGCCTGGCGCGCGCGCTCTTCTACCTCTGCGGGCGAAAGGGCCTCCAGCACCTCCCGGGCCACGGCAGGATCCACTCCCCGGTGCCGCAGACGAGCGGCAAGCCGTGCGGGCCCAAGACGGCGGCGTGCGGCTTCATGGGCCTCCGAGTCTGCAACAGCCTGATCGGAGAGCCAGCGATTTTGCACCAAACGGTCGAGGACGGCATCAACATCGGCCACGCCCGCCCGCTGCAGGCGCTGGGTGACCTCAGCGCGGGTCAGAGAGCGTCGAGCTAACCAGCGGAGGGCGGCCTTGTATCCCTCATCACTGCTTGTCAACATCCGCGTCCGGCACATCTGGCGCCTCGGGCGCCGGTAGCATAGACGCCCGGATCTTCGTTTCGATCTCACGAGCGAGATCAGGATTTTCTTTGAGGTAGTCACGGGCACTCTCGCGCCCCTGGCCGAGGCGCAAGTCCCCGTAGGAATACCACGCGCCACTCTTCTGCACCAGCCCGCCGTCGGTCGCCATGTCGAGCAGGCTTCCCTCACGGGAAATACCCTCTCCGTACAGAATGTCAAATTCCGCCTGGCGGAAGGGCGGTGCCACCTTGTTCTTGACCACCTTCACGCGCGTACGGTTGCCGATGACGTCATTACCGCTCTTCAAGGTCTCGGCTCGACGCACTTCCAGCCGCACGGAGGCGTAAAACTTGAGTGCCCGACCTCCCGGAGTCGTCTCGGGGTTGCCGAACATGACCCCGACCTTCTCCCGGATCTGGTTGATGAAAATGGCGATGGTGTGGGACTTCGAGATCGCCCCCGTCAGCTTGCGCAGGGCCTGGCTCATGAGCCTGGCCTGCAGGCCGACGTGCGCATCTCCCATTTCTCCCTCAATCTCCGCCCGTGGCACGAGGGCCGCCACGGAGTCCACCACCACGACGTCGACCGCACCGGAACGTACCAAGGCTTCGGCAATCTCGAGGGCCTGCTCCCCCGTGTCCGGCTGGGAGATGAGGAGCTGATCGAGGTCCACTCCCACGCGGGCGGCATAGCCCGGGTCGAGAGCGTGCTCGGCGTCAATGAAGGCCGCAATGCCCCCGTTGCGCTGCGCTTCGGCAATCACGTGCAGGGCGACCGTGGTTTTGCCGGATGACTCCTGCCCGAAAATCTCCACCACCCGGCCGCGAGGCAGTCCCCCGACGCCGAGCGCCAGATCCAGGGCGAGGGCGCCGGTCGCGATGACGTCCACGGTCAACCGGCCGGCGGCTTCGCCCATCCGCATGATGGAACCCTTGCCGAACTGCTTTTCAATCTGGGCCAGGGCAAGGTCCAGGGCCTTCTCGCGCTCCATCGCCATCGGGCGTCCTCCCTCGGCTTGAATCGCGACTATATTCGCGATCGACCCATAGACTCCTCCCGCGGCCGCGCCGGCTCCATGTTGACCGGCTTGCCGCGGATCGACAGATGTGGCTGGGACGCCAGTACCTTGTCGGCCACGTCGACCGGCACCTCCACGAAGGTGAAGCGGTCGTAGATGTCGATAAGGCCAATCACGCTGCCCGCGATGCCGGAGCCCTCCGCGATGCCACGGACGATGTCGGACGGTCCGACTCGGTCGATGCGGCCCAGGCTCATGAAGAGCCGCACCATGCCCCGCTCGGCGCCGGTGTCACCAAAGGAGGCCGTCTCCTTGGTCTCCCGCCCGCGGTCGTTCAGGAGCCTTAGCGCCGCCGCGGCCACATCAACGGAATCGTAGTCATCCGCCAATTCGAGGGCCACTTCCCGGTACTCGGGCAAGACTCCCCGTTCGATCTCCTCGCTGAGTCGGGCCCGCAGTGCCTCCCTTTGCTTTTCGGCCACGTCGGCCGGACTCGGCACCGGGCGGCGGGCGATGTGGATGCGGAGCACCCGCTCCATCGTCCGGATCTGGCGGAGTTCCTTCGGGTGGACCATGCTGATGGCCGTTCCCGAGCGGCCCGCCCGTCCGGTACGGCCGATGCGGTGCACGTATCCCTCCAGGTCCTGCGGCAAATCGTAGTTGACCACATGGGTGACGTTTTCAATGTCAAGTCCCCGGGCCGCCACATCAGTAGCCACCAGGATCTCGGTGGAACCATCCTTAAAGCGCTTCAACACCCGCAGGCGTTGGGTCTGGTTGAGATCGCCGTGCAAGGCCTCGGCCGAATAACCACGCGCCTGCAGTGCCTCCGTCAGCTCGTCGACGCGGCGCTTGGTGCGACAGAACACGATGGTGCGCTCCGCCCCCTCGACGTCCAGTACCCGGGACAGGGTCTCGGCCTTTTCGTGTTCGCGCACCTCGTAATACCACTGTTCGGTCTGCGGCACCGTCAACCGTTCCGGATTAATCTCCACATGCGCGGGGTTGTTCAGATGGCGCTGCGCAAGCCGCGCGATGGGTGGCGGAACGGTGGCGGAGAACAACAGCGTCTGCCGTTCCGCCGGCAGCTGCTGGAGAATAAACTCCACGTCCTCGATGAAGCCCATATCGAGCATCTCGTCAGCTTCGTCCAGCACGACCATGCGCACCTGATCCAGCTTCAAAGTCCCTCGATGAATGTGGTCAATGACGCGGCCCGGCGTGCCAATCACGACCTGAACCCCGTGCTCGAGCGCCCGGATTTGACGATCGTACGATTGTCCGCCGAAGATCGGCAGGACGCGCAGCACCGTGTGACGGCCGATCTTGGTCAGCTCCTCCGCCACCTGCACCGCCAGTTCACGGGTGGGGGCCAAGACCAGCGCCTGCACCTTCCGGCTTCGATGGTCGATGCGCTCCACGATCGGGATACCGAACGCGGCCGTCTTGCCCGTCCCGGTCTGAGCCTGCCCTATGAGGTCCCGCCCCTCCATGATGGTGGGGATGGTCTGTGCCTGGATCGGCGACGGTTCTTCGAACCCCATGTCCTGAACGGCGCGCATGACCGCGGCGCTCAGACCCATTTCCTTAAATCCGCTCACTATCGTGTCTGACGTCATCTGTCATCCTCACTATCTAAATTGGGGCCAGTGACGAGCTCCCTGGCCAAAAGAAAGCGGGCCGTCTCTGCCGCAGCCAGGCGCACAACTTCCCGGCCGGACCTCGTTCGGCGCCGATGAACCACGGTGCCGTTCTGCCCCGCCACCGCGCAATAGTATGTGCCCACGGGGTCGCTCGTCGTTCCTCCCGACGGTCCGGCGTATCCTGTCAGGCCGAGGCCCCAAGTTGCCCCGCTCCGCTGCCGGCTCAATTCCGCCAAGGCCCGCGCCACCGGTTCGCTGACCGCACCGGCCTCCGCCAGGAGGTGCCGATCGATGCCCAACCGGACTTTAGCCTCGTCAGTATACACAACCTGTCCATCGAGGACCACCGCGGACGCCCCCGGCACGTCCGTGAGCTCGGCCGCGAGCAACCCGCCGGTCAGCGACTCGGCCAGACTCACGGTCTCACCCCGTCGGGCGAGCGCGTCGATGAGGCGTGCGGGCTCGATGGGCACCTGGTCGTCATACAGCGGTACGGGTACCCGCGACCGGGCCTCCGCGCCGGCGCGGGACAGAAGTTCCATGGCCTCGGCCGCATCGTCGCCTAAGGATGCCTCAAGACGGAGCTCGACGACCCCAGGTCGCACGTACACGCCCGCCCTAAAGGACCCGGAGGTGAGCAGATCGCCCAAATGATGGGCGAACTCGGACTCCGTAAGACCGTAGCAGCGCCAGGTGGCCCGTACGATGCGACGACCGGTGCGGCGCTCCACCTCACGGAGGAAGCCCTCCGCCACGTCGCGACATTCCCAGGGAGGGCCCGGTAAGAGCGCCACGGCTTTATCCTGGCGGAGGAGTAGTTGTCCGGGGGCGGTACCGACCCGGTTCGGCAGCACCGTGGCCGTGTCCAGCACCAGACTCTGACGGCGGATTGAGGCCTCACTGCCAGGGTGACGTCCGTGTCGCAGGCGAATCCGGGCTTCCAGCAGCGGGTCCACCGCCATGCCAACACCCAGAGCGGCCGCCACCCCGTCGCGCGTTCGGTCGTCCGGGGTGGGCCCGAGCCCACCCACCAGGACGACGAGGTCGGCCGTCTGCCATGCGGACAGGAGCGTGTCCCGGATAGCCGCCTCATCATCGGGCACCAGCACCTGCTGTGTCACCCGCGATCCGGCCGCCAGCAACGCCTGACCAAGCCAGGCGCCGTTGGTGTTGAGGACCTCCCCCGTCAACACCTCGTCCCCGACCGCGACGATCACGCTCGTCTCCCACATCGGCGAAGCCCCCCGCCGCGTCCGTTTCCTCTATCTTACTGGTTTTGGGAGGGGGCTTTAGGCGGCCAGCCACGATCGCAGCTCAGAGCCGGCAACGGTCTCCTGTTCGAGGAGTCGGTCGGCCAACCACGACAACAGCTCGGTCCGGTCCTCCAGCAAGGTGCTCGCCCGCTGCCGAGCGCCATTCAACAGACCGCGAACCGCCTCCCAGAGCTCGCCTTGCCCGATAAGGTCAGGATCGAGGGGACCGAGATCGGACAACCCCGCCAGCACCAGACGGCGCCCGATTTCGGTCGCCTGCTCAAAGTCGCTCGACGCTCCGGTGGAGCGGGCGCCCAGCAAGAGCTCTTCGGCCGCCGCGCCCGCCAGACACACGGCCATCTCGGCTTCCAGATCGACGCGCGTCTTCAGCACTGGATCTTCATCCTGACCCTGGCGGACATGCCCGAGCGCAAGGCCCCGGGGCACTACCGTCACCGTCGCCACCGACCCTGGGCGCACGAGCTCGCTGACCAGGGCGTGGCCCCCTTCGTGCACCGCCACCCGTCGGCGCTCCCCTTCCGACACCGCACGGTCCATCCGTTCCCCGAGCATCACCTTGTCGATCGCCTCGGCGAAGTCGACGCGCGATAGGCGGCGTGCGCCGCGCCTGAGCGCCGCGATTGCTGCCTCGTTGGTGACGCTTTCCAAGTGGGCACCCGAGAATCCCCAGGTCTCAGCAGCCAGGGCGGTGAGGTTCACATCAGACTCGAGCGGCTTATTCTGGCAGTGGATGCGTAGGATGTGCTCACGGGCGTGGCGATCCGGAAGGTCCACGCGTACCACCCGGTCAAACCGGCCCGGTCGCATCAGGGCCGCGTCCAGAAGATCCGGCCGGTTGCTGGCTGCCATCACGAGGATGCGAACCGCATCAGACCCTTCACGGCCCCCGGTGCCGCCCGTACTCTCCATGCCGTCCATTTCCACCAACAGCTGGTTTAAGGTCTGGTCGTACTCGAGGTGGCTTTCGTGACGTCCCCGCCTCCCGGCCATCACTTCGATTTCGTCGATAAAGATGATAGCGGTCCCGTGGCCTTCCCGACGTGCGAGCCGCCGGGCCTCTGCAAACAACTGGCGAACGCGCTGGGCGCCCACGCCCGCGTACATTTCCACAAACTCGGAGCCGCTGGCCGCGAGAAAGCTTGACTGGGTATAGTTGGCGGCCGCCTTCGCCAGAAGGGTCTTCCCGGTTCCGGGAGGACCGCTGAATAGGACACCCTTCAAGGGGCGGATGCCGAGCTCGCGGATGCGCTCCGGTGCCCGGATAAACTCGAGGGCTTCCATGAGTTCGCGTTTGGCGGCCTCTTGTCCCCCGACGTCAGCGAATCCGACTCCCGGCACGGAGCCGGACGCCAGTCGAGGCGCGGCGACGAGCCGACTCTTAAAGCCGCCCTGATAGAACATCCGGCTCGCCAGCACGACGCCGATGAGCCCCGCAATGAGCAAAACGGGGAGGATGTTCACGCCCATCCAAGCCGAAAACGTGAGTCCTGCCCCGACGGCGCCGGCCAGGATCGCGTAAAGACGGTCACGCTCCCCCATGTACCACGCCTTCTTTCGTCCGTACTTCGGGTTCTGTTCCTGTGTTCGGGGAACTCCTGGCGGGCGGCCTCAACACAGCGGTTGGCAGGATTTCTCCGAACCGCCCTCACGACCCTGTCAGGACGCCGGTAGGATCCATCGCAGGGGATACACTAAAAACAGTCGGTGAGCGCCATCGCTGACGCTCACAAAGATGTTGTGGGGGCCCACGGTAAAGACCAGCGCCTCGTGGTGCGCGGCCGCCAGGTGCTCGGCACGCTGGGCCATGGCGGGATAGTTGCCGCGAGCCTCCGCCTCGGCCACCAGGAGCGCCAACTGGCGCTCGAGCGCGGTCTGCGCCCGGGTGGGGTTGTCCATAAGCCGCACGTCGGTGTGCTGTCCGAGGTCCTGATTGGCGAGCGCGCTCACCGCAGGGTAAACCACGCTCGGGTGTCCCCAACCCCAAAGCCACACGTCAACGTGCGCTTTCGCCTGAACCCGTACGCCGCGCACACCCGGCACACGCCGCGCCGCCGTCAGGAATGGAGCCTCTTCCGCGTGCTGCACATAAAGGGCATGAGCGCCGAACAAGAGGGCCGTGGTCATCAAGAAGGCCAAGACCGCCCAGGGCCACTGCCGCATGCGATCCATCTCACGTGCGCCCCCTCCCTGTCCACGTCTGGCGGGAGTATAGCATCGATCATGCGCGCGCTTGGTTTAAAACCTTTGCCAGTCCCGGTGCGAAACCACAGATCTGGAAGGCTGCCGCCATCAGTCTATGGCGGCCCGCGCGCGGCCGGCATCCTCTAAGAGCCGCTCCCGGCGCGCTTCCGGGATCAGGGCGAGCAGGGTCATAGCGGAGGTCAGCAGGAGTACCAGTGTCAGTGCCCACAGGGCCGATTCGGTCCCGAAGATCTGGGCGATGAGTCCTGCGCCCAGCACCGAGACAACGCTCGCCACGCCGAGTCCGATGCCACGAGCCACAAACACCCGGCCGCGGACGGTCGCAGGCACCACGGCCAGAAGCCAGCCTCGGGTGGGCGCGTTTACCAGGGCCACGCCGATGCCTGCCAGGACGGAAAATAACAAGTCGACGACTATAAGCCGTCCGGTCGCCAGGCCGGCGTCCGACGCTCCCAGTAGGAAGAACCCGAGGCCAATCACCCAGGGGTAGAAACGACGCTGTCGGAGTCGATCCCCAAGAAGGGCCGACCCCCCGAGCACCCCCGCGGCCTGTGCCGCCAGCAACAAGCCCAGGTTCGCTTCCGGCCGATGCAGAAGCGTCCGCATCAAGGTCGCCGTAAGAAGGTTCAATCCCTCGAGCCCGATGGCACCGACAATGCCGAGCCACAAGAACTTCTGGACCAGAGCATGGTCGCGGTAGTATTCAAAGCCGCCACGAAGCTCGGATCGAAAGCGAAGCCAGAAGTCGGCCGTGTGGCGCGATCGACTCTCCCCGCGCGCGTCCGCCGGAAGGGCCAGACCGAAGAGAGCCACCGCTGCCACCGCATACGAGAGGCCGTCGCCTAAAAAGGTCGGTTTGAGGCCCACGCGCGTCAAGAGGCCGATCCCGAGGAGATACGCCGGGATGTCGACCGCGCTGGTACCCGCATTGATGGCGGCGGCAGCGGCCGTGATCCTTCCCTCCCCCACCATGTCGGGCAGCACCGCTCGTTGGTTGGGGGTGTAGAGAAGGCCGATGCACTGACTCAGAAAGACCACGACATAGGCCCACCACAGGTGCCCCACAAAGGGGATGGACGCGACCAGCACGGCGCGGATGACGTCCCCGGTCACCAGGGTGCGACGGCGGTCCCAGCGGTCGACAAAACCTCCCGCGAGCCACCCTAACAGCACGGGGGGAACCGTACTGAGCGCTAGCACGGTCGCATAGGCCAACGGCTTGCCGCCCGAGGCGTTGAAGGCAAACACGGCTAGGGCGATTTCGGTGAGATTGGACCCGGCTTTGGACACGACCTGGCTGAACCACAGGCGGCGGAAGTTGGCCGATCGAAAGACAGATTCGGCGCGTCCGGCCATCACTTGCCCCCCGGAGGCAAAATTCTGGAAACCGGAACGATCTCCTCTCCGTACCCCTCCAATCGGGTAGTCTTCTGAGGTCTAAGATACCGGGATATCCTCTGACGGTCGTGCGTAGGGATAAGCCGGGAGGCTTGCATGCGTACTTACACCGTGCCTGCCCGGTGGCTGCGCCGCACGCTTGTGGTAGCCCTGCTGGCACTCGCCGTCGCGGCCGGGATCGGATTCCAGGCCCGACCGAGCGTGGCTCCGGCGGCCACGGGGCAGGTTGCCGAGCGTTATGCGCTGCGCGATATCGTGACCTCCACCAAGGCCATCGCGCTCACGTTCGACATCTCCTGGGGCACCGTGATGCCGGGCAAGGTATTGGCGGTGCTGGTGCATGAACACGCACCGGCCACCTTCTTCCTCTCCGGACCATGGGCCAAGATGCATCCCGAGTACGTCCGTCGTCTCGTGCAGGATGGATTCCAGGTGGAAAGTCATGGCTGGGCCCATCTTAACTACTCCGCCTTAAGCCCTGCCCAGGTCGTTGACAACATCACCCGCGCCAATCAGGTCTTGCGCGCCCTCACGACACAGCCCGTGACCCTCATGCGACCGCCCAACGGCGACTTCGATCCGAAGGTCATCGCAGCGGCGCGAAGTCTCGGGGTCACCGTCGTGACCTGGGGCACGGACTCCCTCGACTGGATGAATCCCGGAGTCAATACCATCATCCGGCGCGTATTGAGGGGCGCGCACCCGGGCGACATCGTCCTCCTGCATGCCTCCGACACCTGCAGGCAGACCAACCTCGCCCTGCCTGGCATCATCACGACGCTACGCGCGGAGGGCTACCGGCTCGTCACCGTGGGTACCCTGCTGAAGCTCGGTACACCCAATTACCGCGGCTGAGACACAGTCGGCGCCCATTTGAAGAATCTCTGGCCGACAGATCGTTCTGCCACCAGGGGCGTGTGGGCAACAATCTGGCCTGCGGAGACCACATACGCCGTGCCCAGGATCTGCCCTCGCCGCACCGGGGCGGCCACAGCCGGCGGGGCGGTTACGACCAGACGGTACGACTGTGAGCGGGGCAGCATCACGGACAACGCATGCGCGCCCACCAGGGTGACCCATGCTTGCCGTCCACCCGCCACTCGCAGATGGTCGAGGGGGGCATCTTTTCGGGCCGCACTCACCACGTGGAAGTCGCGAAAGCCCCAGCTGAGGGCGTGGGCCGCATCCGCCCACCGATCGCGGGAGTCAAGGATGACGGCCAGGAGCTGTACCCCGCTCTGAGTGGCCGTGGCAATGAGACAGTGACCGGCCGCCTGGGTCGTCCCGGTCTTGACGCCGTCCGCACCCGGAAAGGCCTCCAGGAGGCGGTTGGTCGTGATGATGTGGCGGATCTGCCCCGACACTTCTTCATGGACCAGGTCCTCTCGCGTGCTGACCAGGTGCTGGAAGAGGGGCAGGGCCAGGGCTGCACGGGTAATGAGGGCCAGGTCATAGGCCGAGCTGTAGTGGTCGGGCTCCGTGAGCCCGTTCGGATTGGCAAAGTGTGTATTGTAGGCCCCGAGTGAGCGGGCCATGTGGTTCATGGAGGCGACGAAGCGCTCCACGCTCCCCGAGTCCCCCTCCGCGAGCGCCACGGCCGCATCGTTGCCCGAGCGGAGCAGGAGCCCCCGGAGCAGATCGAGGAGGGTATAGCGCTCACGAGCCCGGATGTGCAGGCGCGACCCGTTGGTACGGGCGGCGCGGCGGCTCACCGTGACGATCCGATTTAGGTGGCCGTCTTTGAGGACGACATAGGCGGTCATGATCTTCGTGAGACTCGCGGGGTCGCGCTGGCGGTACGCGTGAAAGCTCCCCAGCACCTGCCCCGTACTCACCCGCATGACAATAGCTGCTTCGCACCGACAGTGGAGCGCGGGTGGCGCCGTGACCCCGGTGCTCGCAAGCGTCATGAGAAACCACGTCCATAGGGTCCCGACGCTGATCGCCCCCGGTTGGGATCCTCACCGGTCGTGGCCCGCCTCATGCGTCAGGGCGCGGTCTCGACCAGCAGGTTCCGGACCAGGCCTTGGCTTATGGGGCCGAGGGTATGGCCATTGACCGTGGCCTGCACGACGCCCGGATTGCCGAGCCGCACCTCCACGGACTGCGAGCCCGATACGCTGAAGGTCTGACCTGCCGTGTACGTATGGCCATAGGGATTCTGTGTGACCCCGTTGACCCACACCTCGACCCAGCAGTTGCCGCTGAAGGCGAGGGTCAGGGCCGGGGATGCGTTCTTGATCGTCATTGTGAGTTGACTCGGCGTGTTGACGGTCGTCGCCAGCGTAGGGCCGGAACTGGACGCCGAGTGGTGATGATGCCGCGACGATCGGGCCGCGGGGCTCGGGTGCGACACCGCTGCCGGTGCGGCGGGCGCATGATGGCGGATGCCGTAAAGGACGGCGACCAGGATAAGAACCAGGGCGACCGCCGCTACCACCACTCCGGCAGGGCGCGGCGGGCGGACCGCCTCTCGCCGCCGACGTTCACGCTCGGCGGGCCTTGGCGGTGGTTCGGCCACCGGAGGCGCGGTATAGGCCGGTGATGGCGGCTCGGGCGGCGCCACCTCTTTTAGGCGGGCGCGCCACGCGCGTACGAGGCTTTCCGCATCAAGGCCCAGATGCCGCGCGTACGACCGCAGGAACCCGAGGGCGTACACTTCCGCTGGCAACATCTCGATATCGTCCGCTTCCAGGGCTGCTAGATAGCGGGTCCGGATCTTGGTGGCATTCTCGACGTCGCGAAACGTCTCGCCCCGCTCTTCGCGTCGGGCCTTCAGCACGGCCCCGATGGATGGACGGGTCGAATCTCCTACCCCCATTCCCCCTCCTGTTCCCGGTCAGGTCGTCGCCTTCAGGACCAAAGCGGTCCGACCCTAGACCGTCCCGATCTAAAGCTTAAGGCCATACCCGCGTCAACGTCCGAGCAAACGGTATGGTTTCCCGCACATGCTCGAGCCTGCCGATCCAGGCCACCAGGCGCTCGACACCGAGTCCGAATCCGGAATGGGGCACACTGCCATAGCGGCGCAGGTCCAAATACCAGGCGTAGGTATCGGCGGGCAGATGATGTTCAAAGAGTCGTCGTTCCAGCAAATCGAGGTCGTCGATGCGCTGGCTGCCGCCGACAATTTCCCCATATCCTTCGGGCGCCAACAAGTCTGCCGCCAGGACGACCTCCGGACGATCGGGATCTGGCTTCATGTAGAACGCCTTGTGCGCGGCCGGGAATCGGTGAATAAAAACGGGTGCTGGGTAGAGCCCTCCCAGATACGTTTCGTGGGCGGCGCCGAAATCCTCCCCCCATGTCAGAGGCATGCCGGCCTCCGCCAGGCGCTCGAGCGCCTCATCGTAAGAGAGGCGGGGAAACGGCGGCCGCACTTTCCGGAGTGGCTCCTGATCGCGCCCGAGGATCTCAAGCTCTCTGGGCGCGTGGCGGAGAACCTCCTCCACCACGTAGGTTACCAGCTCCTCCTGCCAGAGGAGATTCTCCTCGAAGTCACAAAACGCCATCTCCGGCTCCACCATCCAAAATTCACTCAGATGCCGACGGGTTTTTGATTTCTCGGCCCGGAAGGTGGGGCCGAAAGAATACACACGGCCGAGCGCCATGGCCAGCGCTTCCATGTAAAGCTGCCCGCTCTGGGAGAGGTAGGCAGGCTCTCCAAAGTAATCGAGGCCAAAGAGGGTGGTGGTGCCTTCAGCAGCCGCCGGCGTGATGATGGGCGGGTCCGCCAGGACAAAGCCGTGATCGTCCAGGAATCCCCGGATGGCGTGGATGATGCGGGCCCGAAGCCGCAAGATGGCCGCCTGTCGCGGCGTCCGTACCCACAGGTGCCGGTGCTCCATCAAAAAGTCGGTGCCGTGCTCTTTCGGTGTCAAGGGATAGTCAGCGGACGCGCCCACGAGCTCTAACCCCGCTACCACGAGTTCCACGCCCCCGGGTGCTCGGGGATCGGCGCGGACCTGGCCCGAGATCTTCACAGCCGCTTCCTGGCTCAGGGCGCGGGTGGTCTCCCAGGTCTCGGCGCTAACTTCGTCAGCCCGCACCACCCCCTGGACCTCCCCCGTCCCGTCACGAATGGTCACAAACTGGATGCGACCGGAGGAGCGGTGATGGGTCACCCACCCGAGAATCGTCGCGCTGCCGTCAGTCCGATGGGACAACTGTGCGATCCGCTGCCATTCCTTCACGCGTCCGCCTCCAGATTTCGGAAGATGACGATGCGCTGCACCTGGTTGGTCCCCTCATAAATCTGTGTGATCTTGGCGTCACGCATCATACGAGCGACCGGGTAGTCTTCGATATAACCATAACCGCCAAACAGCTGGACCGCCTCGGTGGTCACACGCATGGCGGTGTCCGAACACTGAAGCTTGGCCATGGCCGACAGGCGCGTGACCTCCCGGGAGGACTCAATGGCAAATCCTGCGCGTTCCACGACCTCCGAGGCCCGGTACAGGAGCTGCCGGCTCGCCTCGATCTGGACCGACAGGTCTGCGAGCATCCACTGCAAGCCCTGAAAGTCGGTAAGCGCGCGGCCGAACTGCCGCCGCTCGCGGACGTGCGCGAAAGCCAGGTCGAACGCCCCCTGCGCGATGCCGAGCGCCTGCGCCGCAATGCCGAGGCGGGTGCGGTCCAGTGTCCGCATGGCAATCTTGAATCCGTCGCCCTCCTGCCCGAGGAGCCGATCGGCATCGACATGCACGTGGTCAAAGCGCAGCTCAGCGGTCTGCGATCCCCGAATGCCCAGCTTCTTTTCCACCCGGCCCACGCTAAAACCCGGCATACCCTTGTCGACCACGAAGGCGCTCATCCCGGAAGCGCCGCTCCGAGCGCCGGTTGCGGCAAACACGATCGTCGTATCGGCCAGGCCTCCGTTGGTGATGAACACCTTCTGGCCGGATAGGGAGAATCCGCCCCCGGGCTCCGGCACGGCGCGCGTCCGCGCCGCGGCGGCATCCGAACCCGCTTCGGGTTCGGTCAGCGCAAACGCCGCCATGTGTTCCCCGGTGGCAATGGGACGCAGAAAGCGCTCCTTCTGCTCCGGGGTCCCCGCCAGGATCAACGGCATGGCACCCAGATGCTGCGCCGCGATGATGAGGCTTGAGGTCGCGCAGACGCGCGCCACCTCCTCGATGGCGATGGTCAGGGTAAGCAGATCAGCACCACCGCCACCGTACGGTTCCGGCATCCCGAGGCCCAAAAGCCCGTACTCTTGAAACAGGTGATACACATCGAAAGGGTAGGCACCCGTGCTGTCAATATCCGCCGCACGCGGCTCCACCCGCTCGCGGGCGAGCCGCCGCACCGTATCACGAAACAGGCGCTGCTCATCGGTCAGGTCATAACTCATGACGACGCTCCCCACACGCGGCACCGATTGGAAACCACTCAACCCTATGGTGGCAACACCGACGTGGAAAGGCAACTTTCGGCCTCGGGTCTGACGGAATCCGGTTTGGCACCGCGGGGCCCGATTTTGTAAAATGGGGAGTGACGCCAGGTTTTGCGAAAGCGAGGATGCCGTGGCCGTTTCGCGCGATACCATTACCGTCCCCCTGTTCTTGTTGAACGCCGTCCTGTTTCCGGGCACGCGCCTTTCCCTGCACGTCTTCGAAGACCGGTATCGGATGATGGTAAGCGACTGCCTGGACCGCGATGCGGCCTTCGGGGTGGTAGCCATCCGGTCGGGTCCGGAGGTGGGCGGGCCACAGGAGCCGCACAACATCGGGACACTGGCCCGGATTCTTGAACACGAGGTGTTTGAGGACGGGCGCATGCTCATCCGAGTCGTGGGGACGGGACGCTTCAGCCTGCTGTCTTACCGCCAGGCGGGCGGTCTCCTGGTGGGGCAGGTGCGCTTCCAGCCGGATGTGGAGGAACGTCCGGGCCGGGTCCTGCGCGACGAAGCTTATGCGCTCGCGTCGGAGTATCAAAGTTTTCTCGTGGACGCGGAGGAGGCGCGCGGGGCGGTCCCGACGGAGCCGGAAGCGCTTTCCTATTGGATTGCCCAGCGGCTCCCGATGAAGCCGTCCGATCAGCAAGAGCTTCTGGAACAGCGCCAGGTAAGCCAGCGGTTGGCCTGGGAAGTCGGATTTCTGCGCCAACTCCTGGATGAGCTCCGCCAGCCCCAGCAGAACGGCGGTTGGCACCCGTAAGGCTCCGACAAGGCGCCGGGCCTTCCGTTATGGGTCCCGTCCGGCGCCTCAGGTGGACATTCAGCACTTAGAGGAGGACCCGCGCGTGGCTGAGGCGTACGAGACCGATGCGAAGGACCGGGAGCTTATGGAGCGACTGGTGGACAACGCCCGCATCCCGGTGGAAGTGCTGGCCGAGGATCTCGAACTGGAGCCCGCCGACGTGGAACAGCGTATCGCGCGGCTCGAGCAGATTGGCATCATCAAAGCCTACCGTGCGGTCGTGGACCCCTATCTCTACTCCCTTTACTTTTACGAGAAAGGACCCCTCGGTCTCGGCGCGACCGCGGGACCACGTGCCGCTAGAGGAGCTCGGGCGCCACGGCGCTAAGCCCCTCCCACCACGTCAAAAGGACACTCTCCGCACCCCGAAGTCCGCGGAGGTCGTCGCCAAGCGAGCCCGCCGCATAGAGAAGCCGGGGACCGTGCCATCCCCACCGCACCTCAAGGCGGGCCGCATATGGTCCCACCGCGGGATAGCGCACCAAAAAGGCCTGTTCTGGCCAGCGGGGATGCGCGGCGAACCACAGGCCGTCCTCCGAACCCGGCCAGCGGATCCACCACACGGGCCGCGGGCCGCCGCTCACGAGCTCGGGCCGTCTGAGCCGTGTGGATAGCTCGTGCGCCGCCGCGCGCGCCTGCCAGAGTGCAAATAGCTCCACCGGATCGCGGGGAAGCGCTTCCGGATGCCAAAAGCTCCGGCCGACCCCGACCCGCCGCACCATGGCCCGCATCTCGCCGGGAGAAAACACGCCGTCCCGCACGCCCGCTTCCAGTTCAAGACGTACGGAGGGATCCTTCCCCAACGTATGGGCTTCTTCCAGCCGGATCGGGTGTCCGAAGGCCGAGACAGTGCACGCGACACGATAGTGCCAGGAGGGAAGCAGTCGCGGTATGCGGTCGCGATGCAGGGGACCATAGCCCTCCCAATGCAAGAGCCAGCGGCGCACTCGAGCCGGTTCGCGCGGCAGATCGAAAGATTTCGGCCGCAGGTGCGAAATCCGCGCCGTCAAGCGGTTGGGACCCAGCATCCGGATTTCGGGCGCCAGGTCCGGGGCCGGCAGGACATCGGCCCAGAGTGTCCATTCGCGATAACCGCGCCCATCGATCATCTCCAGCCCCGCCGTACGTCCCATCAACCAGGCTTCATGGCGTCGGTGCCCCTGCAGCCACCGGACCTCCGCCTCCACCCGGCCCGGATCGCGAAAACGTGCCTGAAGGCCCCGCCAGAACCGGGCTTCCCGGGGTGCCCGAATTTGAAGACGGCCCGGCGCCCACCATCGCATGCGCGTCTCCACTCCGGCCCGGACATCCAGTTCGCGGAGATCGCCCAGGCCCAGCAGTGCCACCAGGGAGGCCGTATCGGCCGGAGCGCGAGGCCAGCCCACCTCTGCCTCGACGTCTCCGGGGAACGCGGACAGCCAGTCGGGGATCGCCGCGGCCGCCTCGCCCCATGCCGTCAGGCGACACGGCGCCGACGCCACGGGACGAACCAGTTCCGGCCAGAAGACCGGCTCCCGCTCAAAGCGGCGGCTCCACCACATCCGGACCACCTCACGTTCCTCGCCGTCATTATACCGAGCCCGGAAGGATGACCCGTCCCCAAGGGACAGTGGGGGTCGTGTCCCGGCGCCTATAGGGCGCGAGCGTAGCCCCGTGTAGTGGGCGCCGCACGTGATCCCGTTGCACGCCGCCGCGCCGTCCGCCCGTTCGCGGAAGAACCCCGTGACCGGAGCATCTGCGTACCCGTCGGTCGTCTGGCCGATAATGGCGACCGGAAGGACAGGGCTGACCCGAAGACCGTATCATGGGTCCTCCCCTCCTCACAGTGCGCGGGAAGTGCGGGAAGGAGGAGACGGCCGGGCAATCGACACCAGGGCAGGGTTCCCCGCGCCTTGGACGGACTTGGGTGCCTTGGTCAAGGGGGACGCGCCCAGCGCATCGCGTCCGCCCTCCCCCTCCGTCCCGCCCCGCACGCATCGGCCGCGGACCCTGGCTGTCCGCGCCGCATCCGGAAAGCCAGGACCTTCGCCTCAGGCGAACAAGCTCCGCCGAGTGGCCAGCCGGCGCTCTCCGGGAAGACCCGGGTACGATCAGTGGGCAGGCTGGGTACGATCACGACCCGGCCTGCCCGCGCTTCTCCTCTATGTCGAGATCTCGCTCACCCCCCGCGGCGTCAGCGACCAAGAAGCGTCCCTACGTACTGGAGGATCGCGTTGGCGCAGTCGGAGCAATACCCGTGTTGCTCTGTCAGCCGGGCCGCCACCTCGTTCAGTTTGCGGAGTTGCTCCTGGTCGGGAGCTTTGGTGGACGTCGTGATCTTGACCACATTCTTCAGATCGGTAAACAGCTTGGTCTCGATCGCCTCTCGCAGCCCCGCATGGGCAGTGTAGTCGAAGTGAAGACCGCGGCGGGCCAGCGATGAAATGCGGATCAAGATCTCCTCGCGAAACGCGCGTTTCGCGTTTTCGGTGATGCCGATCTGCTCCTCGATAGACCGCATCAGCTTCTCGTCCGGTTCCAGCTCCTCGCCCGTGATTGGGTCCGTGAGACGGGTCTTGTTGATATAGGCCTCAATGTTGTCCAGGTAGTTGTTCAGGAGCGCCCGGGCCGACGTCTCAAACGAGTAGACGAACGCCTTTTGCACTTCCACTTTGGCCAGCTCGTCATACTCCTTGCGCGTTTCGTAAATCAGGTTCTGTAGGCGTTCCTTTTCCTCCGCCGATATGCCGGTGTGCTGCTCGAGGCCATCCTTTAAGGTCCGGAGTGCATCGATGGGGTTGATGCACCTCACACCAGGCTGGACGAGGGCCGTCGCGAGGCGGTTGATGATGTAGCGCGGCGAAACGCCGTCCATCCCCTCCTCGGGATGTTCCTCCCTGAGCTCACGAACATCCTTTGAGGTATAGCCCTCCACGGACTGCCCGTCATAGAGCTTCAGTTTCTTCATCGGCGAGAGGCCCTGCTTTTTGGAATCCTTGAGGCGGGAGAGAACGGCGAACATGCTGGCCACTCGCAGGGTATGGGGGGCCAGGTGGACGTCGGCTAACCCCGACTCGCGAATGAGTTTCGCATGGATCTTCTCCTCGTCGCTGACCCGGAGGTTGTACGGGACCCGGACCAAGATCATGCGGTCTCTGAGGGCCTCGTTGCGCTTATTGGCCACAAATTGACGGTACTCCGCTTCGTTAGTGTGGCTCAGCACCATTTCGTCGGCGTAAATCAGCGCGAATCGGCCCGTTTTGATATTTTGCTCTTGCGAAAGGGTCAGGAGACCATACAGGAACTTCTCATCGCTCTTCAGGAGCTCGATAAATTCCATCAGACCCCGATTGGCAATGTTGAGCTCCCCGTCAAACCGATAGGCCCGCGGGTCTGACTCACTCCCATAGGCGCCGATGGTCGCCAGATCAATAGACCCGGTCAGCTCGGCGATATCCTGGGACTTCGGGTCACTGGGAGCGAAGGTGCCGATACCCACGCGGTGCTTCTCCGAGAACACGAGACGACGGACGGGCACCTCCTCGATACGACCTTCCCACTCATGTTCGATTCGGTGCTGGCAGACGGGGCAGAGCTCACCTTCCACATAGATGCCGTACTCCGCCTCCAGGTCACGCCGCAGGGCATCCGGGATGAGGTGCAGGGGCTCCTCGTGCATGGGACAGCCCTCGATCTCGTACAGCGCCCCTTCGGCCGTTCGCGTGTACGCCTCGAGACCGCGTTTGAGGAGGGTGACAATCGTGGACTTGCCCCCGCCCACCGGCCCCATCAACAGGAGAATCCGCTTTCGCACTTCGAGTCGGCGGGCGGCCGAGTGAAGGTAATCCATCAACTGTTCCAGGGTGTGGTCAAGACCGAACAGTTCCTCCTCAAAGAACCGCAAACGCCCGTCGGGACCCTCCCCGACCCTCCCCATGTCCGCGATCATGTCGTAAACCCGTGCGTGGGACAGGCGAGCCAGCCGGGGGTTTTCGCGCACCATCGCCAGATAATTCCAGAACGTGCCCCGCCAGTGCAGCTGGGCCTCATCCTCGCGCAACTGCGTAAGACGTTGTTTGAGATCCAACGGATGACCCTCCCTTGGTGTAAAAGTCCCCGGTATGGGCCGCGGGCGCGGCCATGCGGGTGCCAGGCGTTAGATGACCACCTTGCTGCTCTGCCGTCCGTCGTAGGTCAGGACCACCCGGCGTTCGTCCTGCCGGGTCTCGAGGTGCACGGGCCGCCCCCAGAGCCGCTGCACGTGCTGCAGGGTCCGCTCGGCGTAGGGAACGTCCAGATCGCGCCCTTCATGGCGATGCTTTAGGTAAAGCTCTCCCCGGCGATTGTAGTCACCATCCTCCACATGGATGACGGGGATACCACCATGGGTCAGTTCCTCTACGAGGCGCTGACGCACGTTGTGGAACTCCGTACTGTCCACCAGCACCTCGTCCTGATGCAGGGAAAATGTATACAGGTCAAGAGCCTCTACGGTCTCGCGGTCAAGATGATTGCGGATGAAGGCGACATCGTCCTCCACCTCCCGGATGAGCCACAGAGCGTCCAGGCCCTCCACCTCGGCAATCCGCTCCCATAGTCGAAAGCCGACCAGATAGGGATTGATCCCAACGCGCGGCGACTGCAGGACGGAGCTGTGAAGGCGGGCGAAGTTTGTGATATCCTCGTCGTCCAGATCCAAAATCCGCATCAATCGCGCGTGCCAGAACGTGGCCCAACCTTCGTTCATGATTTTCGTACGGATCTGGGGCCACAGATAAAGCATCTCCTCGCGCACCATCTGCACGAGGTCGCGCTCCCAGTCCTCCAGTTCGGTGGAGTGCTCGGCAATGAAAGCCAAGAGGTCTTCCGTTCCTTCTTTTATGTGGATGTCCCGAGGGGTGTGCGGCGCCTCCGCCGACGGATTCAGATCGGAGTAGTCCGGCTGGGCTTGCTGAGGAGCACGTCGCGGCAGGCCGGCGGACAGGGGTTTGGGAAGACTCGCGTCCACGTGCTCCTGAATGGCGAGCACCGCGTCCAGCAGGCGTTCCACCGTCTCCTGCCCGTGGCTGAATTCATACTGGCGGATGCGCTCCGCATGACGGGCCACTCGTTCCGGCATGTCCTCCGCGGTGTGCTCGAAGGTGCGGTTATGGGTGAAGAAATCGACATGGCCCATCACGTGTGCCATGACAAAAACGTCCTCCAGGGGGGTGTTGGTTTCAAGTAGAAACGCCAGCGCCGGGTTGGAGTTGATGACCATCTCGTACAGTTTGGCCAGTCCGTAGTCATAACGGGTCTTCATAGACCAAAAGGCCTTGCCGTAGCTCCAGTGGCTCATACGGCCCGGAATCACGTAGGCGGCGAACTCGTAGAGCACAGAGGCGGGCACCGACTCAAATTGGACCGGGCGGGGATCAAGTCCCAGCGAGCGCGCAGCCTCCCAGATGGTGCGGGCGTCAGGCACGGCGCGCATCATCCCTCGCCTCCCTCCGGCGTCTTGTGGAAGAAGTGCTTCAGGGCCGAGTACACGTCGCGGCGACCCTGAATCGTCAGTGTGAGAAAGCGAGGGTGACGGATCTTGCCGAACGCCGCCATGAGCGTCGACGTGTAACCCCCTTCCCGGATTTCCCCGTAACCGAACACATTGACCTGCGGCAGGATCCCTTCTAGCAGCTCGACCGCCCGGCGGTTGTCGGCATCGGACCAGTTGTCGCCGTCCGAGAAATGAATCGGATAAATGTTCCAGTGGGCCGGTGGATAGCGCTGGGCGATTACATCCCGACAGAGTTCGTACACCGAGGACACCTTGGTGCCGCCGCTCTCGCCGAGTTTGAAGAACGCCTCCTCATCCACTTCCCGGGCCTGGGTATGGTGGACGAGGTACACGACCTCCACCTGCTGGTAGCGCGTCTCCAAAAACCTCAGCATCCAGAAGAAAAAGGACCGGGCCAGAAACTTTTTCTGGTCGCCCATCGATCCCGACACATCACGCATCGCGACGACCACAGCGTCGTGCGATGGCTTCTCCTCCCACCGCCAGGTCTTGAAGCGGAGGTCATCTTCGGTAATAGGGCCCACGGTGGGTATGCCCGCCCGGGCTTGCCGAGCGAGGTTGGCTCGCAGTGTCCGCCGCTTGTCGAGGTTCCCCAAGAGCCCCACTTTACTGATGTCCTGGAACGTTTCGGCCCGCTCCCGGTCACGTAAAGCTGTCTTCGGCTCCAGATAGGGCAGGCCCAGGTCGTCAAACAGGAGGGCGGCCACGTCATCCACGGCGATATCGACTTCATACACATCGGTGCCCGGAGCATCGCCCGCATCGCGGCCCCGTCCGCTGCTCGCTCCCGTCCGGGGCACCCGGCCCAGCACATCCCCCGGTGCCGTGTCGCCGGCTCCCTGCCCGACATGCTCGCCCTGGTAAGGGTGGTAACGAAACTTGTACTCCTCCAACGCCTTGAGCGGCACGCGCACAACCCGGCGGCCATCCGAGGCGATGAGCGTCTCCTCCGTGATGAGGTCGGGCAGGCGCTCTCTGAGCGCCTGCTTGATGCGGCCCAGGTGACGGGCCTGGTCCACCAGACCTTTACGTTGCAGCGACCAATCAAGCGGCGTGGGCGCCATGTCTGCACCTCCTCGCAGGAGCGTTCCTGTCGCGCTTCTTGTCCCCCGTTGTCGGCTCTTGCCAAGCCGTAGGGAGAGAGAGTGATACAGGATATGCGGGAGGCGCCAGCACTTGCACGAAGACGGGGACGTCGCTAGCGCGCTTCAGTATCCCCGTCCGCAAACAAGCGGTGGTATTGATCGAGGGAAAGATAGACGTCACGGGGACGGGCTCCGTCCTGCGGTCCCACATAGCCTCGCTCGGCCATCTGATCAATGATGCGGGCCGCACGCGTATACCCGACACGCAGCCGCCGCTGCAACATGGAGGCGGAGGCCTGGCGGCTCTCCACCACTACCCGCAGGGCATCCTGAAACAGGCTGTCAGTATCGGTCGGGACGTCGGCCTCCTCTTCTCCCTGGAATTCCAGGCTCGGAAGCTCGTCCGGTGCCCGATCGCGCAGATACGACACGAGGGCTTCCATCTCCGTCTCGGTCACGTAACAGCCCTGGACCCTCTGCGGTTTGGCCGCTCCGACCGGACTGTACAGCATGTCTCCCCGCCCGAGGAGTTTCTCCGCCCCACTCCCGTCGAGGATGGTGCGGGAGTCTACCTGGCTTGAAACCGCAAACGCGATCCGGCTCGGGATATTGGCCTTAATCGTGCCCGTGATGACGTCGACGGAAGGGCGTTGGGTCGCCACCACCAGATGGATGCCGGCCGCCCTGGCCATCTGGGCCAGGCGGTTGATGGACTCTTCCACCTCCACCGGCGCCACCATCATGAGGTCGGCCAGCTCGTCAATCACCACCACGGTGTAGGGGAGGAGCGGGTCCTCTTCCTGGCGTTGGCTGTTGTACCGGGCAATGTCGCGCACACCGCGTTCCGCGAACATCTGATAGCGCCGCTCCATCTCCCGGACGGCCCAACGGAGCGCCTGACTCGCCTTCTTAGGGTCGGTGACGACGGGGGTGACCAGGTGGGGGATGCCGTTGAAGCCAGACAGTTCCACCACCTTCGGATCGATGAGGAGCAGCTGTACCTGCTCCGGCGTGGCGCGAAACAAGAGACTCGCAATCAGAACATTGATGAGTACGCTCTTGCCCGAGCCGGTGGCCCCGGCTACCAGCAGGTGCGGCATCTGGTCGAGCTGGGCCACGACCGGCTTGCCGGCGATGTCCTTGCCGAGGGCTACCGACAACGGGGACCGAGCCATTTGGAAGGCGGGCGCCTCCAGAACATCCCGCAGGCGCACCACGGAGACAGCCTGATTGGGCACCTCGATGCCAATGGCACTCTTACCCGGAATGGGAGCCTCCATGCGGACACCGGACGCCGCCAGCGACAGGGCGATGTCGTCAGCCAGGTTCACGATGCGCGACACCTTCACACCCGGCGGCGGCACCACCTCGAAACGGGTGACGGCGGGACCCTGGGTGACCTCGGCCAGACGTGCCTCAATCCCGAAATGTCGCAGCGTTTCCAACAGAAGGTCGGCCCGCACTTCCGGTTCACGACCCCGGAGTGAGGCCGGCTCCCCCGCCGCCAGGAGACGGAGGGGTGGGAGATCGGGCCCCGGCCCCGTTCCTTCCACCTGACCCAAAAGGCCGGGGGCGGACACGCGGGTGCGCCGGAGTGGGACCAGCGGGGGCGGGTCCGCGGCCTTCGACACGGGATCGACGGCAGCGATCGGGGCCGGCAGGATAGACGAGGGCGGGCCGGATCCCTCATCTGAGCGGGCTGCCACGGTGCTTTCGGCGCCTGCATCCGGGCCGGCCGGTTCCGGCTCCCGATCGGCCACCGGAAACACCCAGTCCGCCAGCCCGCGCATAGCCCGTAGCCCCCCCGCCCCGGTACGGTTGGCGGCCCAGAGTAGGCCGCGCCCGGACACCCGTCCGGCCTCCGCCACACTGCCCCCGGTGAGCAGGACGAGCAGCGCCAGAAAAAACGCCGCCAGGAGCACGACGGCGCCAGCGGGACCGACAAGAAACCGAAGGCTGTGCGCGATGCCGTAGCCAATAAATCCCCCGGGTCTGCGCCCTCCGAGTCCTGTCAGACCGTCCAGCACCAGCGTGAGGCCGAGTACCGCCCATACGCGGCTCGGGGTCGCCCAGGCCGGACGGCCGACGATCGCAAAGACCCCCACGAGGCCGACAAACCCGGGAATCCACCAGGCGGTGAGTCCCAGACCCGCTTTCAACCCGTGCGCTACGACGCTTCCGAGCGCCCCCTCGGACTGGCCGCCGAGGGCCAGGTACGCCACGATGGCCGCCGCCACCAATATGATGCCGGAGACTTCGTGCCGCGTGCCCTGCGCCACCACACCGTCCCCCTTCAGCGTCCGATCCCCCACGCCAAGATCGCCATGACCAGAGTGTAGATACCGAATCCCCGCCACCATTGCGGCTTTACGATGCCTCGCATGGCCCATTGTACCGCCAGCACCCCAGCTGTGCCTGCTGTGAGTGCCCCGATGAGTACCGCCGTCGCCATAGGCGGTGCCGGCACCCCGGTGAGGACGAAGGCGCCTGCGATCACGGGCATCGCCAGCAGAAAGGAGAATTCGGCCGCGGCACGGGGCGATAACCCGCACCAGCGTGCGGCGGCCATCGTACTGGCCGAACGCGAGAGGCCCGGAAGGAGGGCGCAAGCCTGCATGCCTCCGATGATAAGTGCATCAAGCGCCGTGAGATCGGCGAGCTCCCGCCCCCCGTCACGCGAGCCACCGGGGGCCGTGAAGAGAAGGAGGCTTGTCAGGAGGAAGCCGACGGCCGCTACGGGCAGCTGGAAAAGGCCGGGCACGAAGGGGCGCAGGAAGAAGCCAGCCGTGGCCGCGGGCAGTGTCCCCACGATGATGGCGAGCAGGAGCCGCATGCTCGATCGCTCGCGCCGCCAGAGTCCCCGGAACAAGGCCGCCATCTGGAATCGCAGCGCGACGAGGACCGATACCAGGGTAGCCGCGTGCAGCCAGACTTCTAGGCTCGCGCCAGAGCTTTGCCAGTGCAGGAGGGCACGCACCAGAACGAGATGTCCCGAGGAACTCACCGGCAGAAACTCGGTCAGGCCCTGAACCAGACCCAAAAGCGCGGCCCCCATCACATCCGCCCCTCCTCCGGATTCCTATGCCGGGGAGGACGGGGGAAGACAAGCGCTAGTAGACGGTGCCCGGCTGGTAGCGAGAGTCGAGAAAATGTTGAGGATCAGTGGACAGGAGACGCTCAATGCGGCGCCGTCCGTCGGGCTCACGGCGAACCAACAGGCACACCCGACCGAGGTCGACCAGTTCCAGCGGGTCCAGCGCACTGTCCTGCAGGGGGCCCCAGACGTCTTCGAAGGGAAGCGGAGTGTAGAACATCAAGAGCCATCTCCTTCCCAAGGGCCCGATTCCGGAGATCCCCCCGCCGACGGCAGCGAGCGTTTGTTGACACGACCGCTCCGACGGCTCCGCGGAGCCTTCATCCGGCTCATCCGGTCGTGCAGCATCTGGAGGGCGCTGCCCACCCCGCCCACGGCCCCTATCAAACCAGCCCGCACCGCGTCCTCCCCCACCAGCACGGTACCGACATCGCGGGCCAGCTCCCCCGTCCGCAGCATGAGCTCGCGAAAGTGCGCCTCCGTGATGTGGGAGTGCTGGACGACGAAGTCCACGACCCGGTCTTGCATCTTGTCCAGATACTCGTAGGTCTGCGGCACGCCGATGACGAGTCCGTTCATCCGGATGGGATGGATCGTCATGGTGGCAGTCGGGGCGATGAAAGTATGGTCGGCAGCCACGGCCACCGGCGCACCGATGGAGTGCCCGCCCCCGAGCACCAGGGATGCGGTCGGTTTCGTGAGGCTCGCAATCATTTCCGCCAACGCCAGACCCGCTTCGACGTCCCCGCCCACGGTGTTCAAGATGACCAGTAGCGCCTTTACCTCCGGGTCCTCTTCGAGCGCTACCAGCTGTGGAATCACGTGTTCGTACTTCGTGGTCTTGTTCTGGGAGGGCAGAATAATATGCCCTTCAATCTGACCGATAATCACCAAGGTGTGAATACTGCTCTTGGCGTCGGCTTGCCGGTTCCTCCCGGCTTCGGGAGCCTCTGCATGCGCAGTCTTCGAGTCTCTGGCCACCAAGCTCCCCCTCTCCCCGCAGGGCGGTGCCCCTAGTGTCGGTGAAAGGGACCGGCGATTATGCCATGGGGCGGCGTCTTCCAGAGCGCCCCTTCGAAGAGAAAAAGCATCGTGTGGGCAGGCCGGGCGGTGCGGGCCCTCGGGCCGCCGTTCATGATAACGAGGGGCGTGCCCCAGGGTGGCGGCCTGCGTGGGAATCTGCTGACGACATCCTCCCCGGCCTGAAGCCGAAGATTCCTACGGCGCTCAGGCGCGGCGTAGAGACGCCCCTGAGGCGCTGCGGTGGGTTCCTGCTGCTGGTGGCATGCCTGCACCGCTCACGTCACAGGCGAACCGGGCGCGTTCCGCCCTTAGCACATTGATCGCGCCAACCAGAGCGGCGTGGTCCTCGAAACCGCATTCGACCCAGGCGAACCATCTTCGCCAAGGTCTGCGACGGTTTCGAGGCACACCTGATCGAGATGGACAGCGAGGATGATTACGTACACCTGTCGGTGGAGTATCCGCCCAAGATCGCGGTCTCGAATTTGGTGAACAGCCTCAAGGGCGTCTCCCGCCGCTTGCTGCGCAAGGAGCGCCCAGACATCCAAAAACGCTACTGGCAGGGTGGGTGGTGGTCGCCGTCCTACTTCGCCTTAAGCTGCGGCGGTGCGCCCATTTCCATCGTGCGTCGGTACATCGAACAGCAACAGACGCTTCCCGAAACCTCAAGGGCGGCAACGCCGTCCGCGCTATCCTTTCCCGCCCTGAACGGCGGGGCTTGCCGCGCACCGAGTCAGGGGACGGTGGGAGAGGCGATGCCCGATGATGCGGCACGGGCCTTTCCAATCCGGATCTGGGCGGTCGTCATAGCCATCGGCGGGGCCATGACCGCCTTCGAAAATGCGGAACGCGAGGGCCTCACGAGGCGTCTTTCGCCTGTTCCGCGAGTTGGCCCTAGCCGGCGTGACCGATCTGGGCGCCCGACCGATCGTCCGGGTCCTGGTCGCGCGACGAGGCACATCGCCCTGGCCGTCGCAGCGTTTTTCGCTGGCCTGGCGGTGGAGGCAGACGATCGCGCCCGCCTCTCCTACCGGGTCGCACGAGCCAGCAGCTTCCTCGGTACCGCACCCGACCGGGTGCCATGCGACGTGGCGTTTCCTAGCGTCCAACGCCGGGCGGTCCTGGTACGCAGGCCCCGGTACCCGCTTGACCTCCGCGCGGTGGTGCGGGCCCGCACCACCGCCGCAGTGGCCATCAAGCCGCCACACTGACGGCCTAAAGGGGCGAGCGCCCGGCTCAAAAGCCAGGCGCCGTCCGGTCCCAATCCCCTGCGGAGGATCCGGTCGCTGCGGCTAGACCTCCATGACAATGGGCAGCACCATGGGACGCCGGCGGGTGCGCTCGAACATGAGCTTGGCCATGGCATCCCGGACGGCGGCCTTGATGGTCGCCCACTCGGTGTACCCTTCGCCGAGTCCTTCCACCACCGAACGCACGCGTTGGCGAGCCTCCTCCATCAACGCCTCTGATTCCCGCACGTATACGAACCCGCGCGAGACGACGTCCGGTCCCGAAACCAGTTCGCCTGACTGCGAGTCGATGCCGAGGACGACAATGAGGACGCCGTCCTGGGACAGCTGCCGACGGTCGCGAAGCACGATGTGGCCAACATCGCCGACACCCATGCCGTCCACCAGCACCTTGCCCCACGGAACCTGCCCCACGACCCGACCCTGGTCAGGTGTGAATTCGAACACGGTGCCATTCTCGCCAATGAAGATATGGTCACTCGGGACGCCGGTCGCCCGAGCCAGCTCGCCATGGTGCACGAGATGCCGGTATTCGCCGTGGACAGGGATAAAGAATTGGGGCCGCACCAGATTCAGCATGAGCTTCAGCTCTTCCTGGGCAGCGTGCCCGGAGACGTGCACGCCCATGGGAATGCCATACACGACACTGGCGCCCCGCCGGAACAGACCGTCAATCATGCGCGCCACCAGCTTGTCGTTGCCCGGAATCGGCGAAGCTGCCACCACCACCGTGTCGCCGGGCAGGATTTCCACCTTGCGATGGTCGGCCAGCGCCATCCGCGACAGGGCAGACATCGGTTCCCCCTGGCTTCCCGTGGTCAGGATGCACACGCGGTTGGCCGGCATCCGCTGAACTTCTTCCACTTCCATCTTGACCCCGGGCGGAAAGGTTAGATACCCAAGTTCCTGCGCCTTGGCCACGACGTTCTCCATGCTGCGGCCGACGACGGCCACCCGGCGGCCGTGGCGCGCGGCAATCTCGATGGTCTGGGCAATGCGGTGCACATGGCTCGCAAACGATGCGACCAGAACGCGGCCGGCGGCATTTCTGATGACTCGCTCCAGGGCGTCGCCTACCGTGCGCTCGGAGGGCGTGAACCCGGAGCGCTCGGCGTTGGTACTGTCCGCCAGCAGGAGACGGACCCCCTCGTCGCCCGCCTGGGCCAGCCGGTCAAACGAAGCGACCCGGCCATCTACCGGCGTGTGGTCAATCTTGAAGTCTCCGGTGTGCACAACCGTTCCGGCGGGGGTGCGGATAATGAGCCCGGTCGCGTCCGGAATGGAATGATTGACCCGGAAGAATTCGACCGTCGAGCGGCCGGCCGGCACCCGTTCTCCCGGCGTCACTTCCCGTGATCCCTTGGGCAGGGTCAGCTTGTGCTCCTGCAGCTTCAGGTCCACGATGCCCATCGTAAGGCGGGTGCCATAGACCGGAACGGACATTTCCCGCAGCAGGTAGGGAATAGCGCCCACATGGTCTTCATGCCCATGGGTCAGAAAAACGCCGCGCACATGGTCGCGATGTTCGAGGAGAAATGCCATGTCGGGCAGCACCAAGTCTACGCCAGGCATGTCGTCGTCGGGAAAAGCCAGTCCGCAATCCACCACGATGATGTCGTCCCCGACCCAGATCAGGGACAGGTTCTTGCCAATCTCGCCCACTCCGCCGAGCGGAATGAATCGGAGTTTCTGCTGTCCTGGATTGTCCAGGAATCCCACCTCCTGGGCTTCGTTGCCCATACAGGAATAGTCCCCCAGCCCTTATTCGGTGCTGGGGGTTTCGTCGTCCAGAAGCCGGCCAGAGTCTGCCCGTTGCCGCCGGCTACCCTCAAAAACAACCGCCGCACACAGTCGTCGAGAGGATTATACCACTAGTGGACCCCCGTCGACTCGGCAAGCGGCCGACCCAGGAGTCCATCGATGAGCCGGTCGAGGGGCGTCCAGTCGTACCCACCCGGCTCCACCAACGGGAGCCGCAGTGGCCCCGCCGGACGCCCGACGAGGTTCAACGCGTGTTTGATGCCAATCGGATTGGTGAGTCGGAAGAGCTCACGGCACAACCGGCTAAACTGCCAGAAGCGTTCGCAGGCTTCACGCACGCGTCCTGCGGCGTACGCCTCCATCAGGGCCGTCATGACCGGCGCGGCCACATTGGCCGCCACGCTGACGACACCCCCGGCGCCGACAGCGAGAGCCGGCAGCAGAAGTGGGTCATCTCCCGTGAGAATCGTGCGCCCGGGCGGAGCCTCCGCCGCCAGGCGGGCGATAGGCTCGACACGGCCCGCCGCTTCTTTCACCAATTTCAGGTGCGGCCAGCGGCGCAGGAGCCGCAGCACCGTGTCGGGCTCGACGCTGACGCCCGTCCGCCCGGGCACGTTGTATAGCATCACCGGACAGCGCACGGCCCGCAGGACGGCATCGAAATGGGCTTCCAGACCTGCCTGCGGGGGCTTGTTGTAGTACGGAGCGACCACCATGATCCCGTCAGCGCCAAACAGCTCCGCCTCCCGCGACAGCTCGACGGCCTGCCGGGTGTCATGATGGCCGGTGCTCATGAAGAGCGGCACCCGCCGTTTCGTGCCGGCCCGCACCGCCCGAAACAGTTCCCGGCGTTCCGCCGCTGAAAGGGTAGGCCCCTCACCGGTGGTGCCGGCCACCACGAGCCCGGGCGCCGACTCCTCAGCCAGGACCCGCGCCAGGTCCTCCGCCCCACCGACGTCAAGGGTTCCGTCGGGTTGAAAGGGGGTCGCCATGGCCGTAAACAGTGCCGGCCATTCACTCACCTGCATCATCTGGTTCGCGCTCCCCTGCCAGGTGGAACTGGCGGTGCAAGGCCCTGACAGCCCGCTCCACATCGGCCTGTCGCACCAAAAACGAAATGGTCGAGAGGCTGTCCGCGGTCTGCAGCACATCGACCTGGGCGTCGCTCAACGCCTGCATGAATCGGCCCATGACACCCGGCAGACCGTGAATCGCCGTACCGACACAAGACACCTTAGCCCGGTCGTCGGAACACTCGTACGCCATCGACAGGGCGCGCAGGACCCGCTCGACCGCCTCCCGCGCGTCCGGCAAGACGCAGAAGTAGGCCCGATCGGGAAAGATGTTGATGAGGTCTACGGACACGCCCTCCGCTCCGAGGGCCTGAAACACGCGGTACATCCAGTCGGCGCCGGCTCCTTCTGGGCGCCGCAGGCGGAACTGCACCAGTTGGGCGAGCGAGGTGATCCCCGTGACAGCGCGCTCGGGGTCGCGATGGGCCCAATGGTCGAGCCCCACAGCCCCCATCGCCACCAGCGTCCCGTCCGTGGCGGCAAAGGGACTGCGGATTCTGAGGGGCAGGGCGAAGTGACGGGCAATCTCCACGGCCCGCGGATGAATCACGCGTGCGCCGCTATTGGCCATCTGGAACACCTCGTCATAGTCGAGCGTGGCCAGGGTGCGCGCATCGGGGACGAGGGCCGGATCTGCGGTCTTCACCCCGTCGACATCCGTAAAAATGTCGACGAGGTCGGCATGCAGGGCGGCGCCGAGAGCGACGGCCGTGGTGTCAGAACCGCCGCGGCCGAGGGTGGTGACCTGGCGGGTCTCGGTCATGCCCTGGAAGCCGGCGACCACGGGGATGATACGGTTGGCGAGCAGGTTCTCCAACGGCTCCGGGTCGATCGTCTGGATCCGCGCCTCGCCGTAGCAGGCGTCCGTGATGATGCCGGCCGCGCCCCCGGACAGAGCCCGCGCGCGGTGTCCGCGAGCTTGAAGCCGCGAGGCCATCACGACCGCGCTCACAATCTCGCCACAGCTCATTAAGAGGTCCCGATCCTGAGGGCTCGGTGCACTGTCCTCCACCAGCGATAGAAGAGTGTCGGTCGCGTACGGATCCCCGCGCCGGCCCATGGCCGACACGACCACCACCGGACGGTAGCCATCTTCTTCCGCCTTTTCCACCCAGTCACAAGCACGCTCCCGCTGTGGAATCGTCGCAAGCGAGGTACCCCCGAACTTCTGCACGATGACCTTCACGATCGCACCGACTCCCCGAAGAGACTCTGCTCGAGAATCTGGACCGCGTTCGTCGCCGCACCCTTGCGGAGATTGTCGGCCACGATGAAGAGATGAAGTCCGGTAGGCTCATGCAGATCGCGGCGGACCCGGCCGACATAGACGGCGTCGGACCCGGCGGCCTCCCGCGGAGTCGGATAGTCCGGATCCTCGACCACGACGATGCCCGGCGTGGCCCGAAGCCAGTCGCGCACCGCCTCCGGATCCACGGGCCGATCAAGCTCTACGTACACGGCCTCGGCATGCCCGATCCGCACGGGCACCCGGACGGCCGTTGCCGAGAGTCGAAGGCGCGTGCCCAGGATCTTTTCCGACTCCCGCGTGAGCTTCCACTCTTCGAGGGTGTAGCCGGCATCATCCAGGTGGTCACACTGCGCTAAGACGTTGCCCGCGATAGGTTTGGGGTAGGCCGTGCCCCTCACCTCTCCGCCCAGCCCGTCCGCCATCTCCGCCTCCAGCTGCATGAGCGCCTCGCGTCCGGTCCCGGAGACGGCCTGGTAAGTGCTGACCAGCACACGCGTCACCCTCCGATGGCGCAAGAGGGCATGGAGGGGCAGCACCAGGGCGATGGTCGAGCAGTTGGGGCTGGCAACGAGCTGTCCCCCCCTCTGTATCAGGTGCCCGTTGACCTCGGGCACCACCAGCGGTACCTCCGGGTCCATGCGAAACCGACTCGACTTGTCAACCACGAGCGCGCCCCGGGCGGCCGCCCACGGCCCGAAACGCTCCGAGACGGCACTCGTGGCCGCAAGGAACACCACGTCGGCCTCCGCGAGCGCTTCCTCCGAAATGGCCTCCACCGGAAGCGTACGGCCGGCAAACTGCACGGTCCGTCCGCCGCCGCACTCCGCCAGCGCGCGAACGTGCTCTAGACCCGGAAACCGCTCCCCCAGCACGGTGAGGAGCGTCTGACCCACAAGCCCGGTCGCACCGACGACGGCGACACGGGACGGTCTTGTCACGCCGGATTCCTCCACTCCATCAAGATGGGCTGCAGCTGGCGTCCCTCCAGGGCCGCTTCCAGAGTCTCCGGCACCCTCTCCAAATGCGCGTCCACAGAGCGCGGCTTCACGATCGGGTTATCCTGGCCGAATGGTACAAAATAGATGCTCCGACAGGCCAAGAGTCGCCCCAGATTCATCGCGTTCATGCCGAGCGCATCGTTGGTCGTGATGGCCAGCACGACCGGCCGTGCGTTTCGGAGCTGCGCCTTGACGGCCATGGTCGTCGCGCTGTCGTTGATGGCATTGGCGATCTTGGCCATGGTGTTGCCCGTGCAGGGCATCACCAGGAGCACATCGAACCAGTGCTGAGGGCCACTCGGTTCTACCTCGGGTATCTCGGTGAGAGGCTCCTTGCCGGTGACCCGGCTCACGGCCCCCCACCAGTCGTCGGGAGTGCCGAAGCGGGTTGTATCGCGCATCAGCGCGCCGGACATGATAGGCGTCAAGTCCGCCCCAAGCTCGACAAGCTCTCCCATTGTAGCGATGGCCCGACTCATGTTGCAATGCGATCCGCCGACCGCGAGACCGACTTTGACTCCGCTCAACGCCATTGCCTTCACCCCTTTTCGGACACCTGCGCGTCGCAGGTGAGAATCTTGCTGCGTCATCCTAAGTCCGTGCGATGCTCTCCGCCGCTGGCCAGGGCCTCCGCGAGCGCCTGCACGAGAATGCGTGCCGCCGCCTCCGGCGCCACCTGCCCCGGAAGGCCGGACCTCCGCTCCAGCTGGGCACCCAAAATGGCGGCTCCCTCAGGCAGAAACCCTCCGGGCGGCGATGCGAGGTCCAAGACCCGGGCTGCGTGCCCAAACGCCTCACAGGTCACGCGATCGAGGATCGGCGCCGGAATCGTGTTGATGACAAGGACTGCCGGCCCTGAGGAGGCCCGCAGGGTCTCCCCCTCGTAGCCCATGACGACGGCTCTGCCCCGCTCCTCCGGGTCCCGGCAGCGCACGGTGACCCGCGCTCCTCCACCGCCCAGTTGCAGGGCTACGGACAGCCCTACCCGTCCAAAGCCGTACACGACGACCCGTGCTCCCCAGAGGCTGTCCCGGCCGCCGCCGAGTGCCCAGAGGAGGGCGCCCTCCGCTGTCAGGCGCGCATTGGCCCATAAAAATGCGGGACCGGCGTAAGACACGGCCGGGACCCGCAGATCCCCGGGCCACGGCAAGGGATGGGGCGCCAAAACGCCCCGCCCTGCATTCGCCATCGAGGCCAGACGGCGAGAAGGAGCTCCGGATCCGGGGGGGAGTACGAGCCATTCGTGGCTTAAGATCGCGGCCCCCGGTACCTCCGGATCGACGAGCCGGGCCGAGTTCCCCAGCGCGCACACCCTGCGGACCAGGGCTGCAGCGCGCGGGTCTCCCGCCAGCACGGCGAGGGGGGGGAGCGCGGACGCCTCCGATCCTGTCATGCGTGTCACCGGGACCCCTCCTCGGCAGGCGACCGGTCTTCTTGCGGGTAGACCGATCGGGCGTCGCTGGATGGTCCAATATACGAGGCCCAAATTCGGGGGTGTCTGGAAGTGGATGTCAGCGGATGCCAGAGAGCAGGGGTTGGCGGCCGCGCCTGTGGCGGCGGATGAAGCCGTCGCCAGCAGGGACGCGGGCGCAGCGGCCGGATCGGGGAAAACTAAAGGCGAGCCCCGCGGCGCGGAAGTTCTGGCAGGTCAAGCTCGACAATGAGGACTTCCGGCCCCACGCGGCGGATCGCCGACCAGGGAATCCGGGACGCGTCTCCCCGGGTCCGCGCCCGGGGGTGGGTCGGGACCAGCACGGCCGCCACGTGACCCGTCCCTTCCTCCACCTCCAGGTCACACTCGCCAAGACGTCCCAAACGCTGACCGTCTTTCAGATTGATGAGTTCCTTACCGGACAGTTCCGCCATGCGCAGATCCATCCCTCCCCGCCTACCCTATGAGGTGCCCGAAGCGGTCATACCCGGTAGCCGGGGCGGTCGCTCTCCCCATCCTGCCGCCTCTGGTTTTCCGCGTTCTTGGCCAGGTACCCCGCGTAGAGGTCGTCCGCCGACATGCCGGCGGCCAGGCAGAGGGCGACGAAAAAGTGGAACACATCCACCAGTTCTTCGTGAAGGGCCGCCCGATTGACCGGTTCGGGATTCTTCCACCACTTGTATCCCGCCTCTTCCAACACCTCGCCCAACTCCACGATGAGGGCGAGCGCCTGCTTCTCGATCCAGGCCGTCTCGTCGAAGCGGAGCCCCCGGCGCCGCACCAGGTCCTCCTGGAAACGACGCTGGCGTTCGAACACCTCCGCCAACCGGTCGGATCTCTCCTCATTGGCCAGCGTGCTCGCCTCCCCTGGCTGGTGACATCGTTTCCGTTGCGCATGGACGGGAAAAGGTCGGACGGGGATCGCCCCGCAAGGCCCGCTGTGGTCCGGCCATGCCGACCGCGGCCGCCGACTCAAACCGGGCGACCGCCTCGGCGGCAGCTCTCCGCACGGCCTCCAGGGACGTGTCCGTGAGGGCGGCTATCACCTCACCGGGCTCCGGAGGGCAAACCCCCACCGTTGCCCAACGGGCGAGGTAATGGAGTACGCCTTCCACGGTCTCCCGGCCAAAGACCAGGCCCGTGGAGGCTTGCCGCTTGGCCCGCTCGAGCTCAAGGGCCGTCACCGGATTCCGGACGAGGCCCACCCACTCCTCGGCCATCGCCGACCAGGTTTCGCGCACCCGCTCGGCGGCCACCCCCGCCGATGCGCTGAAGTCCGCGTAGTCGGCGTAAGCGTTGTACTGAGCACCCACCTGGTAGGCCAGGCCCATCTCTTCTCGGATTCGCTGCCAAAGACGTGAGGAGTTCTGCCCCCCGAGGATGATACCCAAAAGGCGCCAGGCTTGCTCGTCCGGCTCACCCATGAGAGGTGCGGGGATGCCCAGTGACAGGTACACCTCCTGCCCGGGGACCAGCCGTCGACGGATGGCGCTCATGGCCGCGGGGGGCGTACGCGTCAGATCCGGGACGGAGGGCGCTTCCGCCAAGGCCGCCCGGACGCGGTCCAGGATTCGCGAGACACCGGACCCGGCCAGCACCACGGTCAGTCGGTTGGCCCCATAGTGGCGGGCGTGAAAGCGGCGAACGGTGGTCACCCGCATGCGGTCCAGACTGGCGCGGGTGCCGAGGACGTCGCGCGCCAGCGCGTGGCGTCCCCACAGTGCTTCGGTGAAGGCCTGGTCGGCCCGATCCTCCACGTCGTCCTCCGCCTCGCGAAGCTCCTCGGCCACGACGCCCCGTTCCCGCTCCAGGTCCTCGGCGGTCAGCCACGGCGACATAGTCATGGCCCACAGGAGGTCCCACGCTGCCTCCAGGTCCTGTGCCAGCACATGGGCGTGATAACAGGTGAGGTCGCGGGTTGTAAAGGCATTCACATCCGCGCCCAGACGGTCCATACGGTCGGCAATGGCCTGGCGGTCAAAGGGCCCGGCACCCCGAAACGCGAGATGTTCCAGCAGGTGCGCACAGCCCCGCTCGCCCGAACCTTCATCACGGCTGCCAACATCGACGAACAGGGCCAGCGCAGCTGAACCTGCCTCGGTACTTTCCTCATAAACCAGGCGGTCGCCGCGTGGCGACCGCTCAAATCCTCGTTGCAGAAAACTCCCCCCGTCTCTTGCGGCTATTGTAGCAAGCCGCAGGGAGGCCGGGGTCACTCCCCCTGGGGGATGCCCGCGTGGAGCAGGGTCGATACGCTCACCACCCGGTAACCATCCCGATGGAGGGCGGCCAAAAGGCCGGGAAGAGCTTGCATGGTCCGGTCCGTCGGATGCATGAGGATGATGGCCCCGGGCCGAACCTTCTTCAATACCCGACTCGTAATAACGGCCGCGGTAGAGGCCGGCCGCCAGTCAATCGTGTCGATAGTCCACATGATGAGGGTAAGGTGCAGACTCCGGCTCGCGTCCAATACCATCGCGTTGAACTCCCCGTACGGCGGCGCATAGAGCGTGGGGCGGACGCCGGTCGCCAGTTCAATCGCGCGGCTGGCCCGCGCTATTTCCGCCACGTTCTCATCAAAATTCAGCAGGGATTGGTGCCGGTGGGCAAATCCGTGGTTGCCGATCTCCATGCCCGCCACCGCCAGGCTCCGGGCCAAGGCCGGATTCGTCTCCGCCCAACGGCCGCCGAGAAAGAAGGTGGCCGTATCCGACGATCGGGTGAGCTCCTGAAGGATGGGCTTTACGTATTCGGTTCCCCACACGACATTGATAGCCAGTGCTACCACCTTTTGAGACGTGCGTACGGCGTAGACGGCGCCGGCGGGTGGCAATGCATACGCAGCCCGCGCATATTCCCCCACCAGGGCGGCCGCACCGACCGTCAGCAAGGCCACTACGGTGAAAAGCAGGTCCCGAACCGCCTGCCGCCGCGAGACGATTCGTATGCGCATACCCCGCCTCCCCTATGAGGCTACGCAGGACGCGCCCTGATATGCCCAAGCGAGCTTCACGGACCGCAGCTCAGCTCCGGTAGGTCGGATTCTGGATGGGCGGCACTTTAAGAGTCCCCAAATTAGCCCCTACGACGCAATGGAGCGGTTCATCTCCCTCGAAACCTCTGTGGGACACGGGGAGCTGAATGCGTTACCGGGGGCGACTTCCCCCTGCCCGTCCCCCTCCCGGCGCAGGAGTGGAACTGGTGTGCAGTGATGGAGGCGCTACCCCGTATGCGGCCCACAAGAAGACGCCGCCGTCGACACCGGCGCTACTGGGTCATGAACGTATCGGCTCCAACGGACCCCCCGGAGTCACGTCGGGGCCTGATCCGCCACCGTGCCTGTGGAGCGGTTGTGGCCCGGGCGTCTCCCCCGCAGCGTTGAACGACTACGCCTTGAGCCGAGTGTTAGAGAAGCGCGGGCGTGCACGGCCGGACGCTGGTCGGCTTCTTCGGCGTACGCGTGCGGGCCAGCGAGGCGGCGGATCCTGCCATCCTGGATGCCGCTACGACCGCGTTTTCCCCGTGCGGAGATGACACAGGAGTCCTCGCCGAAGCTCCCCACCCCACTTCTCGTGCGGGAAGTAGAAACGGGCACGGCACGGACCTCAACCCGATTCTGTTGCACTTCACCACCGATGGGACGAACCGGTACCATTAGGGAATCCCTTGGCCAGGAACACGAGTAACAGACCCTGGACGTCGACGGAGTTCGCGACCCTGGATCAGGACGTCCCAGAAGATGCCTGAAAACAAGCCCTCTACGCCAACGGCAGCGCCGGGATCACCGCGTCCGGAGCCTTGGGTGGGGCGGATTCCAGAGCAGACCACCTCGGCCGGGTTTTCCCCAAAACGGGGGCGGCGAGATATAGGGTGGAGATCCACCCTGACACTTTGTCCATCTACCCCGTCCGGTGTGCGATTACCGCGACCGGCATCGCGAGCGGACCCTCCAGCGGGACATCGCCCACGAACGGGCGGCCCTGCAGTCAGCAGCCGGCGCCGTCTGGGCCCAGCCGCCGTTGCTGGCTCGGCAGCCGCGGGCACCGCTCCTATCCTCGCCCTGAAGAGCGTGCCCCTCGCTGGCTGTCCGCGATTCACCGCCCTCGCCGTGCGGGAGACCGGGATCCAGCGACGATGGGATCGGCACGGAATGGCACACCACCCGACTCCCCGCGGCTGCTCCCCATGCCCAGTATCTCGCGGAGGTCAACTTGCCTCTTTATGCCTGCGGTCCGCTTCGACCCCTCACGACATTCGCTGCGGTGACATGCGGAAGATGAGCTAAGTGGCGACAGCATGGCCAGCCAGCAACCGTGAACATCCGAGCTTGATAGGTGATGATATCACGACATATCAAGGGATGGGCGAGTACGACGATTACGTTACAAGGTGCAACATCGCTGGCCAATAGTAGGGGCGTGTTGCGTTTGGTAGCAAATGCGATGCAACCGTTACAGTGAAGGTGTCCGGATACTGGAGCCCGAATACGGAGTGGCAACAGAGTGCAAGGTCGCGCGGGTGCTCCGGGAAACGGGCGCCGGCCCTGTGAATTCTCCGCGCCCACTCGTGGCAGAGGTAAACGTGGGGGGACGCTCCTGTGGGATCGATGATTCGGATGGACTTACTCCGCAGTGTCCGGTCTCCGAATACACGCGTCGCGCTCGTGGTCACTGTCGGTCTGAGTTTTCTTGGGTTCCACCAGTATGTGAGCTTGAACTTAGCCGCGATGGGCGGTGGAGCAGGTTGGCTGGCGCTCGCGCAAGCGGTCAGCCCCGTTGGCGTCCTGGCGCCTCTCATCGGCGCCATAGCCTTTGGGGAAAGAGTGTCCACGGACGCTCGGACCGGGTACCTCGCCCTAACTCTGGTGAGGGTCCGCCCGTCGACGCTGGTTGTCGCCCGGCTTTTAGCATCGACCATGGGAACGGTCGCGATCGTGCTCATGGGCTTACTCCCCGTGTTCATCGTCTCGCTAGCTACGTTCCCCTGGAAGCGTGTGCCGTTTACCGGAGCGTTGGCCAGTTACGGTGGTCCTGACTGGGTGCTCACAGTCGCCAACCTGGGTGTGTTGTGCCTGGCCTCCGCTGCTTGGACTATCTGTACGGCGTTTCCGGTTTCCGCGGTAGTGCGCCACCCGTACTGGGCGATGGCCATCCCCGTCGCCCTCTATTTG
>JAKATP010000107.1 GCA_021818685.1 Bacillota bacterium | reverse complement strand
TTGGTTGTTCTTGGATTGGTTACTGCTACTGAAATGAAGATCGCTGCTCCAGATTTGACTTCCTCCCTCTCATTAGCGGTCGAGGAAGTGTTGTATCCAGAGGGCTGATCCGCGAAGTGCTTTCCCCGCAACGCTTTCGGCGATCGTCGCCGGAGGCCCGATGTCACTCCTACAGACGTCACTCCTACAAGCGTCGCTCCTACAGACGACGCTTCTACAAGCGTCGTTCTTACAGACGTCACTCCTACAGACGTCACCCCACGTTAGACCGCTGTGTTCCAGACCGTGGACCAAAAGGGCACCCGCCGGCCGTCGGCATCCACCGCGTCCCAGTTGCCTTGCCGAAGCTGCTCGTCGTTCACGAACAGGTAGCGACTAGAGTGAAGCGTCTTCGCTTGCGCCGCCAGCGCTCCGAACGATCCGGCTTCCCGCGACTCGGTGCGGACGAACGATGGCACTGCGTAAACTACCCACGGTGTGCTGAGATAGCGCTCCTTCCAAGCTCCACTGGCCAGATACATCCGCATCGTCCGAACCTTCGTCAGAAACTTATCCGCCCGCCCACTCCGCTCGTACTCCAGCAGCAGAGGCCGTCCGGTATGGAGAATCAGCACGCTGTCGGGCTCGACGTGCTGCCAGGGTGCCCCAGGCGTTGGCGGAGCCACGCGATGGTAGGCTTCACGCGGACCTTCCCATTCAATAAGGGGATGGCCCAGGGTCCGCGCTTCGGCCCACATCGCCACCGCGACGTCATTGCGGCCCAGTTCATGGGCAATCGAGAGCTTGCGGCTCTCGCCGGCGCTGCGTGGCCGCCAATCACTCTCCCACCGTCGACCCCAAGGGCTGTTGGTGCGTACCAGGAGCTCCATGCCTTTGGGACTCAACGCGTAGACCCATTCACCCGCCAATGGCACACCCGCCGTAGGAGCGGCATCGACTGTTTTGGGCCGATAGCGCACCCACGCTCGGTCAAGCAGGCCCACTTCGTGCAAGCGCTGGAAGCGACGCTGGACTCGTCGCCAAAAGGCCGGCGTGGTTGGATCGACCGGCTCTTCTCGGGAGCCCCGACCCCGGAACTGGAGTGCTGTCAGGTAGTTGTAACGGAGAGCGGCTTCCAGTATCTCAAAGTCCAAATCCAAGCCCACGCCGACTTTCCCCTCTAAGATGTCGTCCACGGTGATATCCGGGCGGGGATCCCGTTCCCAGAGCACCAGCCCTTGGCGGGGCAACGACCGCACCATATTGAGAATCTCTCCCTTCGGTATCACGCCGGTGTCAGACTGGTGCCACGCCTATGTGTTAAGGGCTTCTGTCGGTGGCGGCAGCCACAAGCGTCAGACAACCCCACCTTGTCCGACAGACGAACCAGTACCGTGCCCGGATCGCCTGTCAGTGCAAGGGTTCGGGGGCGTCAGACATCACCAGCGGCCGGCTGAGACCCGGCCAGTCGCTTGGGCCATCGGAGTTTGAACTCCTCGAGCTCGGTGACGTCAGGGTGCGCGGCCAGAAAATCCGCCACATCGTCCGTTCCGGCATCCAGTTTCAGCAAGGCCGTGCGAACACTCTGGATGTCCGTGTTGAGTCGCTGAGCCAGGGGCGTCAACCGCCGGTCTTCCAGCTTGTATTGCAAAACCTGCCGAAGCCGTTCAAAAGCACCGTCGTGCTCGATGTGCTTGCGGAGCGCCCATCCTGTCGCTTCGCGCAACTCGTGATCGGTGATCCCCATGCGTTGTGCCGCACGGAAGAGCCTCATGGGATCGACCTGGTAGCGTTCACAGAAGACGCGGCGGGAATCGTTGTCCGTCCACGCCTCCGGTCCCTGATGGACAGGTCGCACCGGAATCGGCTTCAGAGACACGACACGCCCTGGGGCCGGACGCTGGGGACCCGCAGATGGCGCAGCCTCCGTTGCCCCAACGGGAGAAGGTGCCGTGGAAGCCGTGGCCTCCTGGTGTGCCGCTCGGCGCTTCGCTTTCACCGCATCAAGCGCGGCCTGCGCGCGTTGCACCGTGGCGTCTAGGAGTTCTCCCTGGTGCTGCATGGCCGCCCCCAGGCTCAGGGCGATGCCGGCTTCCTCAAACGCGACCTGAAGTCGCTGCCAGAACGCCGGGAAGCTCTCGGCGGTCCAGCCCCGCATCAACGCCCCCAGCTCATCGCCCCCGTAGCGGGCACCGATGTCGCCGTCGCGAAGTGCAGCCTTCCACACCTGGCCGGCCCGCGCAATGAAGGTATCCCCCGCATCGTGTCCTTGGGCCTCGTTGAGGGCCTTCAGGCCATCGAGGTCGGCGAAGATTACGGTGTATCCACCGCCTTGCGCCTGCGCGATGGCGCGGTCCCAGATTGTTCGGCTGAAGAGACCGGTCAGCGGATCCTGGGCCGTCTCCCACAACCGGCTCGCGGCCTCGTCCCCCAACAGCAATCCCACCACCGCCGCGAGTCCATCCGGACGCTCGCCCAACGATGGCGACATTTCGGACGCGGTGGCCGGAGTGATGGGTGCGGGGGAGACGGCGGCCGTCCCCCCTTCGGACACGGGCGCACTGGGGGCCGGAAGGGTGGGAGGCACCACCCGGAGCGGCGGGGACGGGGGCGCCGCCTCCGCGCTTCCGCCCGGCAGGGCGGCCCACGCGGGGCGTTCCCGGTGGATCTTCGCCGCTTCGGCGTCATAGCGGTCTTCCCACCGGAGCGTTTGTGCCAGAAAGGCCGGCTGGACCTGGCCGTTGGCCATGAAGCGGCACACGGCGTAGAACTTCGGCAGGCGCATGAAGTCGTCGGCCCCGAAGTTGATGGCGTCCTGGCTTTCGGCGGTAACCTGCACCATGTTGGCGTAGACCCGCATGAAGCGCTTCATGAACACTTCGGCCTCGTCCAGCAGCTCGAACTGATGGACGATCAGGTTCTGGGCGAGGGCCTGGAGGCCCTGGATGACCTTCTCGGATGCAATCTCCCCGAGGAACCGGACCGCGAGCGTCACCTGGGCGCCGTAGGCGCGCCCCTCGGCCAGCAGGTCCAAGAACCCTTCCGCGAGGAAGTTCTGCGCCTCGTCGATGACGAGCGACACCGGGACGCGCTCGGCCTCCTCCACCACGTTCTGCGCTTCGAGGGCCTGCCACAGCATCGTGAGCATCAGGACGCCCAGGAGCCGGGCGCCCACGTCGCCGAGGCGGGACTTGTCGAGGTTGCACAAGAGCACCTGCCGGCCCGCGATGATCTCCCGAAAGTCCAAGAGCCGCCGGCCGTGCCCGGTCTCCAGCGTGGCCCGGATGTGCGGGTTGCGCAGCACCTCGTCGAGCTTGTTCCGGGGAGCGGCGAGGCCCTCGTCCAGGAAGCGGGGGTTGTTCGCCATGGCCTGCGTGAACGTCCCCTGCCAGTAGCGTCGTTGATGCTCGTCCTGGACCCGGTCGATGACGTCCTGCCGATACTCGGCATCCGTGAGGAGCTTATAGACGTGCGTGAAGTCCGCCTGGTCGCCGTGCACGTCCCGGACGGCCATGATGGCGTTGCCGAGAAACTCGCGGGAGCGGAACCGGATGGCCTCTTCCCCAAAAACCTCGGTGAGGCCCGCCAACACGTGGTCCGCCAGCACCGCGTTGTCGCCCGCGGTCAGCAGCGGATTCAAGGTCCACGGGCAGTCCGGGTCCCCCGGGTCGAACCAGAGGACCTCCCGATCGGCCGGCACCATGCCGAGCGCCCGCTTGGCCGTGTCCTTGCCGATATCCAGGACAACGAGGGCCTTCCCCCAATCGCCGCCGACGGTCCCGTGGCTGTCGACCCAGATGATGTTCTGCAAATCCGTCGACTTGCCGGCGCCCTGCGACCCGACCAAGAGCGTATTGAACTTCCGGTCGGCCTCCAGGATGCCGACCACCCCGTGCTCATCGCGCAGGATGGACACGCGGGGATCGCGGGTAATCGCCCGCGGCGCGGGGCCGCGCCGAACCAGTGTCCGCTGGAGCGAGTTGACCCGGAGCCGTGCGGAGGGCAAGTGAATCAGGGTCGCCAGCGGGAACGAAAACAGGATGGCGGGACGGAACAGAAAGAGACTCGGGAGACGATCCCAAAACCACCGGGTCCAAAGCCCCTTGGCCAAAATCACCGTGGTCGCTCGGAGCCGGTTCTCGCCGTTGGCTTCCTGCAACGCGCCGTAGATGCGCTGGACCGTGTTCCAGGTATCGGCCCCCAGCCGAATCTCGGTTCGGAACGCGGCCTTGCCGTACAATTGCAGCGCATTCTTCACCGCTTGGCTGTCGGCGTAGCCGACACCCGGATTAGCCGGGTCCGCCAACTGCTGGTTCCGCGCGCTGTACTCCATGTTCCGGATGTGGCTCCGGAGCGTCTCATGCAGCCCCCCCGCCGGAATCGGGGTCATGTGGTACTGGAGATGCGCTTCCCCGTCCGCCCGGTCCAGCGCCTGCACCAACGTCTCCACGACGCTGTTCTGGTAGTCGCGCACCGTCTCGGTCGCGTAGCGCCAGTGCTTGGACAGCACGATTTGCTGGGCGACCGGCCACGGGCGCGCCACGTCCTGCCAGGGGACGAATCGGATGTTCGTGTATTTGGACCGCCAGATATCTTCCAGGGCCGGCAGCCACTCATGCGGTGCGGACAAGAGAAAGTGCACGGCACCATCCGCGTCGCGCACCACCTCGAACGTCCAGGAGTTTTGCCCGATAGCGCCCGAGCCGTAGCGCGTCAGGAGCTGGCCGTGGATAGCGTCCAGGGCCGACATGACTTCGTAAGGCGTGGCGGTGTCGTCGGGGCCGAGAATGATCTCGTCCACCCGCATGGCCTGCGCACGCCGCCGCCGCATCCAGAGGCGGCTCGCCAGTATGGCCAACGCCAACAGCACGCCCAGGATCAGCAGGCCGATGAGCAGATGAGTCAACAAGGGCCCTACCCAGGCCCAGGATACCCCTCCAAGGGGTAGAGGCTGATGGGTGTGCGGCTGGGCCTTTGGCAAGGGTTTGCCGTGTTCCGACAGATACAAATACAGGCCCAGCAGGGCCATGCCCCACAGGACCCAGGACGTGCGTGGCACCATGCGGATCGTCCTCCCTCGCCGGGGTCCCCGGCCGTTATGTGGTCCACCCGGCGCCTAACAGCGCCTCCAGGCTCTGTTGCACGAGAGCTTGATCGTCTGCGGTAGCGTTCAGCGGTGGAGAAGCAGGCGGCTCGGCAGCGCCCGTCCGCCATTGCGTCTCCAAGCGCGCCAGCCGCGCGTCCAGGGCGTCGAGGCGCGGTCCCAGCACCCCGTCGTCCCGGGTATAGGCCGCCAGCGCACGCCGGACGTACTCGGACCGCGTGAGGCGTTGGGTCCGGCACGCCGCGTCGATGGTTGCTGTTTCTTCGTCGGTCAATCGAATGGTGAGTCGCATGGCGTGTGTCTCCTTGCCCCAGCCTAAACGTCTGACCAGACCACCGTATCCCCGGCCTGCACCACCGGCGCCAGGTCGGCCGGGAGTTCCACCACAGCCCGAGCCCGGCGGATCCGGGGTCCGCGCTCTCCAGGCTCCAGGCGTCGCACCGCCAACACGATGCCGGCCCGATCGACGTACACGGCCGTGATGGGATAGCGCATCCCGCGCATGTGGATTTGTCGGCAGGGTGTCAGCACCAAGGCGGCGTCACGGGGAAAGCCCGACGTACCCAAGAGCCCGCGCAGGCGCTCTCGTAGACGCCGGGCCACCCGCACGTTCGCTGCCAGCACCGTGCCCGTAGCGGTGTTGCGGAGCATCAGACCGGGAGACGCCGCATGGCTTGCACGGCCAGGAAGCCGCGCGCATTGGCCAAGGCCGGATCATCCACCAAGAGGGCCTCCGGATGCAGGTGCTGGAGGGTGGGATACAGGGTGGCCGCGCCTCCACCTGCCAGGAGAATCGTGGCCATCGTGAGGAGATGGCGGCCCCAGAGGAGCCGGATCTGATCAGCCACCCGCCGCCCGACCGCCTCCCCGGCTTCCGCCATCCAAGGGCGCAGATCGACGGTCTGGCCCGGCGCGTAGAGCCGCCCGCCGGCCTGCCGAATCGCCGCCTCCACCTGGAACGCATCCACCATCTGGCCGGTGGCCTGCACCGCTCGCCGCCGCACCGCCTCCAGCACCTCCACCATCCCGGTGTCGATGCTCCCGGACAGAGCCGGGATCGGGTGCAGGCCCTCGTCGTCCCAGGCCATCACGAAATAGTCGACCGTCCGGAACCCGACATCGACGATGCCGACGGTCCGTCGCAGGAGGCCCGGATCGCGGACGCGCCCATCGCCGGTGAGCGCGGCCGCGTAATAGACTCCGGCCGCCTGGGCGAGTACCATCACCGACGCGATCGACACGTCCACCGCCGGGTCCGACCCGCGCTGCACGTGCCAGGTCCGATCGGTAAACCGGGCCGCCAAGGCGTCCTTTTGGGACCCGAAAAGCCCGAGCGGCAGCCCGAGCACCAAGTCTACCGCCACCGTGCCGGCCCCCGGCGGTGTCAGGGCCGCGAGCGCGGTGGCCACCAGCACGTCATACCCCACGCGCTCGGTGGCGTCCGAGGCCCACGGACGGGTCGCGCCGGGACTATTGAGGGCGGACGACCCCACGAGCCAACGCTGGGCCGCTTCGGCTCCTTCTTGCACGGTGACCCGCTCGCGGCGCGGCCCGCCGCCCCACACCTGATCGAGCGCCGCATCGCCGTCATCCGGCGCGATGACGGCCGGACAGGTGAAGTGGCCGCCATGATCCGCCACCGCTTTCACGTACCCGAATCCCACATCCACTGCCACACGCATTAGCGAAGCCCCCTTCCCCATGCGGCGGGGGAGCAGGACACCCAACGGACCTGCTCCCCCGCCCATTCAAAGATCGCCACCCACGCCGGTCCCAGAATCGGCTCCCATCGCAGGAAGAGCCGCCCGTGAAAGCCGGGGTGTGTGCGATACCATCGATCGGCGGCGCGCAGCGGATCGCCCGCGCCCACCACTAAGTCCGTCAGGACGTCGGTCTCGAGTCGGTGCCGTTTGACTACCTGCATCGGGCTGCACCCTTTCTGCTTAATGGGACGAGGGCGCCGAGGTCCCCGTCGTCGAGCCCGAGGCCGCTGCGGCAGGCGCGGAGGGCGTGGAGGGAACCGAGGTCCCCGAGGCGGGCGCCTGGATCGGCGCCGACACGACCGCCTGGGGATCAAACACCAGCCAGTACGCCGTGCCCGAGCCGCTCGCGGCCGTCAGCAACGGCATGAGATTGCCGAGCTGCGTCGGCGTCACGGCCAGCGCCACCAGCCCTGGTGCCGCGGCGCCCGTGCCCGAGGTCACCACCGCTCCGCCCGTCGCGTTATAGACCCCGACCACGGGAACCCGGGTGGCAGCGGTTTCGATGAGCGTCGGCCCGTTGCTTTGATGCAGGGACGCCATCACGTCCACACGACTGCCCACTTGGGCGAGCGCGCTTTGAGCCGCCGAAACGGGCACGACCACGCGCACCCGCCCCCGGGGTAAACCCGCGTAGGTGCGCGCGAGCAGCGAAGCCGTCAGGGTCTCGCCGGGATAAAGCGGCGCCTGGGCCAACTCGCCGGGCGCCGGTGTCGCTGTCAGGACGCCGGACGGCGCCTGTCCGGTAATTGTCAGCCACCCGAGATCGGTCCCGGTCACCGGATCCCCGGCGGCAACCAGATGCGTGACGACCACCACCCGCGTCAGATGGGGTTGGGCCGTCGTGGCCAGGAGGAACACACCAAGTCCGATGGCTGCCAGAAGCGCCAATGCGCCTCGCCAGATTGTCCGCCGCATAGTGAACAGGCCCTCCTTCGGGTTACGGAAACTCTTGAAATTGCTGGCCGTTATAGCCATAGACCAACGCGAGGCGTGCCGTCTGCAGGGAGACGGTAATGGGAATGCCGTAAAAGCGGAGCGTGAGCGGTACCGACAGGGCGGCCGCCACATAAGGCCCGCCCGCGGTTTCGTGCGTCTGATACAGCGTGACGGGTCCCGCCGTATTGCCGGTTTGAAACGCGCTCAAGGTGAGGGGACCGGACCAGTCCGGGGGCGTGGATCCGACGGGCACGAAAGTCGCCCAACCACCGGAGGGAGCGAGACCGCTTTGGGCCACTTGGACAGGAAACGCGGTCGTAAGCGCCTGTTCGGCTGCGCTTTGGGCGGCGGGGGGATTCCAGACCACGGCGGGCGCTCCCGCGCCGCCGACCGCTTGGAGCGCGTTGCCCCGCGCGACCGCGCTTTGCAGGGCCAAGGTCAACGCCTGATCCAACTGCGTGCGCGCCTGAATGACGCGCGTAATGTCCAGATAGGCTTCGGCGGCTAAGAAGACCGCGGCGGTGAGAAAGAGGCCCAAAACAAGGCTGGAGAGCCCGCGCGCATCCGCTAGGGCCCGACCCACACGGCGTGTCCGCTGGTGGGCGTCCCCGCGAGATCGGCGGTGCCCTGTCCCGGGGATGCCAACACCGGATCGGAAGAGGCGGGCGAGCCCGGTACATACATACTCACGGCCGCTGCCGTTCCGGAGACGGCCACGGTGAAAGGGGCGATGTCGACGATATGGATCGGGACCGGATACGTGATCCGGACCCCCACAATCTGGCCGTACGCGGCCCGCACGCCCGTGGGCGTGGTCGTCACCGCGGCGTCCGCCGGATTGAACCCGTCGGCCTGCAGTTGCTGAATCACCGTCTGCTGGATCGGCTGGGTGAACCCGCCGTCGACCGACATCGCATTGGCAGTGACCTGAGCGACTCGTGTCAGTTGAGCCTGGGCCCCCTGCGCTTCGATCAGGCTGAAGCCAAAGGTCGTCGCGACGAAGAGCAACCCCACGCTCAGAATGTAGGCGACCCATTCCCCCACACCCCTCCCCCCTTTGCTCCGTCAAGCCCGACGCCGAGAGGCCCTCAGCCCCCCGGCGTCCGCTCGGTGTTTAGTACTGGGTGATC
>JAKATP010000106.1 GCA_021818685.1 Bacillota bacterium | reverse complement strand
CCGACGTGGGCTCGTCATAGGGCGGCCTGCCGGGCCGCGTCTTTGTAGAGGAGCTTTGTGTCGGGGCCGGATGCACGGACACCGATCCCACAGCCAACACGCCGGCTGTGGGCGACCCGAGCCCTTGGCCACCAGGGAACCCCGTCGTCGTTGATTGATTCCCCCTAAATCCGGTCGCGTCGCCCGGCGCTCCCGGATGACCCCGGTGATGGCCAGGGGGCGCCGATCCGGACCGGCGGGACCTTTGTCCCCCGGCGACCCCACACCGGCACGCTATGGTCGCTGGCTTGAGGCCGGCGGCTTCGGGGCAGGAAGAAGTCGAGGCGCACGATTGCGCACCGATTTTATAGCAGATGCAGCCCTATGGTCGGTCGATGGTGCCCCGGCGGTCCACGATTCGCGTCCCGTGACTTGACACGCGTAAGCTGAGTCTCCTCCTTACGCCCTGGAAGCCCGGGCGGAGTTGAGCCCGCGACGGGAATCGGAATGCGCTTGCTCGCCCTCAGCGCCGACAACAAGGAGAGCCTGGCTCCGGGATGCGGGCGTGGCATGACGAGCTGTGGTGGCATGGGTCTTCCCCAACAGGCGCCGCCTCCGCGATCGCGGCTACCGCCCGGCCACCCCCGGAGACAGACACGGGGGTTCGGGGTTCCAGGGCCATGGCTCGTCCGCTTCGGGCGATCAGGTCCCTGCCGGAAGCCGGCCCTCATCGATGCTCCGACCTCGATCGTCTGCCGACGGCCCGGGGCCGCGCACGACGGGATCCGGTTGAAGCGCATCCTTTTATTGTTATAGTAGTGATAGATCTACAATACAGGCGAGAACATGGGTGAACGAGCCCATGCAGGGCTCGAACCGCCAATGACAGCGTCATCATCCCTCGATGAGGAGAAGGGGTGCGAAAATGTCGGAAAAGGCGGCCTTGCCGGCGGACAATGTGACGGTCCGGGCTCTGGCGTATCAAAGCTCCTGGAAGTTCTTCCTGATCGTCATCGTCTCCGCACTGCCGGCGTTCATGGAGGGATTCGACTCCAACCTGTTTGCGTTCGGCGCCCCGTACATCGTGCACCAAGTGCATGCCACCGCGGCGCTTTTAGGCACCCTGGCCACGGGCTTCGCGCTCGGCATCGCCATCTTCAGTCTGGTCGGCGGCTATCTGTTCGACCGGTTTTCGGTGAAGTACACCATCGTGATGTCGGTGGTCATCTTCGCCCTGTTCACCGTGCTCACCGGCTTTGCCACCAGTCCGGTGGTTCTGTTTGTGGCCCGTCTGCTCGTGGGCGTCGGCATCGGCATCTTTCAGCCGGCCATCGTGGCACTGCTCGGGGACATTTTCTTTGAAACCCGGGGCCGGGCGGTGTCCGCGTTCGCCGTGTTCTTCGGCGGCGGCCTCTTTGTGAGCCCCTTTGTAATTCAGCCCTTTCTGCCGCACTACCGCATCCCGTTCATCATTTCCGGTCTGGTCTCCCTGGCCGTCCTGGTCGCGTTTGTCCTGGTCATCCCGAGAACGTACAAGAAGATGTCCCGTCGCCGCGTGGGATTTTCGGCCGTGTTCCACCGCAATGTGCTGATTCTCTCGGCCTCCATTTTTCTCTTCGGCATTTGCCTGTTCGGATTTCTCGGCTATTATTCCGACTACCTCTTGAAGGGGCTCGGCTTGGCGTCGGGTCAAGCGGCGACCGTGTACTCGATGGGTGGCCTGGGTGGTTTGATCTGCGCCTTTCCCATCGGATACCTGGCCGACAAGCTGGGACGGAAGTACATCGTCAGTCTGGCCGCGTTCCTCATTATGGTGGGCAGCCTCGGGATGTTTCTGGTTTCGCGCAATATCGCCGCCCTGGTCGCCCTGACCTTCGCCTTCGGCGCAGGCTGGGGAATTTACGTCGACCTCGTGGCCACGCTCAGTCAGGATTCTGTGGACGACGCGATCGCCGGCACGGTGACGGGGTGGATCTTCCTGCTCTTCAACGTGGGTGCGCTCTTCGGCGGTCCCATCTTCGGGCGTCTACTGCCCGCCGGCTTCGTGACCGCCGGCGTTGTCACCCTGGGCTTCTCAAGCGTGCTGTCGTTTGTGCTCACACTGTTGACGCGCCCGGTGACCGAAAGCAACATCGTGGTGGAAGAGGTCAAGGAAGGCGCCTCCTGAACCCGGCCTCGCCGTGACGGGCGGGCGCGAGGCGCCGGTTGCATCGCCGTCGGAACCGACAGAGCTGCCCGGCCGACGTCACGGCCGGGCAGGGAGGATACATATGAAGTACGCCCGCGACCGCGGCGAGCGGCTCTCCTCGCCGACGAACAAGAGGCGTTCGGCGAGCCTATTCCGCTCCTCCCGCGTCACGCCGCTTCGCGAGTATCGCCGGCGGGCGTTGCGCCGCCGGATCGTGATGCGAGCGCGAAGGATGCTTCAAATCGCCGCAGGACGCTTTCTCGTCATCCCGCCCGCCTTCTGGATGGGGGTGCTCACCGGACTCATTGCGGGCGCCCTGTTCCTGGCGGCCACCGGACATGGCCAGCTGTTCGTCCGCCCGAGCGTGGTCCATGTGAGCACGCCGGTGAGCTTCGGTACCTAATCCTGCCTACGGCCGGCCGGAGAGGGGCTCTCCGCAGGTCCTCCCCCGGAGAGCCGCCGCTCACGACACCATCGTGTGGCCCGAACGGACTCGCAGGACGGGCATGGGCAGGACGGAGGACCGGGACCTGATTGCTTCGCATCGGTGCGCTCTGAGACCGGAGCGCCCGTCGGTCCCCCTGCCGCCAGAGTGCTGACGAAGGCGCCAAGCGGTGCATCGGGAGGCAGCCTTTTGTTGCACGGAGCCGCGGCCTGCGGCTCGACGCCGCGGCGCCTACAGGAGGTCCGCGGGCTTAACCGGACGCCGGACCGCCCTCTGGGATGACAGGCTTTAGAAAGCGCGCTTTACGTCGCGAAGCCAGCGTCCTGGAGTCCGGTTGTTAAATCCCGGGTTCGGACAGGAAACTCCCGGATGGCGGCAGTCGACCTCGCTACCCTGACCATCCCCGTCGGGCAAGACTCCAAAGATGTCCGGGGGCCGCGAAGGACGAGGGGACGACTGGCGCCCGGCCGCCGCGCTCGCGGGCCCCGCGCCGAGCCCCTCACACCAGCTCCGGGAGCCGTACGCGAGGCGAACCGTTTCCCGGCGTGGGCGCCTTCGGGACTTAACCGGGGTGCAGGCGACCCTCCCAGGCCTCTACACCGACCAGGCGGGAGCGCGCCGGGACCAGGAGCCAGAGCCCTGACACCGCCATGCCGGTGGCAGCCGTCAAGAGCACGACGTGTACCCCGGCCGCCCAGGCGAGGCCCGCCGCCAGGAGAGCCCCCAGGGGGCGCATGCCGGTGTTCGCCATGTGGAACGCGGCGGACACCCGAGCACGGACGCGGTCGGGTACCACGGTCGCCAGCAGGGTTGCCTGCGGCACCTCGGCCAGCATGGATCCGGCCCCTGCCAGCCCCTCGGCCAGAAACACGGTCGCGACGATAAGCGCATGCGGCCCTCCGGCCAAGGGCACCGCCAACAGGGGGACCGTCTGGACGAACGTCCCCAGCACCAGACTGGGTCCGAGGCCGATTCGCCTCCTGATCGAGGCGCCGAGTGCGGAGCCGAGGAGGGCCAAGGCCGAGCTCGGGCCGAGGACGAGACCCCATTGTCCCGGGGATAGGTGGAGATCCCGCGTGCCATACAGCACATAGAGGGCCATGAAGGCCGCTCTAAAGAGCCCCTGCGTAAGCCCGGCCGCCAGCATCGGCGACAGGATGAGAGATTCCCGAATAAACCGAAGACCGGCCAGAATCTGCCGGGGTTCCGGCGGAGCGGGCTTCGCCTCCGGCAGCTCCAACGACCCGTAAGAGAGGGCGGAGGCGACGAAGGAGACGGCGTCCGCCAGCAGAGCTACGGGCGCGCTGAGTGCGGCGATGAGCCATCCCGCGAGGGCCGGACCGAGAAGGTACCCACCGGCTCGAGCCTGTGACAAGAGTCGGCTCGCGGCCGCATACTGCCCCTCCGGCACGATCGAGACGAAGATGGCGCTCTGCGCGGCATTAAACAGAACGGAAAAGATGCCGAAGGTAAACCAGAGGCCGATCAGAACGGGCAGGGACAGCACCCCCAGCACCCAGGCGGCCGGGATGAGGGCGAGAAGTCCCGCCCGGGCGAGGTCGGCCACGATCATCACCTGACGTCGCCGGCCGCGGCGATCGACCCAGGCACCCAGCGGCAGGGCCAACAAGAGGGCCGGCACCGATCCCGCGGCCGTTAGGAACGCCATCGGGATCGGCCCGACTTTCAGCACCAGCACCGCCGTAAGCGGAAAGGCCAGAAGGCTTATCTGGCCACCCAGGAGCGACAGAGAGCGGCCGGCCCAGTACCGTCGAAAGGGCCGCTCCTGCAAGAGGGAGGGCAGGGCCGGGCATCGCATGTGCAGGACACACTCCTCAGGGGCGGTTGTCAGGGGCGTTCGCATCGTACGCGGTGTTTCCCAAGGACGGTAGACTGTTTGTTTTCCGGGGAATATAATCAGGATTGAGGAGCGGGGTGCGATCCCTTGGGATAACTGCCCCGCCAATAGCACAAATGTTCCTGTCTCTGCGGTGCGGAGCAGGTTTTTCTTTGTAAAGAGCGGCAGGGCACCTATTTAGGGCGGCGGCAGGACGATCGCAAACTGCCCTTGCCGTTTCAGGGTTCTTGGTGTCGGGCGATTGCCCGCTGGCAAAAAAGTCCATAGGTTTGGGAGCGGCTTCCGCTCTGTGCGATAACGGGGGGAAGACCGGGAGGAGAGACGGGGCTGGACACGGAAGCCGTCCTACGCATCTTCTTTCAAAACAGTCAGGCCGTGGTTCGGGAGCGGCGACTCGAGCAAAAGCTCCACCTCATCGCGCGAGCGGTGGTGGAAGCGGAGCTCTTCCGGCGTGCGGTGGTGCAGCTCTACGGCTGGACCTTCGGTGAGAAGGTGTTTGGATCGGCCGGTATCTCCGCCGACGAGCAGGAGTGGCTTTTGACCCACGACGTCATCGACCCGGCCCTGTATGCCCGTGTGGTGCGGTACGCGGTGGCGCTGGGCGGTCCCGTGTATTTTGTCCCCCACGAGGTTCTCCAGCGTGTGCTGCCCGATGCAGACGACTTCCTGCTCCGGGGCGAGTCCCGCCCGGTCGGCCCCGGTTTCTGGCACCCGGAGGACATGCTCTACTGTCAGTTGCAGTCGTCGGATGGGATCGAGATGGGCAACATTACGGCCGACGAGCCCTTTGACGGCCGTGTCCCGAGCACGCGCACGGCAGAGCTCCTGGCCCCGTTTGTGGCCCTGGCGTCGGCCGTGCTGGAGCAGGAGCTCGGCCGACGCCGGGACGCGTTGACCGGCTGCTTTAACGGCGCCTGCTGCCGGGACGAGATCGGGCGCCGTTTACGGGACGGACGGCGCTTTGCCCTCGCCTTCGTCGACATGGACAGGCTGAAGCACGTCAATGACCACGAAGGCCATGCGGCCGGGGATCGGGAGATTCAACGCGTGGCCGGCCTCCTGCGGCAGGCGGCGGCGCCGTTCGACGGCTCGGTGAGCCGGCTTCATGGCGACGAGTTCGTGGTCATGTTCTGGAGCGATAACGACGAAGGCGCCATCCGCGAACGTCTCGAGCACGAGTGGCGGCTCAGCGGGGCCGACGCGAGCTTCGGAGTGACCCTGAGCCGACCGGACGATGACACCGAAACCCTCTTGCGGCGGGCCGAACTTTTGATGTACGAGGATAAGGTGCACCGCCGGTCGATGGCGGGAACCCTGGGGTCCGACCGCAACTGAAGCCTCAGACCGGGAGCAGGCCGAACTCGTCGACATCGCCCACAGACCGGTAGCCGATGCGCTGGTAGAGGGCGTTTGACGTGGGATTGGCCAGATCGGTGTAAAGAAAGCACCGCGCGCGCCCGCCGTCCAGTAGCGATTGCGACACGCGCGCCACGAGGGTGGCGGCGTAACCGCGGCGGCGGAAGGCCGGGGGCGTATAGACAGGCCCAATCCGGATGCCGGTGGGCGTGAGGCCCGAACAGCCCACCAGACAGACCGGCCCCGGATCCTCCCACAGGTAAAACGCGGACCCCACGGTCGAGAGTCTCCGGCGCACCACAGCCGGGGCGCCGTCCGGGGCGTTTCCGCCGCTCTCTGCCTGAAAGGCGGCGACGAAGGCCTCTAAGAGGTCACGGTCGCGGACATCGGCGCGCCGCATACTGCCGGAGACGGGGGGCGGCGCCACGACCTCCGCCAGTTCGTAAATGCGCTCCGCACGGACGAGGGCCGCGCGCTGCCCGGTGAGAGGTTCCCAGTGCCGGAGGAACGCCCGCACGACCGCCCGTGGCCCGGCCACGCCGGGCAAAGCGGGAAAGACGGTCGACACATCGGCCGCCAGCGCGGCCGCTGCCGCGTCGCGATCACACCGGGGGTCGACCGTCGAGAGGGCCAGGCCAAACGGCGGTGTGCGAAGTGCCACCAGGACCACGCGCCCGTCCTGTTCCACCGTGGCGAGATAGGCCGGCAGAGGATAGGCGTCCGGATTGGCGACCAGCGTGTGCCCGAGTCCTAAAAGAAGATTGTTCATCGCTTCTTCACGCAGCAGAAACGGGGCGGCGTGTGGGAGGAAGGTTTCCCGGGTTTGGCGGCGAATCTCCACTCGGATTGGAGCCCCCTTCCCGTGTTTTGATGAGGATATCAGAACCGCGTGGCCACAAGACGCCTGCTTTCGCCGGGGAGCGTGGGGGATAGGTTTGCCGGCCGGGTGCCATCGGAAAGGCGGCTCGGCATGGGACCCGGCCCGGGACACGACGGGGAGCAGGCTACACCGACGAAGGGATGTGTGGGGTTGTTTCTGACCGTGGGCACCGTGAAAGGTCTTTTTCGGTACCGCTCTGACGACCGCCGCCACTTTTCGGCCTACGAGCCTTCGCTGGTGGGGAGCGCTGTCTATACGACCGCATACAATCCCGCCTCCGAAACCCTCCTGGCGGGCGTGAATAATGAGTTCTACGGCCCCACGCTCCGGCGTTCCCGGGATCTGGGCGAGACGTGGGACAATGGCGGCGCCGGCCTTGCCTACGGACCCGAGGACGAGGAGAAAGTGACGCGGGTGTGGTCTATCCGCCCCGTGAGCGCCCGTCGGATTTATGCCGGTGTGGAGGCGAGCGGCCTCTTTTATTCGGACGACGGGGGCGACAACTGGTCGGAGGTAAAAAGCCTCCGGGCCCATCCGACCCACTCCACCTGGTTTCCCGGCTTCGGCGGCAAGTGCCTGCACACGATAGCGCCGGATCCTTTCGAGCCCGACCGTCTCTACATTGCGTGTTCGACGGGAGGCTGCTATCGGAGCGACGACGGGGGGACGAGCTGGAGCCCCGCCAATCAGGGCGTGCGGGCGGACTTCCTGCCCGACGACCAGCAGTATCCGGAATCGGGCCAGTGCGTCCATCGCATTGCGGTGACGCCTGCGCGGGCCGGTCGGATGTGGCTACAGAACCACGGCGGCGTCTACCGGTCTGATGACGGCGGCCAGCATTGGATCTCGGTGGGTGACTCACTGCCCGACGACTTCGGCTTCGGCCTCGTCGCCCATCCCCACGACGCCGACCAGGCCTTCGTGATCCCGCTCGTAAGCTCAGAGGGGATGCCGCGTTGGGCACCCGGTAATGCGTTGCGGGTGTTTGCCACGCGCGACGGCGGCCACAGCTGGACCGCACTGGGGGACGGACTGCCGGACGCCTTTTACGCGGGGGTGCTGCGGGACGCCTTTACCAGTGACGCCGAAGACGAGCTCGGGCTTTATGTCGGCACTACAGCCGGAGACGTGTACGCGTCGGCCGACGGAGGGCTCCACTGGGTGGAAGTGGCCCGGCACCTCCCGCGGGTGCTGTCGGTGGTGGCAAGCCTCGCCTAATCTCCAGGGGCTTTTCGGATCGGGGTGGGCCGGTTGGAGAGGGCCGTTAGGGGAGGCCAGAAGATGGCGAGGGGACACATTGCCGAACGGCCCTTCTCGGCTCGGGAGATGGCGCGCTACCAGCGGCAGCTGGTGCTGCCGGAGGTGGGCATCGAGGGGCAGCGGCGGCTTCGCGAAAATAGCGTCCTTGTAATCGGGGCGGGAGCCCTGGGATCGGCCGCGGCCACCTACCTGGCCGCAGCCGGCGTGGGCCGTATCGGCCTTTTGGACGGAGACCGGGTGGACGCCACCAACCTGCATCGTCAGATCCTGCATGCCAGCGCCGACGTTGGACGTCCGAAGGCGGAGTCGGGAGCGGAGCGCCTGCAGGCCCTGAACCCCGATATCGCCGTGGAGCCGCACCGGGCGTTCCTAAGCCGCGAGAACGCCCTCGGGCTCTTGGGTGGCTACGACCTTATCGTCAACGGCAGTGACAATTTCCCGACCCGCTATCTGGTCAACGATGCGGCCGTCTTCCTGCGCAAACCCTGGGTGGACGCGGCCATCCTGCGCTTCGAGGGGCAGCTGGCCGTCTTCCGTCCCGGCCGGGGCTGCTACCGCTGTCTCTTTCCGACTCCGCCGCCCCCGGGTACGGTCCCGAGCTGCGCCGAAGCCGGGATTCTGGGTGCGGTGGCGGGCGTGCTCGGGAGTATGCAGGCGGTGGAGGCCTTGAAGATCCTCCTCGGCCTGCAGGACGACGAGTCGGCACGGCTGCTGCTTTACGACGCGCTCCGCTCGACCTGGCACGCGGTGCCCTTCCGGAACGATCCCCGCTGCCCCGTGTCCGGTGCCCACCCGACCATCACGGAACTTCAGGACTACGAAGGATTCTGCGGCGTGCCGCTCCCGACGGAGGCCACACCGAGCGACGCCGCGCCCGTGTTCGCGCTGTCGCGCGAGTTGGCCGCGGAGCGCCTGCGGGCGGGGGAACTCCGAGTCTTGGATGTGAGGACCCCCGAGGAGTATGCTCGCGGGCACCTTCCCGGTGCGAAGCTCACTCCGCTGGAAGCGCTCGATACGGTCGGGGCGGGGCCACCCGTGTTGACCGTGTGCGCCGTGGGGGTGCGCAGTCAATATGCGGCGCAATATCTCCGCGCGCACGGGATCGACGCGTTCAGCCTCGAAGGCGGTACGGCCGGATGGGCGAACGACGGCCGCCCCTTGGTGG
>JAKATP010000105.1 GCA_021818685.1 Bacillota bacterium | reverse complement strand
CTAGCTCAAAAGCCGGTACTCTTCAAGATTTTGGCCCTATCGGGCCATGGGCTTATATCCCCAGGCGTAAACGCCGGGGCTTTACGCCCGATTTTGGTAACCGGCGGTCTCCGCATCCGTAACTCGTCAAGAAATCAGGGACTGCAAGGCAAGCTGGCGCGTTAGACGGCTCGCGCCTCCCGCGCGTGGACCGGCTGCCCGACTCGCCTCACCGATGGCGAATCACCATGCGGCACGGGGTCACCCGGCCACAAGCGTCCACTGGCGAACCACCAGGTCACGCCCACGAGCACGGATCCAACCCCGGCTCCAACGGCCACCCCTTCGGGGCCGACGACCGCCAACAGCACCCCCGTCAGAGCTAGGGACAGGCGCATTACCGCGCCATACGTCGCGGCGTGGAGGCTAAATACCCGCCCATGCAAGGAGTCCGGCACGGTTTCCAGCAATAGGGTCGTGTCCCACGCAATGATGATGCCGCTTGCCACACGCATCACGAGGAGGAAGGGAATCGCGATCGCGAACCGGGCACTGAGCGCGAACAGCGTCCAAAACACACCCTGCAACAGGTACGCACTCGCGAAGATATGGCCGCGCCAGCGGGCACCAAGGCGGCGTGCGAGCCACGCCCCCACCATCACACCGACCCCGTCCGTCACATACAGCACCCCGAGTCCCGGAGCTCCCCCATGTAGCCGGTGCACCCCGTAATCCGTCAGCAAGACGTCGTAACCGCCGCCGATGAGACCCCAGGCCATACCGACCAACAGGACGCTCGTGGCCCGAGGGAATTGCCGGAGCGCCTGGAAACCGTCCCGCACGGATCGCCCATAGGGCTCCAGCAGGGGTACGTGGGGGCAACCCTGGTACGGCTGGCTGGATCCGAGAGCGAAGACGCCGAACCCTTGAATGGCCGCAGCGCCGAGAAGGACGGGTCCGAGTCCCACCCACGCCATCGTGCCCCCCAACGCCGCTCCGACGATCGTAACCAATCCGGTCACGCTCCCGATAACCGCATTGGCCGCGGGCCGCTCCCCCGGATCGATCATCGCGTACAAGAACCGCTGACGGGCCGTCGTGCCGGCCGCACGCACCAGATTGAAGGTCGCATAGCCTGCCGCGAATAAAACGAGGCTCTGGTGGATGAACGCGAGGAGCACGACCACTACGCCTGCTTGGGCCACGATGGAGCAGCGTAAGAGGGGGCCAGGATCCCGCCGGTCGATCCACGTGCCCAGGCCTGGCGCCAACAAGAAGGCGGGCATCTGACCGGCCAGCACCAATAGCGCCAAACTGGGTGCGCCATACTCGCGGAGAATCCAGACGAACACCGCCACCTGGACCATCCAGGCCCCCAATCCAGACGTCACGGCCACCGTCCAGACGCGTCCGACGTTCCCGCGCGGTATCATCCCCACGCCTCCTTCTCACCGCCTCTCAATCTACGCGCCGGGGTGCCAGGGCGCATCCGCCCCACGGCGGAGATGTGTCCATTGACACGGCGGGCTCGGAGACTACCGTCATGTCAGTCGGCGTAAACCTCAGATGACGGCGCGACGAGGCAGAGGAGCGATTCGGTCAAACGCGAACGCAGATGCGTGCAGAGCGATCTGACGGAACCCTTAAGCTACCAATCCAGGTCGTCAATCTGCTCCCCGCCGATCCGCCAGGCGTTCACCCGCGCGATCATCCTTTGAAGCTGGTCGACGGATCGTTTGCCGGAGAGATCCCGGATGGTGGCCAGGCCAGCCCAGACCACGTAGGGCTTCATCGCTGTGAGTTCCCCGCCCTCCGCTTGGTACCCTCGCAGCCACGCGATCAGCATCTTATCCGCCATCCTGCCGATGGGGCCCTCCATCTCGGCGCCATCCAGCGCCAGGATACTGATGGTCCGGGCGACATCGCGCCGGGCGTCGCCGATTCCGGCATTGACCCAGTCCAGTACGGCCGTGAGCGCCCCCTGGTCGATCAAAATGTTCAACGGATGAAAGTCGAGGTGAAGGAGGGTGGACGGCCCATCATCGGGGCAGGCCCGGAGCGCGTGGTCTTCGGCCGGGGAGTGCGGCCGGGCCCATCCCGCGTCCAGGTCGGCAGAAATTGCCGCGAGGCCCTCCCGGTGAAGTCGGGCCTGAAGACCGCCGGCCGCATAGGAAAGCGGTCCCACCTGGCCGGAATCGACGAGCGCGGCCTCGAGCAGCGGCACCCCCGCCTCCCACGTGGTGAGCAGGGCAGACACCTGGTCGTCGTCGACGCGCGCGAGCACCTGTGGACAGGGAATGCCGATCGCAGCGGCTTGCCGCAGGTTCCGCACTTCCCGGTCCAGGGTGACCGATGCGCCTTGAGGGCCCACGCGAAGTGCAAAAGCCCGCCCCGCCTCATCCGTGACCCGGTAGACGGGAAGCGACGACCCGCCCGTGGTGGCCGCCACCGACTGGGCTTTCAAATCAAGCAGGCCGAGAGCGCGTTCAACAAGGCCTGCTCGCTCACGATGGTCCACAGGGCCCCTCCCTACGCGGTTCAGGGCAGCCGTCTGATGGTGCCGGGTACCCGCATCCAGAGACGTTCCTGTCAGTGTATCGCACGCGGCCAGGATTCCGGCCAATGCGCCGACGACGCGCCGCGTGGGGCCAGGCGCGTCCAGTGGAGTCCTTCTCGAACCCCCCAGACTAAGACCAGCGCTCATCCGAAGAGGTTGGGGGCTGCCCAGTGCTGGTAGATCACCATCAGCAGGAGCTCGCCGGTCGCCCGCGCCGCCCATCCGGAATCGCGCACCAGTGACCCGCGGGGTGGGTCAAACCACCACCCGGCCACGGCGACCGCCACCACCACCCACGCGGCGCTCAGCGCGTGGGCCAGCACGCTTAGCATCACCAAGGTCACGTTCCCCCCTGGGCTGGATCGGTTAGTCCGTGCCGCGGCTGGCGTCGACCGCCACAAACGACAGAACCGCCCGCCGGCCCGTGACGAGCGACCAGCGCTCGTTGTAGCGCTCCACCGCATGGGACACCCGCTTCTCGGCCCGCTCGGTCTCGTCGGCAGCCGCCACCGGATCCCCCGCTCCCCGAATCGCGTCCCGGAGCTCGTCCACCGACAGCTTGTGGTCCACGGCCGTATCCAGCCATTGGGCGGCTTCTTCCGTCATCGCCGCGATACGGTGGTGGGAGAACGACAGATCCTGGGCCCGGTCCTCCGGTGCCGGAAATGCTTTGACCGTGGCGATGAGCTGTCGGACAGACCTTTCCGAAACCCCCGGGCCCGCCGCAATCATCCGGGCGGTCTGCCGCCCGTAGCGGCCGGCCATCACCGCGTCCCACTCCGCCTCGGCCCACAGGGCGGACTCTTCCTATTCTCGCAGTTGAATAATAATTGCCAGACCGGCCTAAAAGCTCGGGGGTATCGCCTGGGTCACTACCGTGGTCGCCATGTGCACCACATCCGTTCCGCGCCTTCCCCACACGCAAGAACCCGGAGGGTTGCCGGGTTTCTTCATGAAACCGCGACACGTGTTACGTTTGGCGTCGCGTCGGAACCGGCAGGGGTCAGTCCTGCGCGCCGGGCGTCGATGTCGATCCCCCGGGGCGTTGTCTGAGACCGCTGAGCCGCCTAATCCAGCCAGACCGCTACCCCCGGTCCCGTAGCGGGTGATCGTGATTCCGGCGTTCGCGGAGCCGATGATGAAACACGCCTCCCTCACGCCATCGAGGCGCCCGTTGGCCCGGCGCAGGGCCTCTGGCTCGACCAGGCGCGGGACCACGGTGCGCAACAGGGCATTCGTCGGCATGGCGAGCGCACCCAGCCAGACGAAGACGGCGTACAGTTCCCAGGTGCGGAGGACGCCCAGGGCCGCGAGCCCGACCGGCATGAGTACTCCCACGCCCGCCGCCAGATCCAGCACGATGAGGAGGGTGCGGGGGTTCATCCGCACGAGCTTGGGGGGCGGCTGCCGTCTGTGCGAGCGCCACGGCGGCGCGGTACGCCCCGTAAAGCATCCCGAGGGCCATGAGGGACCCGGTCCGTTGGTACACGGTCCATACGACGCCCCACGTGAAGAACCCGTCGCCCCATCGACTCACCGCTTGGGCGGTCACGAAGCGTGGGAAGGGATCCCGCATGCCCGCCTATTCCGGGTCGGGGGGGTAAATCCTGCGGGGATGCGCTGATCGTCTGGCGAGCATGGCGTGGGTGGCTGCCGCCCCGTCAACGAGCCCACGGCGGGACTACCCAGGCCGTGGTGCGTGGCCCCGTCCCGTCGGGACCGGTCGGAGACTACCGCCACCGGTAAGGCGGCCGCGCGCTCGTGGTAGAACGGCGTGCGCACGCGTGGCCTGGAAAGAGCGGTGATCCTGATGCACGTCCCCATCCGAGGGCCGACGTGCGACCCGCCGGGCCGCTGGATGTGCACCCGGCAGGGGACAGTATCACCTGCGGACGACCCGCGTGGCCCGGCCCGCTTATCGGTCGCGAGGTCTGGCAGAGCCCCGCGAAGCCCGTCCGAGGGCGCCGCCAAACAAGAGTATAAAAAAGAACCCCGCCAGGGTGGCTTGGTCCATGGGCCTCAGGCCCGTGGTAGCCCGATGCCGCGTATCGCTGAAGCTCGTAGTTCTTGGACCGCCAAGCCGTGGTTCCGATCGGAGGCAACCCAGAGGGTGGCGACCCGATGGGCCGCCAGAATGGACGTCGATATGACGCCGCGACGGTCGAAGAACCGATAGGCCGCCTTCGTGGCCCCGCACGTTTCAAAGGCGGCAGGAATGGGGGCCGTCGGGTGCTCCCCAAACGTGGTCAACAGGGTCACCAGACGTTGAATGAGACGGCTTCCCCGCCTCAGCGGCGCCGGCTTCGTGGGCCGCCCATAACGCCCGGCACCCTCCTTCCGAACATCCCGGCCGGAGTGGCAACCGGGGTTTGCGGCGTCCTATCGGATCAAACTCTGGTCGCTATGCCGCCTCGGTCTACCACCTCTGGCGGTCGGAGGAGCTATTTGCTGGGAGTCTCGCGATCCCCTTTGCAACCCACCCCCCGCCGGAAACTACCTTAGGGACCCATCTCATGGTTGGGGAGGATGTGGGTAATGCATAGGCTTAAAAGCCGGGGCTGCACGCGGGCTTTTGATGAGCCAGGAACCAGACGGGAGTCGTTGCAGGTACGCCCGATCCGGCCAACAGCTGGACCTTCCGCGTGGGATCACTCGGCACGCAGGGCATCGACCGGGCGGAGCCCCGCTGCCAGGTTCGCCGGCACCGAGCCGGCCACCGCGCCTACGCCGCCTCCGAAACCGATCCCCAGGGCCAGAAGCCAGCGCGGTACCACAAACAGACCGGGGTGGTGCAGGAGGGCAGCGCCTAGCACCCCAAGCCCCCACCCCAGCGCGTCTCCGATGATCCCCCCGGCGACGCCGATAAGGACGGCTTCGACCAGAAACAGGACGAAGATGTCACCTCGTCGGGCCCCCAGCGCTCTCCATACGCCGATCTCGCGACGCCGCTCCAAAACCGCCATACTCATGACCACGCCAATCATGATCCCCGCCACCGCCAGCGCGATTCCCCCTATGACGCCGAGCACGGTCTCGATCACCCCGAAGGTATGATGGATCTGCTGGATGACGGACTGGGCAGTGGTCACGCCGTAGCCCTCCGCCTTGAGTTGGTTGGCAATGGCGGACACGTCTTGGGTGTTGACGGCAATGACGTCCGCAGAACCGTACTCCACCTGCCGCTGCGGACCTGTCAGGCGCTTGAGCCACTTTCCGGCGAGGGCGTTATTCACATACGCGATGGCCTCGGCGGTACTCCCGGCCACACCGCGCACCACCACCGGGACAGACGGCGGTGCGCCCGCCGGTCCGGTGATGCCGAGCGGGCCCACGGTTCCTTCCAGAGTCAGCCGCAGGGTGCGCCCGATCACATGGGAGAGACTCCGAGAGGGCACGTGAAAGAGGTTCGTCGCCACAGACTTGGGCAGGACGATGCCGGGTCTGGTGCCGGTGGGGAGGGAGCCCGACAGAAGGTTGGGCCGCGAGACCCCCGTTACGCCTCGCGGCGCCAGGTTGGTAACGACCACAGTCGTTGAAGCATCGCCCACGCGCGCTGATCCCAAAAACTCGCTGACGCCGTATGCGGCGCGCACGTGCGGCCGGCGCCGAAAGGTTTCCAAGGCATGCGCGTTGATGGGATGGGCGGTCCCTGACGTGATGGTTGGGGACAGCGTGAGGCCTGACGTGGTCTGCTGGGAGGTCACGCTGATGGTCGTCAACGACGTGGATGCCTCGAGCACATTGAGAACCCGAGCCTGCAGGCCAGCACCTAACGACACCAGCAGCACCATGCTGGCCACCCCGATAGTAACCCCGAGGCTGGTGAACAGCGACCGTCCCCGTCGGCGGTTCAGGGAGCGTACGGATGACGCAATCAGGGAGAACACGGATGGTCCCGTGGCCCGGGTGGACCCCGTCGCGGTTTCCGGCGCGGCGGCGTCGCTAGCCGGACCCGATTCGGACTCCACGTGTCCATCACGGATGCGGACTACCCGGTCGGCCAGCGCCGCAAACTCCTCGTTGTGCGACACGACAACCACCGTGCGGCCGTCCTCGTGGGCCAGCGCCGCCAGACGCATCATAATGTCGCGGCCACTGGCCGAGTCAAGATTGCCCGTCGGCTCATCCGCCAGGATCAGGGGCGGATCCTGTGCGAGGGCCCGTGCGATGGCGACACGCTGGATCTGACCGCCGGAGAGCTCCGAGGGCACAAATGTCAGGCGGTCGCCGAGCCCCAAGCCTTCCAGCAGACTCCGGGCACGCGCCCGGCGGACTGCTCCCCGTTGTCCGTCCAGGAGCAGCGGCAACGCCACGTTATCGAGCGCGCTTGCCCCCGGGAGCAGGTAGAAGTTTTGGAAGATAAACCCCACGGTGCGGCGGCGCCACTGAGCGAGCCGGTCCGGACGGAGCCCGGTGACGTCTGTGGTATCGGCAATAATGCGGCCCAAGTTGGGACGGTCCATCCCGCCGAGGACGTGCAGCAGGGTGGACTTGCCACCGCCCGATGGGCCGAGGATTAACGTGAGCTCGCCCGGACGGAGCGTGAGGGTGACGTCCTGAAGCGCGTGCACCTCCTCCTGACCTCGATGGTAGAGCCGCGAGACGCCCTGCACGTGAAGTGTGATTCCGGCCATGTGTGAGCCCCTTGTCTCCGTGATGGCAACGGCGGCCCCTTTGCGATTCGGTGCCCCCGCTTGCCCGGATGCCTAGACGTCCTGGGTCTGCGTTGGACTCCGTCCCGTCATGCCGCCGGCCCACCCGAGGATAATGCCCAGGATGAGGCCCTCGATCATCGCGACGACCCAGGTTCCGACATGCGCCACGGGGGTGTTTGCTGCCTTAAGCGCCAGGGAGATCTGTGCGGGGGTCAGGTTGTGCGCTCGTGACACGAGGTCCTGGCGGGTGATGTGGATCAGAAACGCGGACCAGCCCGCAAACAAACCGAACAGGAGACCGGCGACGGCGCCGACGCGCCACGGGCGACCCCCACTCATCTTGGCCTGGCGCCCCGCCATGAAGGCGATGGCGATGGCGACCAGCTCGACCAGTATGCTGACGCCCGTCGTCGCCCCCGACCGTCCTTTCTCGATGAAGGTGATGGCGACCACCGCGTCTACGAGCCCCCAGACGGCCGCAAAGGCATAGAACCGGTTCACGTTCAGGCTCCCCCCTCCGTTGCGCACGGCTTCCGTTCCTATTCCACCCGGGCCGGAGAAACCTTCTGAGCGAGTCAACGGTTCTTGTCGTCCCCAATCTCTGCCCGATGTTCGCGTTCCAGAGAACATTAGCACCCGTGATATTAATATGCTAGGATCCTTGGTATGACGAGTGTGGATCTTCTTTTCCATCCGGTGCGTCTTCGCGTTGTGAAGGCCTTCCTCGGCGACCGGGCGCTCACCACCTCGGAGCTGGCCCGGGAGTTGGGGGACGTCCCTGCCGGCAGCCTTTACCGGCACGTGGCGCTGCTGCAGCGGGCCGGGATCCTGCAGGTAGTGGCCGAACGCCGGGTGCGCGGAGCGGTGGAGCGCACCTATATCCTGCGCGTCATGGCGACGCACATGACGCCCGACGACATCCGGTCCATGAGTCCGGAGGAGCATGCCCACGCCTTCATGATCTTTGCCGCGGGCCTGCTGGCCGACTTTGAGCGCTACCTGGCCGACGGCCCCCCCGACTTCATGCGGGATGGTGTCCAGTACAGCGGCGCCGCCATGTGGCTGACGGATGCGGAATATCGCGATTTTGTCGCCGACGTCGTGAACATCACCGTCCCCCGCTACGCTAATCCGCCCGGCCCTGGACGAAAACGGCGCATGGTGTACAGCGTGTTTCTCCCAGCTCCGGAGTCCGGAGATCGGCCCGCGGGTGGAGGGCACAAGGCCGTGCTGCCGCGCACCAGTAGGAAACGGGGTCCCCAATGAGCACGGACGTTGAAACGCTGGCCCTTCGTATCATCAAACTGGCCCAGGCAGGGCACTTCACAGAAATTCGGAAACTCTTTCCTCCGGCGCTCCGAGTCATGGTGTCCGCCCAAGCACTGGAGCGGGCCTGGACCACCGAGGCTACAAGCGCGGATCCCTTACGGGTGTCGGTGCGGCGGTAACCGACCCGGTCGGGGCCGGTGCGGCGCTTGTCCGGGTGCCCCTCCTGTACGAACGGTCCAACGCCACTCTGCTCGTATCCGTGACCAGGGCGGTCCAGGTGGCCAGCCTGCAGCTGGCGCCCGAGAACGCCTCAGCGCCGGTCTCGCCATGGGAGCCGCCGGACTATGCGGCACCCGAACGATTCCAGGAAGAGGAAGTCGTACTGGGCGAAGGGTCTCTGGCCGTCCCCGGCACGCTCACCATCCCCCGATCCCCCGAACCGCATCCCGCAGTCCTGCTGCTGGCGGGGTCGGGCCCGCTCGACCGCGACTCTACCGTCGGGCCCAACAAGCCATTCGAGGATCTGGCCTGGGGTCTGGCCTCATTAGGGGTCGCGGTGGTCCGCTTTAATAAGGTGACCTTTGCGCACGGGGAGGCGCTCTCGATGCTGGCCGCGTTTACGGTCAAGGACGAATACATGACTGATGCCCACGCCGCGGTCTCGCTAGATCGGA
>JAKATP010000104.1 GCA_021818685.1 Bacillota bacterium | reverse complement strand
CCAGCGGGGAAACCAGGTCCGGAAGGGGTGAGCGACGCTCGCCACAAGCCCCTTCTCGGCGATCCGCGGTCCCAGTCGCTCCCAACGGTGATACCGCCACAGCGGCTCCTCGTCCCAGCCCCACACCAACACGTGCCCGATGCCGTCCACCTCCAACTCCACGCCGGGGATGATGAGGAGCGAGGTCATGCGGGAGAGGGCCCGGATCTCGTCGTTCCGCCATACGGCGTTGTGCTCCGTGAGCGCCATCCCCTGATACCCGAGCGCCTCCAGCCGTCTTAGCGCCTCCACGGGACCGAGCTCCGCGTCGTCGGAGAGCCGCCGCGTGTGAATGTGGAGGTCGAACTTTCCCATCGCCCGAATCTCAACTGCCCCGGGGTGTGTCGGATCGAGGCTCCGGCGGAGCCACGGCGGGCCGGAACGTGGCCTCGAGCGCCGCCTCCAGCCGCTCGATGGTGAAGCGGGTCTCGCCCGCCACCACGCGGACCGGCTCCGGATTGCTGTACAGGGTGTACTCGTGTCCGCGCGCACCGAACACCCGACCCGTTGCCCAGCCCGACGCCCGGCTCGCGAGGAAACCGACAAGTACCGCGACGTTTTCGGGACTCCGGTCGACACTCGCCGTAAACGTCCGTCGTTCGCCGGGAATGGAGTCGATCATCCGGGTCGCGGCCCCGGGGGCAATGGCGTTCGCGGTCACTCCGTAACGCTGGAGCGCGCGGGCGCAGGAATATGTGAAGCCGACGATGCCCATCTTGGCCGCGGCGTAGTTGGGTTGCCCGGGCGCCCCGAAAAGACCCGAGCTCGAGGTGAAGTTGATGAGGCGGTAGTCTCCCTCGCGGCGATCGTGCCAGTACTGGGAGGCGAAGTGGGTGGTGTTGTACGTCCCCTTCAGATGGACTGCGATGACGGCGTCCCAGTCCCCCTCGGGCAGATTGAAGATCATGCGGTCGCGGAGGATCCCGGCGACGTTCACCAGTACATCCAGGCGTCCGTAGGCCTCGATGGCCGAGTGGATCAACTGCTCCGCCTGGGCATGGTCGGCGACGTTTCCGAAGTTGGCCACCGCCTGGCCGCCCGCCGCCCGGATTCGCTCCACCACCTCCTCCGCGGGCTGGGTGTCCGATCCGGTGCCGTCAAGCTCCACGCCGAGATCGTTGACGACGACCCGGGCTCCCTCCTGTCCAAGAAGCTCGGCGGTGGCGGCGCCAATGCCGCGCCCCGCCCCTGTCACGATGCAGACGCGCCCGTCCAGATATCCCATACTGTCGTCCTCCTTCATGGTGCCAGTGGGTAAATTGATTGGCCGGCGCGGGCTCACCGAATCTCGGCCACGGGCCGGAAGACCGGACGCGATACGTCCTCGAGATCCTGAAAAACCACCTCGACGACCTGGCCCACGCACACGTGGGCAGGGTCCGCCTCGACGATGTGAGACAGCATCCGAAAGCCCTCGTCGAGGTCCACGAAAGCCACGACAAAAGGAACCAGGACCCGGAAGGCCTGATGCCCGTGCTGGCGGATCACGGTGTAGGAGTAGACGCGTCCGTCCGACCCCTTCCAAGACAGGCGCGTGGAGGTACAGTGGGTGCAGTGAGCGCGGATGAACCCATTGCCGTTCGGTCCCACGATCGTCATGTCGCGTTCATGAGCGAAACGCTGGAGCGCGCGTTCCAGCGTCTTGCCCTCTTCTCCCACCTCTCCGAATCCCGCCGTCAGCACGATCGCGTGACGCATCCCGAGATCGGCTGCCTCCTCCAGCACGGCGAGTACCCGGGCGGTGGATACCATGACGTAGACCAGATCCGGGGGACTGGGCAGGGCATCCAGGCGCGGAAATGCCTTCTCACCGTGCACCTCCGCCCTGGTCGGGTGAACGCAGTAGACAGGCCCCGGAAACTGGAACTGATGGAGGTTCTGGAAGGTGTTCAGTGACCGGCGCGAGTTGTCGGTCGCACCGACCAGCGCGATTGACCGGGGATGAAAGAGCGACCGGAGGCGTTCGGGCGCAGCCAGCGCCGCATGATTTTCCGACATGGCTCCACCTCTGTCATGCAGGCGTCGACCGTCAGTGGCGTTCATCCCGGGGAAGCCCGAGGACGCGTTCTGCGATAACGTTCCGTTGGATCTGCGAGGTGCCAGCAAAGATGGTCTCGGCCCGCGCCCCCAAAAACGCCCGATGGAGCACGCCGCCGCCGAGACTTTCAAGCCCCTGGGAGAAGGGCATGTCGGGGCCGAGAATGTCCATGGCCAGGTCGCCGAGGCGCTTATGCATCTCGCTGTAATAGAGCTTCAGCATGGAGGCCTCCGGCCCCATGCGGTTCTTCTGCTGGAGCTGGGTGATCACGTTGTAGCCGTGGAGCCGGAGGATCTGGATCTCGGTCCACACTTCCATCATGCGCTGGCGAAAGTGACTGTCGCGGGACGCGGTCCCGTAGGGGCCCGGCATGGCCTCGGCGGCGTCCATCAGCGCTTCCATCTCCCGCATGTAGCCGGCGTAACGGCCGACGATGGTGGGCCCCCGCTCGAAGGAGAGCACGGTGTTGGCCACCCGCCAGCCGTCGTTGACGCTCCCGACGACGTTCTCCTTAGGAGTCCGGGCGTCGTCGAAGGTCACGCTGTTGAAGCCGGCCTGGCCGGTGAGCTGAACCAGGGGTTCCACCTTTATGCCCGGCTGGTGCATCGGCACCAGGAGAAAGCTGATGCCGCGGTGTTTCGGGGCATCGGGGTCGGTGCGGGCCAGTACGAAGCACCAGTCGGCGTGGTGGGCACCCGACGTCCAGATTTTCTGCCCGTTGATCACCCACTCGTCGCCCACGAGTTCGGCGCGCGACCGCAAGGACGCCAGGTCCGACCCGGCGTTGGGCTCCGAGTAGCCCTGGCACCAGATCTCCTCGCCCATCAGGAGGGGGCGGATGAAGCGCTGTTTCTGTGCCTCGCTCCCTTCCACCAGGAGTGTTGGGCCGAGCAGGCCCTTTCCGAGGCCGTTCAATCCCTGGGGGGCGTTTAGGCGGGCGCACTCCTCGGAGAAGATGACCTGTTCCACCCACGTAAGTCCCTGCCCGCCATACTCCTGGGGCCAGGAGATGCCGGCAAATCCATGCTCCCAGATGGTCTTTTCCCACCAGCGGCCGATCTCCGCCTGTTCGGCCGGATCCCGGGGAAGGCCCCGCCGGCCGGCTCCGGGACTCTTTGGGAGCACCTCCGCGAGAAACTCCTGGACCCGGGTCCGGAACGCTTCCTGCTCGGGGCTGAATGACAGATCCATGGCTTCGTCCTTTCCCACCTAGCCGGCGTGCCGCCGGGCGTCAATGACCCGGGCCGCCATCTCTTCACGCAGGGCCACCGGAGTTCCGAGCTGCGAGGCCAGCCGCCAAGCCCGTTTGAAGAAGAGATGCACGTCGGCGTCCCAGGTGTACCCGATACCGCCGTGGAGCTGGATCGCGTCGCTCGTGACCCGCCGCGCCATGTCCCCGCTGTAGGCTTTGGCCATCATGATGTGAAGGGGGGCGTCCACACTCGCCTCAGTCGCCATTAAGGCCGCGTAGCGATTGGCGACGCGGGCGCTCTCCACCAGGAGGAAGTCATCGGCCGCCGTATGCTTCACGGCCTGGAAGCGTCCCACCGGAAAACCGAATTGTTCGCGCACCTTCACGTACTCCACGGTTTCGGCGAAAACCTGCTCGGCCACCCCGAGCGCCTCCTGGGCGTACGCGACCCGTCCGATGTTGACCGACAGCGTCCAGGTCGGCTCCCCATCCCAGATTTGGTCATCATCGGCAAGCTCGTAGCCCTGGAAGTCCACCACCGAGAGCGGGGCCGAACCGTCGAGCGACTCGAGGCGGCGAATGGCCATGCCGTCCCGATGGGGGTTGACAAGCGCCACCAGCCGTCCGCCTCCGGTCTTCGACTCGACGGGTACCAGGAGCAGGTCCGCCGCATCGGCGAACGGGACGCCGGTTCGTCGGCCGTAAAGCCGCATGACGCCACCTTCCGTGAGCGCCTCCACGCCTGTAAAGCCAACACCCTTATCGGTGGCGCCCCAGGCCACGCTGGCGAGGGTCTGCCCGGCGTTGATGTTCTCGAGGTGACGGTGCTTCTGCCCGTCGCTCGCCAGCGCGTTCAAGACCGTGCCGGCCACGAACGTCTCGGCCAGGGGAAACGGCAGAAGGGTGCGGCCAGCCGCTTCAAAGACCAGGGCGAAGTCGAGAACGCTCAGCTCACTGCCTCCGAAGTCCCCGGATAGGGGGCCGCCGAGCAAGCCCTGCTCGGCCAGTCGGGGAAGGAGGGTGCGCGCCACCCCGGCCCCTTCGGCATAGGCCCGGCGGGCGGCCGGCGGGCCGCCGATTTCCCGGAACAGAGCGAGTGCGCTGTCTTGCATCAGGTACTGTTCCTGCGAGTAGTTAAAGTCCATGATCCTCCCTCGTTTCCTCTAGTCCGACCCGACGTCGCAAGCGGGATCTGACGGCAGCACCGCCTCGGTGAAGCGTTGGACCTCGCGCCGGAACGCCTCCGGTTCCTGATACATGCACCAGTGCGCCGCCCGCGGGAGCACGGCTGTCTCGATGTGGGGGTTGGCGGTTTTGAGGATCCGGGCCCAGTCCTCGGGTGTCGGCTGGGAGAAGGGATCCTCCTGCCCCCACACCATCAGCAGCGGCACTGACAGTGCGCGCAGGATGTCGACCACCGAGGTCCGCTCGGAGCCTCCCCGAAGCCGTCCGTACCCCCGGCGGGTGCGCAAGATGTTGTGGTAGGTGAGGTAGACGGTGAACGCATCCACCGGGCGGTCCCCGCTTAAATGAATGGCCCGGAGATTCTGCTCCACCACCCCGAGCCGGTCTTGAAACGAAGGATCGGGGGGGAAATGCGCCTCCTCCACGCGCCGGTGCCGGGACGGATCGCCGGTCCGGCCCCCGAGTCCCACCAGCAGGCCGGCGCGCGCGAGGTCCGGATGAGCCTGGAGAAGATCGAGGGCCAGATAGGCGCCGAAGGAATAGCCGCCCAAGATCCCGAGCCGTCCGGTCCAAGTCCGGATGGCCTGGTTGAGGAGCGCCCGGTATTGCTCCACCGAGAACGGGTCGGAAATGTCATCGGATTCGCCGAACCCGGGCAGATCCACGGCCCAGACGTCGAAGGTGCGGGCCAGCCCCGCAAGGTTCCGCCACCAGTGGGTAAAGCTTCCGTACGCACCATGAAGGAGGAAAATGGGCTTCTCTGGCCCGGACAGATGGACCGCGTGCAAGGATACGCCGCGCACGCGGAGATAATGATGGTCGAGCCGAACGTTCTTCCAAAACTGCTCCAGAACGCGCACGGTGCCCAGAACACGGCTCGTCGGCACGTGCACCGGGTCGATGGCCCGGAGGCGCTCTACCGCCTCGGACAGGCTGGATCCCGTCCGGACCAGGTAGGCGAGCGCCGCGGTCCCCCTCGACGGGCCGCTGGTCTCGGAGAACACTCCCACCCTCTCGCCCTGTCGCACGAAGATTTCGACCCGACGCCCCAAGGCCTCCAGCATGGTGAGCTGACCGGTGCCCCCGTCGTGCAGGGGATAGGGCTCCGCCACCACGCCCGCCGGCGCATCCTTCGTCTCCACGCGGAGGTCAATGAATCGCATAACCCCCATGCGGACCAGTTCGGGCACGTCCGCGGCACTCGCGAACCAGACCCTTTCGTCCAGTGCCACCATCTTGCCGAAACGCTCCTTTATGGGGGAATCGGGTAACGATTCGACCGACCGGGCGGTCGTCTGCTGTGTAAAGTCCACCCCGTTTCTGATCTGGTCCGAGCCGCCTGCGAATTTTTCGGCAGTCTGATTGCTGGCCTCAGGAGGCAGGCCAGGACAGCACCGCCTCGCCGCTCACGGCCGGGCTCCCATCGCGGACGCCGAGCGTGACCTGAAGATGGGCGCGCGTCTTGCCGTCACTGGATTCAATGGCGGTGACCCGGCCGCCAATGGTGATGGGGTCGCCCGGTCGCACCATCGATCGGAAGCGTACGCCGAAGCGCTCGAGACAGGCACCCGCCGGCGCCTCCTCTTTCAACACCCGGGCCATGAGGCCCATATTGAGCATGCCGTGGGCGATGACCCCCGGAAGCCCGAAGCCGCGGGCGCGCTCGTCGTCGTAGTGGATGGGGTTGAAGTCGCCGGACGCCCCCGCGTAGCGGACCAGCTGCTCGCGGGTCAGCACCATGTCGCGCGGGCCGAACTCGTCACCTTCCTGCCACATCACTCCACTCCCTCCATCACGATCATCACGGAGCGGGCCCAAAAGGCCATCGTACCGTCCTGATGGCTGCCCTCACTGGCTGCCGTCACGAGCGTCATCGGGCCCCGCGAGCCTTCGCGCACTTTCACATCTTCAAGCCAGCTCACCACGCTGATGACGTCTCCCGAGCAGATAGGGCGCCCGTAGGTGAACTCCTGCTCGCCATGGATGACGCCCGCCCGCGGCAAGCGGAGCCCGGGAATGGGGTTACGACGGAGGGTGAAAGGAAACGTCGGGGGGGCCAGGAGGCCCGAGTAGCCCTGCCTCTCGGCTTCTTCCAGGTCAAAGTACACGGGGTCCGTCTCGCCGAGGGCTTCCGCGAACCGCCGGATCGCGCCCTTCTCAATCTCGTGCACACGGGGTTCCGAACGCTCCCCGATGCGGTCCGGATCGTATTTGACCATCGCTGCCTCCTTGGCGCGCCGGGAACGTGGGTCGCGACACTGCCGGTAGTCAAAGGAGTTCAGAATCCCGACCGTCCGGTCGGTAGAACCCAGTATATGGGACACGTTGGCCCAAGACAACCTGTCGGCGAGGAAAAATTCGTGTCCGGGCGGCAGCGGCAGGGCTGACGCCGGGAGACGGTCCGACGCCGGCAGACGAGACCCGCTACTTGATGACGGGAGTCTTGGCGGGGAGCTTTCGGCCGGCGCGCTTACCGCCCATGACATCCGGGGGGACTGGCGTAGACGTATGGCGGAGTGCCCCCAAAAGCGCCTGACTGTAGTACTCGGTGATGGCTTCGAGCGACTTCGGGCCCCCCGGCCGGTACCACCGGTGCACGAAATTCACCGCCCCCAATACGAGAAGCACGGCAAGCGACGTATCGCAGGGCTGAAATTCTTCGACGCGGATCCCTTCCAGTATGATGACCTCCAGCAGGTCGCGGTAGCGCTTCATGACCAGCCGTACTTCGTTCCGGTGCGGCTCGTCGAGGTAGGCCAGATCCCGAAAGAGCGTCACGGTGCCAGGATGCTCAAACTGGAGCAAGATCTGCTGCCTGACCGCCTGGGCCAGTTTGGCCGACGGGGCAAGCGAGCTCTCCACGATCGCCTCCAGCACGCGGTTGTACGACTCAGCCGTATTGATCAAGACCAGAAACAGGAGTTCGTTCTTGTTGCGCACGTAGTGGTACAGGGTCGGCTTCTGAAGCTTTACCGCCTCTGCGATGTCCCGGAGGGCCGTCGCTTGGTAGCCCTTCGCCTGAAAGCACTCCGCCGCCGCTTGTACGATCTGTTCCATCTTGTCCGTCTTGTCCGTCTTGTCCGTCTTGTCCATCTTGGGCTGGGCGTTAGGCGTGTCGTGAAACATCGGGGCATACACCTCGCTCTCGTTCCCTAACGATTATCCGCACCCGTCCCCCTCGCACCGGCTCCCAGCGGTCTATCCCCCACGCCCGTCCGACCGGATCCCGAAGCGGGTCGTCGCATCGGTTTGTCGTGATGTAGCTTAGCATCCTCTCATCCAGACGCCAAAAGCGCCCGCATGACACCCGCGGGAGAGGGGAAGACGGTGGATGCCATCCGTCGCACCATCTACCGTGCGCCGGTATGGCAATGTTTTCCATTCTCCGCATTGCGGAGAGGAGTCCGGCCCCGGCATGGCGTAGAGGGTCTTAAACCGACCGTCCGGTCGGTTGGGCGGTGCGTCAGACGGAGGAGGTGGGTCTCATGGAGGAAGACGCGGTGGTGGTCGATGTCATCCGCTCTCCGATAGGCCGTGCGCGGAAGGGTCGCCTGGTCAACGAGCGGCCGGACGATGTGGGGGGGTTCGTCGTCAATGCCCTCATGCAGAGAAATCCTGCGTGCCCCCGCGAGGGCGTGGAGGACGTCATCGTCGGATGCGGGATTCCAAGCGGCGAACAGGGGTTCAACCTCGGACGCGTGCTGGCCCTCACCGGACAGCTCGGCGTGTCCGTGCCCGGGACCACGGTGAGCCGCTATTGCGCCTCGAGCCTTCAGAGCATCCGGATGGCGGCCCACGCCATCTGGTCGGGCGAAGGCGACATGTTTCTGGCCGCCGGTGTCGAGTTTGTGAGCCGCTATCCCGCCGCCGATCACCGCAACACCCGCTTTCTCCAAGATGGAACGCCGGCTATCTACATCTCCATGGGACTAACCGCCGAAAACGTCGCCGACGCCTACTCCGTCACGCGCGAAGACCAGGACGTCTATGCCAAGCGGTCGCAGGATCTCACGCACCAGTCCCAGGAGGACGGATTCTGGGCCCATGAGATCATCCCCGTCCCCTTAATGGACGGCACCGTGATGGCGGAAGACGACAGTCCCCGTCCCTACACGACACTTGAGGGGCTGAGCACCCTGAAGCCGGCCTTTCGAGAGGACGGAACCGTCACGGCCGGAAACTCCTGCCCGCTGAACGACGGCGCCGCGGCCGCGCTTATTTTGTCGGCCCGCCGCGCCCATGAGCTCGGTGTGCGTCCCCGGGCCCGGATCGTGGCGACGGCGGTCTCCGCGCTTGGCCCGGCCATCATGGGTGTGGCCCCCATTGACGCCATCCGCCAGGTACTGAAGCGAGCGGGGATGACTCTTCAGGACATCGACATCGTGGAGCTGAACGAAGCCTTTGCGTCCCAGGTGCTGGCGGTACAGCGGGAGGCGGGCATCCCCTTTGAGAAGTTGAACCCGCACGGAGGCAGCATCGCCATCGGTCATCCCTACGGCATGACGGCCGTCCGCATCTTGGCCACCCTGCTGAACGGCCTGGAGACGGACGATGGGGAGGTGGGCCTCGAGACCATGTGCGTCGGCGGCGGCCAGGGGATGGCGCTCATCGTCGAGCGCCTGACGTGAACGGCCGGGATATAAAGCCAACGAGGGAAAACGCGCCCATCCCGGCGACCACCGACCGGCAG
>JAKATP010000007.1 GCA_021818685.1 Bacillota bacterium | reverse complement strand
CACGGGCGCGCCTTCTGGATCCTGGACGACCTCACCCCGCTGCGTGAACTCGCCGCCGACCCCGCGTCGGGTGCGCTCCGCCTCTTCACCCCACGCGACACCGTCCGCTCTACCGCCGTGGGCCGGAGTCCCTGGCTGCGGCGCATGAGCGAGGGACCCCTGCCGGCGCACGTCGCCGGGAGCTACATGGCCGAGCGCCCCGAGACCGGTGATCCCCCTGTGTGGCTTGACGCCGGCACCAATGTACCGGGGGTGATCTTCCAGTACTATCTGGCCGAGGAACCGGAACGCGTGACCCTCACGATTAAGGACGCGCGGGGAGATCTTGTCCGGGTCCTGACCAGTGACGAGCTGCCGAAAGGCGAGCCCGGACCCCGCCTGCAAAAGACGGCGGGCAGCCACCGCGTAGTCTGGGACGGCGAGTATCCGGGGGCGACCCGGATTGAGGAGGCGGCTACGGAGTGGCCGTCCTGCGCTCCCATGGCTCCTCCCGGACGCTACCGGGTCACCATAGAGGCCGGAGAGCATGTGCAGACACGCGACTTCGCCCTGCTGCCGCCTCCGAATGTCTCCGCTCCGCCGGAGCACTACGAGGAGCAGTTCGCCCTTCTCATCCGGATCCGCGACGACGTAAGCCGGGTCCACGCTGCCTATAACCGGGTTGCGAAAGTCCTCGCGAACGTCAAAGACTGGGAACCTCGCATGGCGGGCCATGACCAGGAGGAGTCCTTGAAGGAGACCCTCGGCCGCGTCCGGGAACAGGCGCTCGCCCTGCGGGACGGCCTCGTGCAGTGGCGGGTCGATAACTTCCAGGACTCCATCAACTTCCCGCCCCAGCTGAATGCCAAGGTGGCACACCTCTTCCAGGTGGTCGCCTCGGCGGATGCCCGGCCCACGTCGCAGACGTATACGGCCTTGGAGGTTCTAGAGAAGCAGGTGGACGATGCGGTGGCGCGGGTCGAGTCGCTGATGTCCGAGGACGTGGCGGAGTTCAACCGTCTCGCCCGCGAGGCTCAGATCCCGGCCATTTACGTTCCCTAAGGTCCCGTGAGAGAGGCCAGCCTGCCGGGCGTAGACAGCGCCCGGCAGGCTGGCTTCCGTCGACCGCGCGCCTTCATCATAAAAGTGTCTCGAAGAGTGAGTGGCAGGAGGGCTCGGACCGCCCTCGCGCTACCAGGCTGTCTGTCCGCCGTCGATGGCTAGTACCTGACCGGTCACGTAGGCCGAGGCGTCGGACGCAAAAAACAGGGCGGCCCCCTTCAGATCATCGAGCTCGCCGAGACGCCCGAGCGGCACCGTCGCCTCGATGCGGGCGCGGACCGTCTCCTGCCGGAGGAGCCCTTCGGTCATACGGGTAGGGAAGAAGCCGGGAGCGATAGCGTTGACACGCACGCCGTATGGGGCCCACTTCACCGCCAGATCGCGTGTGAAGCCGATGACGGCGGCCTTGCTGGTCGCGTATCCGAGGGCGTTCAGCACTTCCGTTGGCTGTCCCACCAGGCCCGCCACCGAGGCCACGTTGATGACGGAACCTCCTCGCCGCTCGACCATTCCGCGGCCAAAGAGCATGCTCACCGCCCAGGCCCCCGTCACATTCACCGCCAGCACCTCATTCCATCGCTCCCAGGGAATGTCCCAGGGATCTGCACCCCAGGACCGCCCGCTGTTGTTGACGAGAATGTCGACGGCCGGAAAGTGGTCCACGACCCCGGTGGCAAACGCCCGGATGCTGTCGGCACGGGTGAGGTCGAGGGCCAGGCCCAGGGTCTCCACCCCATAGCGGCCGGCGATCTCCTCTGCGGCCGCCTCGCAGGCCTCGGCGTTACGCGATCCGATCGCGACGGAGGCTCCCGCCTCCGCCAGAGCCTCCGCGATCGCCCGTCCGATTCCGCGACTCCCGCCGGTGACGACGGCGACCCGACCTTCCACGCTGAAACGCGATGCCATAGCGTGCCTCCCTGGAGCCTGTTTGCCAGCATCGTAGCACGGCGCCGCCATCCGGAGCTCCGGGTCAACGGGGGCCGGGCAGCGGCTCCTCAGGAGGCGTCCGGCCGGTCGTCGTCCCCCGGTCGATCCCCGCGCATCCGCTCATACACGGTTCGGTAAACCGCGAGCACCGCCCGGGCCGTTCCCGACCAGGAGAACACCCGCGCCCGTGCGCGCCCTTTCTCGAATAGGACACGGCGGAGCGCCTCGTCCCGCAGCAAGGTGAGCATGGCCTCGCGCCAGCCCGACACATCGAGCGGGGCGATGCCGAGTCCGGCGTCGCCACGGATTTCCGGTAGACTGCCGGCGTTGGCACTGATGGTCGGGGCCCCGTACGCCATCCCTTCCAGGAGGGGAAGACCGAAGCCCTCATAGAGCGACGGGATCACGACGGCGGCGGCCCGGGCGTACAGAGTCTTCAGGTCCCGGTCGTTCACGTACCCGACCACGTGGATACGGGGCCCTGCCGGTCTGTGCCCGGGTAGGGCACCGGGGCCTGCCACCACGAGATGCACGGTCGGGTCCGTGGCGGCCACGTCTCCGAAGGCCTCCAGCACCGTCTCGAGATTCTTGCGCCGGCTCACGCGGCCGACAAACAAGAAATAAGGGCTAAAGGGCAGGGGACGAGTCCCTCGCAGCACCCTTAAATCCGCGTCATCCGGAACGTGCACGCCACTGTAGGTCACCCATACGCGTGGGCCGGGAAGACCTAAGTGACGGACCAGGTCGTGCGCGGCCGTCGTGCTCACCGTCATGACGGCGTCCGCCGTAAACCGCGCGGTCGGAAGCCAGGCCTTGAAGAGCCAGCGATCGACCGCGCCATACCACTCGGGGTGAAGGCGGGGAATGGCGTCGTGAATAGTGACCACCCGCGCATAGCGGCGCGAACGCGGCCACAGAAACGGTGCGATGCCGCAGGGATCGTGCAATACGTCGACCCGGCCCTGGCGGGCGGCCCAGTCGAGCACCGCCGGCCCCATCGTCAGCACGGCCGGCAGGCGTGCCAGACTCGGCACCGGGATGACGGGAAATCGGCGGTACCAAGCGAGCCGCGAACGGGGATACGGGTTTAATAGGACGACATCCACATCGGGATGCTCCGCCTGCAGGGTACGGCTCAACTCATAAGCGTACCGACCGATGCCGGTAAGCTCCCGCTCCATGCCATAAGTGAAGAGCCCGACCCTCATCGGGCACTATCCCCTTCCGTCACTCCGCCCCCCCGGGTCGCGCTCCCTGCACGCGGCCGGAGCATCCGGACGGCAGCTTAGCCTCGCAGGAAGCGTGGGTGGCCAACGCCGCCTCGCGGAGGGCCATGCACAGGTGGTGCACCTCCTCGTCGGTGAAGTAGGGAGCCATGGGCAGGGATACGATATGGTCCGCCAGCTGCTCGGTCACCGGAAAGGCACCGGGTCCGTACCCGAGCCAGCGATAAGACGGCTGCAGATGGGGGGGGACCGGGTAGTGGACCGAGCTTCCGATGCCACGTGCGGCGAGCGCACGTTGGAATGCCGCCCGATGGGCCGTTGTGACCACGAACAGATGCCAAGCCGGATCCGCCCAGGACGGCACCGCCGGAAGTCCGAGGCCGCTGTCAGACAGCGCGTCCAAAAGGCGCGCAGCCAGAGCGCGCCGCCTGGCGTTCTCGGCGTCCAAGTGCGACAGCTTCACGAGCAGACAGGCAGCCTGCAGCTCATCCAGGCGGGAGTTCAATCCGGTGACCTCGCTGACATAGCGGGTACGGGTGCCGTAGTTGCGCAAGAGCCGCACCCGGTCGGCCACAGCGTCCTCGTTGGTGACCACGGCCCCTCCATCCCCGAGCGCTCCCAGGTTTTTAGTGGGGTAAAAGCTGAATCCGGCACCGTCCGCCAAGGTACCGGCCATACGCCCCTTGTAGCGCGCACCGTGTGCCTGGGCCGCATCCTCCAGCAAGAAGAGGCCATGCCGACGAGCGATTTCTGACAAGAGATCCATGTCGGCGGGCTGTCCGTACAGATGCACCACCAAGATGGCCCGGGTCTTGGGCCCGATACGAGCCTCGACCCGCTCCGGGTCGAGGTTGTAGGTGGTGGGCAGGGCTTCGACGGGTACCGGGCGGGCGCCGCACTCCGTGACCGCGACCCACGTGCCCACGTACGTGTGGGACGGCACGATCACTTCGTCGCCAGGTCCGATGCCAAGGGCCCGCAGCAGGAGCATGAGGGCCTCGAGCCCATTGGCCACGCCGATGACATGCCGCGCCCCGAGGTAGGAGGCAAAACGATGCTCAAAGGCCTCGAGGTCTGGGCCGAGAATATAGTGGCCGCGCTCGATCACGTGCCGAACGGCCGTCATAAGCTCTGCTCGAATCCCCTCCTCGGCCCTTCTCACCTCGAAATAGGGCAGTGACACCCTGGTCGTCCCTCCTTCTCTTGCTCCTGTCTCTGGAAGGCCATGGCGGTGAAGGCATCATAGTCGCGTACGTAGTCACTCTCGTCGTAAGGGGCCGACGCCAGGACCAGGACGATGGTGCCGGGAGCAAACTGGCCCTCTTCGGCCCAGACCATCGGAGGGATGTAGAGGCCCTTGTCGGGGCGGCTTAGTCGAACTTCGGCCCTCTCGTCGGCATCGTCGAGTGACACCTCGAGCGACCCCGTCAGGGCGATGATGACCTCTCCCAGGGAGCGGTGCGCATGTCCGCCGCGACGCCCGTCCGGCGGCACACCGGCGATGATGAAAACACGCTTGATGGCAAAGGGGATGTGCGACTCCCCCTCCATGAAAGAGAGTTGGCCCCGAGGCTCGGCGATGGTGGGGAACATCACATAGCGGCTGGCCCCTGGGAGCTTTTTGCGCTCTTGCGCGATGACATCCGGAACGGACACGGTCCGCCTTCCTCTCCTTGCGACCTCAATAGCCGTCAGGGCAAAAAAGCCCACCGCGGTCCGTTCACGCGGGCGGTCTGACGGGCCTATCCCGCACGATGTAGCTGAACGACTCCCCCGAACTTCCGCTCCCCTCCTCGTCAGATATGCGGGCGACGACATCGATTTCGACCCGGATATCGCCCTTCGTCCGCGACCCCACGGTCGTGCGCACCGGATATGGGGGCCGCACGTACTCCCGGTACACCGCGTCGAATCCGCGAAAGTCGTGTGCCATGTCGGCCAGATGCACGGTGCATTTGATGACGGCGTCCCACGTCTGCCCGCACATCGCCAACAGGGCCTCCAGGTTCTGCATGACCTGCCGCGTCTGCTCCTCCACGTTTGCTCCGATGAGCTGTCCCGCGGCGTCAAACGGGCCCATGCCCGCGGTAAAGATAAAGGGGCCGCACCGTATGGCAAGCGAGTAGGCACCGCCCGCCCACGGCAGATCCGTAGTCTCCACAACCGACTTCTTCATCCCGTCCCTCCCTCCAACTCGGCCAACCCTGCTAAGCCTCCCAGTCCTTCTTCGGCTCCCCCATGGACGGGGCCACTCTGAGGCTCATGAGCCGCCGGCGATGCCCTTCAGCGCACCGACCGGCTTTGACTTGCCCGTCAAAGATTGCTTTTGCTGAAGTCGCCTCTCCCGGCCTTCGGGGAATGCCGCCGCCGGGACCACGTCTGGTAGAGCCAAGGCAGGCGCGCGAACATGGAGCCTGCCGCCACGGCGGCCGGAGGAATACGCGCCTGCCGGACGACCATCGCAAACCACCGACGTGACTCGTCAAAGTGTCCCTCTTCGAGCTCCAGCCAGGCGAGGTGTTCCTGCTGCCGGTAAGCGGCGGCCGATAGCGCCTTCTTAACCGCAGGTGGACTGTCTTTCGCGCGGGCGCCGAGGTCCGTGAACATGTCGAGGGCAGCACGCTCACGCGAGAGGCGCGCCGCCGTGGAGAGACTGCCTTCGTGCCGACGGTATTTCGCCACCACATCCGGCACCCCGTAAATGTCCCAGCCCCCCACGATCATCAGGGACAACCACCATTCCCAATCTCCGCAGTACATCTGACGCGGCGCGGGAACCCCGAGCAGGGCCCGACGTCTGGCCAGGGCAGCCGGCGCGGATATGAAGTTTTTCGCGATAAGCGGGATGGGGTCCGCCTGTTGGCCGATCGGCCGCTCGTCACGCCGGCCCTGAATCGTCGTACCGTCCTTATCTACGGAGCAGACCTCTCCGTACACAAGCCCGACACGGGGATGGCGGTCCAACACGTGAGCCAGAATCCGGCAGGCTCCCGGGGTGAGCTCATCATCAGACGCGAGGATAGACACATAGTCCCCCGACGCCTGCGCGAGCCCGCGGGCGACGTTGGCCCGAAGCCCCACGTGGTGACCTAAGTCGATCCGCACGCGGGATCGAAATCTCGTGAGTCGACTGTGGGTGTCATCCGTGGAACCGTCATCAACCACGATAATCTCATCAACGCGACGATCTTGTCGGAGGACGCTCTCCACGCACTGCTCGATGTATGCGGCATGGTTGAAGCTCGGTATGACCACGCTGATGCTCCCCGGATAGCTCAAACCCGTCCCTCCGCCCCAGAGACTTTCCGTAGAGGCTTGTAGCGCGGAGCCGCCGATACCCTGCTCCCCTCTCGAGATCTTTGGGGACAGACCACGACCCTTCAATCTCAAATCCTTCCTGAGCCGGAAAGTGGCGCGCCGATCGGGAGCGAACTCGTTCAGGCTGAGGGCGGGGTTATATGCGGCAGCTTCTCACCCATACGGTATGGCTCGGATCGAGCTTCGCGGTTACGGTGCTGTGCGGCATCGTAACGGCCAAGGTTGTGGCCACCCTGGTGGGGCCCCATGGCTATGGGCTCTTCGGCCTGTACGCGACGCTGTCGACCCTCTTTGGCATCTTGGCGGGCTTTGGCGTGGGCAACGCCCTGACACGTGTTGGCTCGGAAGTCTGGGCGAACGGGGACATGGTGGCCTGGTACGAACTTCGTGCCGTGGCCGTTGTGTGGATTGTCCTCTCGGGGACCGCCGCCGGGCTCCTGTTGGTTCTGCTGCGCGATCCCCTCGGGATCGTGTTTCTCGGCGGCCCGCTCACCCTCTATGCCAGCGTTCTTCTGGCCTGCAATATCCTCTTCGGGCTCATCATCGGCCTTGGCAACGCCATTTTGAAGACGGAACGCCGCTTGGCCGCGCTGGCCTGGGTTGATTCCATCATGACCGCCCTCATGTCCGTCATCACGATTGGCTGCGTCGCCACCTGGCATGTGGCGGGAATCCTCCCAGCGCTATCAGCGGGCGGCCTTGTGGGCGCCGCGCTCATGGCGGCAACTGTACAAGTAGGGCGCGGTGCCCACCGAACCCGCCGCCCGAGCGGCGCCGTCATGAGGTGTCGGGCTCGCCAGCTAAGGGCCTGGGCCCCCCACTACGCCGCCAGCACGCTCATCACGGCGGGGTCCCGCATGGTGGCTCCCCTCTTGATCCTGCACCAGCTCGGCACCTCCGCGGTCGGCTTGTACACCACCGCCTCGACCATCGGCATTGTTTACCTGGGCGCGCTGGTAAGCGTGATGGGGCGAGACTACTTTCCGCGACTCGCCGCGACGCCTACCACCCGTCACGACCACCTTCTCGAGCTCCTCAGAAACCAGCAGCAGCTCGTGTACGTCTTGGGGCTCCCGATGATCCTGATTGTCCTGACGGTCGCCCGCCTGGTCTTGCCGCTCGTATACACCCCCCGTTTCCTCGGGATGGTGCCCCTGCTCCAATGGACGGTCACAGGAGACCTCTTCCGGTTTCTCGCCGCCACGTACAGCCTCCTCATCCTGGCGAAAGCTCCGGGCCGCATATTTCTCCGCCTGCAGCTCATCGAGGGCGCGCTCATCCCGGTCGCGACATGGTTCGGCCTGAGCCTCGGCGGTCTTCAGGGCATCGGGGTCAGCTATCTCGTCTGTCAGATCATTTTGTGCGCCACAGCCTGGGCCTTCAGCCGATACTATCTGGGGGTATCCTGGCCGGATGGAGGCCTCCTTCGGCTCATGGCCGCCTGCGGGATCCTCGGACTCTCCTCCGTTATCCTGAACCTCGCCGGGTCCAACACACGCCTTCTCCTCATGAGCGCCCTGACGTCCGTCATCGTGGCGCTTTCGCTAAGGCGCATCCACGAATACGTCCGCCCCACACCCAGTGCGGGGAGCCTTGCCGGAGACCCTCTCGGTTCTTAAGAGTCCGGATCCCATAGCTGCGGCCGGGGAACCTCGGCGAGACGGCTTACTACCGGGGGTGGTATGCCAGGCCGTTCCGATAGACGCGCTCAATCTCTGTGGCCGTAGCCGCCCAGGTGTATGCGATGGCCCGCATCCGACCCCTGGCACTCATAGCACCCCGGAGCCTGCGATCTTCTCTCAATTGCGACAGCCCCGACGCCAGCGACCGATAATCGCTGGGCGTGAGCAGGCCCGCGTCACCAAGGTACTCGGGAATGCCGCCGACCTCGGTCGCGAGGATGGGGGTCCCGCTGGCCATGCCTTCCAGAACCACGAGCGGGGCGGCGTCAGGGCCCTGGGAGGGCACCACCAATACGCTCGCCATGTTGTACAGGGCCGCCACCTCCTTGCGCCCCACGAGTCCAAGCGCTCGCACGCGCGCTCGTATGGCGGGCGCATCCAGGATTCGGCAGCAATCCTCTTCATAGGCGGTCTGAGTATTCCGACCGGAACCCCAGAGACCCGACGCGCCAGCCAGGACCAGATAGGGGCCGTCGGCTCCCGCCGATAGCAAGTGGAAAGCCCGAGCCAACTCTCGTACACCTTTTTCGGGCACGATGGCCCCGACAAACAACACCACAAACGCGCTCTGGGGGAGATTCAGCCGGGAGCGCATCGCCTCCCCCTCCGTCGGATCGGCCGCCGGTCGCAGGTCCGTGCCGTTTCTGGCCACGTAAACCTTCGTTGGTCGTAATCCCTTGCGTGCCAGATCCGATGCCACGCGCGCGTTCACGACCACGATGGCGTGGGCGTGACGGTCGATGGTCTGCAGATCGCGCCGATTGAGACTCACATCCGGATCGAAATGGAGATGCGCGACCCGAAGCCCTGCCCGCACGTACCGGAGGTAGCCGGATCCATGCCCGTGCACCACATCGTAGCGGCGGCGCCATGTTTCGGCCACAACGCGCCCATGGTACGCCCACTCTTCACCGTGAGAGGATAAACGCGGCCATCCATCGATCCATAACGGGGGGCGGCCCATGAGCGTGACACCCTCCCACCGAGACTCCGTGGGGGCTCGGGCTGGGTACATGACGCTGACCCGCCATCCTCGCCGGCTCTGTTCGCGGGCGATCTCGATACAGGCCCGGACGACCCCGCTCACAGGAGTCTCCTGAGGATTGGGTGGAACCGTGACTCGTCCCAATACATGCAGCACCCGCATCCTCCCTACCTCCTCACCCCGGCCCACACTTCGATCGCCGGACCGCGCCGTCGGCGCAGAACGCCCGTGGCTAAAAGTCCCGCCCGGTCAACGCGGACATTGGATGCCGGCCACACGACTCCGAACGAACCAGCGCTCGACATCCGCGAATCGGCAAAGATGCAGACTGAGCCTCGCCCGCTGCCGCCAGCGCTCGACGACAGCACCGTGGCGAGCGGGGAGGAAGCGAGCGAAAATTGGTTGTCCTTCCATCCCTCATTCCTCTCCCCTCTGCTCGCGTCTCTCCTCCCTCGAGGAGGATCACCGCTTCGATCCGCTGAGCGGCGGGATTTCTGACATCCGTGACGGGGCCCGAAGGGCCGCCATATCAAGACTGCACACGTGGGACGCTCAACACAGGCCCCGCCGCGAACGGCCATCTAAAGGCATCGCTCCCGTCCTCCAGGATGTCGGCGAGGAAGAGATTCGAGGAACCCTGCCGGAATCGGGATCAGGCTGAGGGCCCGGATATGTCGTTTCTATGGATCAGCCGCTCGACCAGCCGCGGCTCGCCAAGCGGTCGGCCCGTGCATCGCCGCTCCACTACCCTTCCCCGAGCGGCATCTGCATGACGAAGGGGGACCAGTGTTTGACGGCAATCAGGCTCCCCGCTGGCATCCGCGTCCAGCCGGCCAACATAATGGCCGCGACAGAGCGGATACCCGAATCGGAGCGCGGCAGGCTGTCCGCTGGGCGGCCGGACGAAGGTCCGGAGCACCGCCCCGGGGGCACGTCCCGCGTCCCGGCTCCCGATTCGTCCGATCCCCCCGTGCGATCCTCCGTCCGATCCCTCAGCCATTACGATTATGGCGATCGACAGCCGCGTCGGGGATAGGAAACCGTTCGCGCCCGGAATGGCTGGACCGGTGTAAACGGGCATCGCGCCCCTGATGGGGGCTGTGCGGAAAGCGGATCGAGGATGACGGGAGGACGAAGCACGGTCAGGCGATAGCGGACGCTTCACCTGTGGTCTTCCCCGGTGGCCGCGGGCCGGCTTATGCCCCTATAGGGGCCCTTTTCGGCACTGGTGCGCAACAAATAGGGATGCACGACCGACTCGTGGTGGATGCCCGTGAATCCTACCCGGCCCAAGATCTCGTTGCGCTCCTTGATGCCGCCATATGGCGGATCGCCCAGAATTCTTGCGAGCCATGGTGGGCCCGCGAGATCCACCAGCACCAGGTGCCCCTCGGGTCTCAAAATGCGATACGCCTCCCGCACACCCCGCTCGCGATCCGTCCAATGATGGAAAGAAATCGTCGAGGTAACCACCGCGGCCTCACCACTTAACACGGGCACATCTTCGGCTCCACCGACATAAAACGTGATGCCGGGACTAAGAGCCCGGGCGGTCTCAATCATCTGGGGTGAAGGGTCGACGCCGATGAGCGCACATCCCGGCCACAACGATGCGATGCGCCGGAGCAAGCGTCCAGTCCCACACCCCACGTCCACCAGAGTGGCCGCTGGCGTCATGGTGCCGAGACACCGGAGCACGGCTTTGTGCGCATGTCCAAAGAGAAACGTTTGCAGGGGCGACTGCTCGTACGTCGCGGCCCACCGATCAAAAGCCCGGCTCGCTTGCGTCGGTACCGTTGGGGTCTTCGGGACCCTCGATGCCTTCGGTGCCACAACGCCCTCCTCCTCGGTGTGTTTGGCGGCTTTCCGCCGCTCCCAGACCAGAACCCGCCGAGCGCCTCGCCAGGCTCACAAAGAGCTCGGTGTAGGCCGCCGCCGTCCGGTTCCAACGGTAAAGCCCCATCTCCGCACGGAGACTGTCCACCCGCCTTGGGCGGTAGGGCATCTCGAGTTCGCAACGGACGGCCGCCACCATGGCGGATCTCTCCGGCTCAACCAGGATGGCCCTGTGGCGCAATAACTCCACGTGAGCTCCTCGGCGCGTCGCCACCACCGGTAAGCCGGACGCCAGGGCCTCGAGGGGTGGGAGGCCAAATCCCTCATAGAGACTGGCGCTCACGTACACATCGCTCGCGCGGTAACAAATCGCCAGCAGCGGGTCTGGAATGGTTTCGGTGAAAATCACGTCGCGGCCTGGCCCGAGCCTCAAGCGTTTCATGTGGTTCAGGGTGCGCTGTCGGCCCGAAGCCGTGAGCGCTGTTCCAATCTTCAAGAGCTGCAGCGTCGGATAGCGTCCTTTCAGTGAACGCAGGGTCTCCAACAGTAAGGGAATGTTTTTCCGAGGGGCCTCGTCGCCCACGTACACCATGAGACGAGAACGGGATCTGACCCCGGGAATGGCGGCCGTAAGCGCCCGGCGGTTCCGCGCACGGTTGCCGGACGCCGACTCCAGCAGCGAGTCGCTCACTCCGTGGTGGATCACCGATACCCGGCCGGGAATAAGCCCGGGCACATGCTCGAATAGGCGTGTGCGGGTGAAGTCGGACACGGCCACCAGCCGCGAGGCATGGGCGAGGGCCCGAACTTCTCGCTCCATCACCCACGTCCACGGCCGCGGGGCCGACGCGCGGTCGGCCGGGCATTCCATGCAACCTAAATCATGCACCGTGACCACGCTTGGAAGCCTGATCCGGCCCAAAGCGGATGCGCCCCAAATGTGCGGGAGATAAGCGACAGCGCACGCTCTCGGAATGATGGTTCCCGTCGGGATGTATCCCGCGAGCGGGACCCGCACACGCCGGATCCGGGCTTCACGCCACGCCAGATCACTGGGTGCCCAGTGGCTCAGGAGTTCTCGTCCCATTCTTCCCATGCCCCCTGGACCATCCGCGCCGCGAAACACGGCCAGGCCGATGGGGGGTGCCGACGGCGTCACCATGCGTCTGCCCCGCTCACGAGGTCGAGGCTGGCCGCCAGCACCGCGATGAGGTCAGCCCCCATGTGGATCCATGTTCCGGATAGGTGCAGGCCCACGGACGCCCGCTTCTGGTACCCGAGACGCGTTATCGTTACATGCACCGCCACGAGAACTATGGGGACCAGCATCCAGTGCTCCCAGATAAGGCCGACGAGACAGCCCCCAACTGCGAGGTAGGTTAACGCCAGCGTCAGCGCGGTGCGTCGAACGTCGGGCGCGACATGATATCGCCGGCCCAGCCGGAACACGTTCCGAAACCACCTTCGTTGCTGGCGGACGTAGTCGCGTACGCGTTTGGCATAGCGGGTCGGCATCAAGGCCTCCGACACGTAGCGGATGACGTAACCGCGCTGTCGGATCTCTTGGGCCAACGTATAGTCGGTGCCGCTCGGTGCAGGAGCCGAAAAGCCCTGCACCGCCTCGAGCACCCCTCGCACAAGCGCGGCATTCCGCCCGTTCAGTCCGAGACACGCCGTCCCCTCCGACACTACCTCGCAAGCGTCGATGGCCGCACGACACCGGACGAACGCGTCGTGAAGGTCTGCGTCCAACGCTCGCGTCCCGCCCGTCGTGACGTCGGCGGAACCATCGGCCAACGGAGCCAAAAGGCGGGTGACTACGAGATCTGTCGGGCGGCAGTCGATATCGGTCAAGTAGATAAGCTGGCCTGTCGACACCGCCCAGCACTTGGCGAGTGCCCCCTGCTTGCCTTCCTCTCGTCCTTGCAGCAGCACCGTGACGTCGGGTCCTTCGAGACGGCGGGCGACGTCGGCGGTACCATCCTCTCCCCCACAGCAGAGGATGAGCTCCTTGTCTGGCCAGCTTAGAGCCCGGAACCCGTCTACAAAGTCCGTGACGTCCCCGACCGCATTCCAGGCGGGAACCAAGAAGCTCACGCGCGGCGCTTGGATGACGGGTCCTGGTCTGGCCGGCGCATGCTTCACGGTCGGGGACCGGTCCCAGGACACCCACCGGTGCGTCTCGAGCGCTGCCTGCCCGGCCAGCACGAGGAGCAGACCGTCCAGCACGAGACTCAAGATCGGCTCTCCCACGTCGTCATACATGCTCCTCACTCACCGACTCCATCGTGAGACGGGAGGGCCCGGACGGCCCATCGTGCTCTAGCGCTATTCGGGTCCGGGTCGTCCGAGCCTCCGTAGCCAAAGAAGCCTTCAGGCATATCGTCCGGTGGCACGCCCTTCAAAAAACCCAGGGGCAGGCGGGCAGGAGCCGAGCGCTGCGAGACCGTCCGGATAATCGCGCAGGATCACCCGTTGCGTCCGGCGATCGATATCCCTTATCATCCAAATTATGGAATATCCCGACGTTATATTGCTCGATGCCACGCCGCTCCAATCCGAGCACCGCTTTCGTGGAGTGGGTACGTATGTCCGACATCTATGCCGAGCGCTCGTGGCGATGGATCCAGACCGAATCGTGTTCGCGCTCGCCCGGCGACCACTGGACGGCGTGGATGCGGACATCCGGACGCGCGCGGTTTACGGCACCCGCGGACATCGTCCGGCCCAGGTCTATTGGATCTATAACGAGCTGTTTCTGCGCCGGGCTATCCGACTGAGCCAGCCGTCGCTTTTTCATGCCCCGGATTTCAACGGTTTGGTTCTAACCCCGGGTGTGCCGACGGTCGCCACCTTGCACGACTTGATACCGTTAGAGCGCACCCCGTCCATCACCCCTGGCCCCTCGGCCCGTCTCAGTGCATGGCGTTGGCAGGTTTACTGGGGCAGGCTTCAGCGTGCGACGGCCATCATCGCCGTGAGTCAGCACGTCAAGCGAGAGGCGATCGAGAGACTCCACATCGAACCATCGAAGATCACCGTCATCTATCCGGGTGTCAATACGGACAGCTTCCGGCCGGCCGACCCGGCCACCCTAACCGAACCTCCTTACTTCCTCATGGTCGGCACCTTGGAGCCCCATAAAAATGTCGGGGCTGCCCTGACCGCCTTCGCCCGCCTTCATCAAGACTGTCCCACGGTGCGCCTCAAGATGGCCGGCACATGGCGTGAGGGGGGCAAGGCGTGGCTCGAACGTCAGTGCCGTGCCCTCGGGATTGGCGGTTACTGCGATCTGCTGGGCCATGTGAGTGCTCGTGAGTTACTCCATCTGTACCAGCGAACGACCGCTTTTTTGTTCCCCTCGCTGGATGAGGGCTTCGGCTCACCGTTAGTGGAGGCGATGGCCTGTGGGGCTGCGGTCGTGACGTCGCGCTATGGGGCGCCGGCAGAAGTCGTGGGGGACGCTGGCCTGCAGGTCGATCCCCACCAGCCCGACGCGCTGTACCAGGCGATGAAGGCCGTTCTGAACCGGGATGAACTGCGGGCGAGCCTAAAGGCTCGGGCGCGACCCCGGGCCTTAACATTCGGGTGGGAAGCGGCCGCTCGGCGGACATGGGCCGTGTACGAAGACGTCCTGGCGACCTCACGGACTTGAGGGGTTGCGGCGGATTCTCGGGAAGGGAGGGCACCCTTGCAGCTTCGTTTCACCTCCGACACCCAGGCCGATCCCGAGCCGCACCGGCGTCGCCATCCTTCTCTTTGGGGAGCGGTGGCGGCCCAGGGCATTGTCGATGTACTCCTGGTGTCATCCCAGGGCAGCGGTTTTATGGCCGTCCTACATGGGGCCACCGGCCTGCTGACCGTCCTCGTCTGCCCCGGCTACCTGGCCACCAGCTGGATTCCTCAGGAGCGTTATCGCTTGACCGAGCCGGGCCGCTGGTTTATCGCCGTCCTGCTGAGTATGACCGTGACGGTCATACTGGGTCTGGTGTATGCGTACGGGCACGTGCCCCTCACGGCGCGATGGGTGGTACTCGGCCTGGTCGCGGTCGTGACAGGGGAAGTGGTGATCACGGCCTGGCGTTCCCGGCAGACCTTAAAGCCGGCCGTGAAACGACGACGACCGCCGGCGGTCCCGGCCCTCGGGCTTGTCGGCGTCCTGATAGCCATCGCCCTAGTCACGTCGGTCATCGCAGCGAGCACATTAAAGCCGCACACTGCCCTCTATCTCACCGATGCCCGCGGGCACCTCGAAGGATACCCCTACGCCATTCCCTGGGGTACCCGAGCCTGGGTTGAGGTGCACGTAGTCTTGGCGGGCTCGAGCGGGTACCGGTTGGAGGAGTTCATCAACGGGAGGCGGGTGTGGACGGTGCTGCTCCATCTACGCCGGCAGACACCTTGGACCCACCGCCTCCGTCTTCCCACCACGCGCGCAACTGCCCGCGTTCATCTGACTCTTCGGCTGTCACCCGTTACGAGTCGGAGCCCCACGCGTGAAGTCTATATCGCGTACTGGTCTGGCACGAGTCCCCCATAAGCGATGGGCGACGGCCGCGGCGCATCCGCCGGGGCGTACAAAGGGCGGGCAGGATCAGGGAGCGAAAGCACTCCCGGGTTCGGGGCGGTAGATTTGCGCCGCCCCGTCATCGTATATTCGATCCCCCCCTCCGCCGGCCCCCCCTGAGACCGGTCCGGGCGCCAACACGCCTGCAATGCGCACGGCCGCCTGGATAGCGGGTGACACCAGGTAATCATCGGTGCCGGCCGCGGCCGCGTATCCTTCTACGTGATTCCCATGGGCTCCCAGGGGCTCCCACGTCTCACCCACAAACACCAACCGGTTGTCCGGTCCCGTCCACAGGAGTTGATGACGACTGCGTTGATAGAAGGTCTGGATCGCCTGGAGCTCGCTCTCCGTATAGAAAATCCAATTGTTCGAAACCACGGGGTCGAGGGTCGTCTTGAGGAGCCCCCATCCGATGAGCAGCAGGAGGGCGGTGCCCACAGCTCTCGACCTCACCTGGCCGGTTTTGTCCCACGATCCCGCGGCCTGGGCCCTGTCCACACGCGGACCCGCCCGCGGTCGCCGCCGCCTGACAAGCCTGGCCATGCCTCTGGCCAGCAGGGGCGCCGCAAACAAGGCGAAATACGTGTAGTCGCGCACCTCGAGATTTGACCCGGCCGAGAGACCCGTAAAGTCAATGGGGATGGCCACGGCCACCAGCAAACTGAACGCGGTATAAAGCCCCAGCAGCACCATGTTTCGAACGGAAAGCGTGCGCCGTCTCACGATCACCGCCCAGACCTGGCTACTCCAAAACGCGGCGGACCCCCCTAAAATCACCCACCTGAACATCGCCATGAGATGTGCCACCACGGGGTTGGCCCACTGCTCCAGGAGTCCGGCGTAAGGGTTGCTCGACGTGTGCAGGAACAACACCAAACGCCGCAGTTGAGCTAAGGCCTGGGCGAGCAGGCTCAGGTCGTAAAGACTGGACGGAAACAGAACGACCATGACCCAGCCCGCAATGATCCAGGCGCACAAGGTTAAGATCACCAGCCTCGCAAACACGGTGCGGCGCGCCGTCTTGAGGTCGGTCGAGGCCCGCGATCGCCGATGCAGGGTATAGGCGATCGCTGTCATCAAGGTGCAGGCGGCGGCAAAGCTGACACCGAAATAGTCGTTGGCGGCCACGTTGAGAAACGTACACAGGCAAAACACGCCGATCCACAGGGCCAACTGGCGGGTCGCGGAACTGCGGACGACGTTCAAGAGGGCGTAGAGGGCGCCGGACATGAGGAACACGTTCATCTTTTCGTGATTCCCGCGCAAGACGGTAAACATGACTTCTGGTACCGCCAGGACCAGGAGCACGCCAAGAGCGCCTACGCCACGACGGCCGGTGAGGGCCGAGAACGCGGGGTAGGTGCCGATGACCATTAAAATCACGCCCAAAAACGGCATGACATACGCCGAGAGAATGGGGACGGGAATCCCCGTGGACAGCGCCAGGACACTCACCCAGTCGGGGTAGCCAAAGCCATGGGAGTACTGGCCGGGGAACAGAACCGAACGCGCGTGAATGGTTTCCTGAATGACTTTCGCAAACACGGCGGAGTCATTCTCGGTCCACAGGCCGCCGTAGCGCCAGACAAAATACGCCGCATACAAAAGCCCCACCGTGACCAGCGCCGGCAAGAGAGCGTCCATTTGACGTCGAAGCTTGGCAAGCTGTCCATCCTGTCCATTCTTGTTCATGACGTAACGCGCCGCCGCCATATGATGGAGACGCTGGCGAGCGTTGCGATCGCCGCCCCCACGGCCACGACGGCACTCGGCGTCGTGGCCAGGCTCATCCGCACCATTAAACCGGGCGCTCGGCCGGTGTCAGCCCCTGGCACGAGCAGTCGTCGTCGCCACGCCACGCGCTTATCCACGAACACCCGGACCGAGACCGACGCCGCCGTCCGACCGACCCGCACGGGGAGCCACTCCGTTTGGATCGCACCGCTGGCGAGGATGACGGGACCTCGTGTCTCGCTCCTGTGCCCGATGGCGAGACCTACCGTGCCGAGCCACGTGGCGGGGCCATGATTTTTGAGAGTCACGCCCACCAAGATGGTGCCCCGGCGGTCGCCGAGCAGCCGGACGGTCATCGCCACCCCTCCTGCCCGGACCCGTGTGGCCGTGAACCCCTGTGGCCCTGCCCGCACGATCCATAAGCCCGCACCCACCCTCTGGCGCACTCCCGGCAGGCGCACAGGATGCGCCCCCGGCGGCTGTCTCACCAATACCGCGAAGGTCCGGACACCGACGAACACGACAGACAGGCGTGCGCCCGGAAGCTCGACCCGGCTCCCGTTCCAGGAGGCGGTCCACGAGCGTAAATTGAAGGGACTCTTTCCGGTGATAAAGGGCGCAGCCCGCCGGGTGAAACGCCGCCAGGTGGACTGATTGGTCGGTGGGACGAGCTCCATGGCACTCGGCGAGTAGGAGGTGCGCAACCAGGTGACGCCCGTCTGGTCGGCGGTTAACACCACGCCCTGCGGGAGCGCCAATAGGCGGCTTTCCACGTCCATCGCCGGAGCTCCCAGGCTTGACGCGCTCACCCCCCGGGGCGGCGTCACCCCCCGAAGCCGACGAGGCGCCGGCAGAGGATGGTACACACGTTCCCATTCATCCAAGTAGAGCCCATGATTCAGGTTTCGCTCCAGGAGATCCCAGCCCCCGCCCAGGTTCCAGATGCCCGCCCGGGCATTTAGCAGGTGAAGTCGTCCGTCGATCGGACTCGCATACAGGCGGACGCCGAGGGCCGCCCCCGCTCGGATTTCGCCCCGATAGCCCGTCGTGATGGTGGAAAAGGCGCGCAGGCTCGGGTTGGTAGACAATCCGTAGGTATAACGAGTCCCGACGGCGCTCGCGTTCCATGTATAAATACCCTCACTGGTCTTCTGGTTATCAAATTGAGGTTGCACGAACGCGGCCACCGGCCACGGCCTCGCCATCACCCACGCTGGCCATTGCGCGTAGGTTGGGGCGTAAACACGCAAGGGCAGGCTCCCCAAGCGGGTTGCCCGGGCGTAGCCGTACTGGCCGTAGAGATCAACTTTGTAGTTAAAGAGGAGGTCGCCAGCGTGATCCGCCCAGGAGTAGCGGATATCTTCCTGGGGCGGGGTGAAGATCCTGCTGCCCGCCATTCCGGGCGGCAGCGCGGCCGTCGGATCGGCCGCAAAATTGTAGAACGTGTGCACAATCAGATTCGGATAACCGGTGTTGCGTGATGCCAGATTGTAGGTTCCCCAAGGGCTCTCAAAGTCAGGCGTGCCGGTTCCTCGCAGAGGCACGGCGGCATTCGAATTAAACGCGTACGCGCACATTTGGTTGTGAACCCCAAGAAACTCTTGATACCGGTAGATCCGGGCACGACGCCAGTCCACCACAATGGGGAGCCGGAGCACGCCATGGCCGCCACCGAGCCCACTGAGCGCCACCACGTAGGGCCAGGCCGGAGAGGTGCTCCGCTCGGGGATCCAGTGCATGGCACACCGGCTCTCCGTAAAGCCAAAGCTCGGATAGGTAGAGCCCGGCAGCTTCTTCAAAAGCCAGTCGGCTTCCCACGTGGGCGTCCCCGTGCGGCTCGCGCGTGTCTCAATATAATAGATGGGCTGACCCGGACGTACGTCCCTCCGATAGAGGGCGGCCACCATACCGGGGAGAGGGTCGAACACGGTGGTGTCGAGATTGTAGTTATCGATGCCGTGCCGTACCCACCACCCCCCCACCGCCACCATCCTGATCGTGGGAACCGGGGGAAGGTGATGGATGTTGACCGCGGTTTTCCCCTTCGGCGGCTGATACACCTCGGCCACGACTCCCGCGGGCCCGTTGTCGAGCAGAACGATCAGGGCGGGATGGGCGGGTCCCCGCCCGGCGAGATAATAGACCAGGGCACCGCGCCCGCGTCCTCCGCGCAGGAGCGTCTGCAGGGAAGCGCCCGATTGTGTCTCGTACTGGACTGCCACGCGTAGCGGAGCCGGTTGGGACTGAGCCTGTATCACGGGACCACTCAGAACGCAGGCTATAAGCGCCCCCAGTCCTAGCAGGCTCCGGCGGAAGGGTCCCGGCCTTCGCCCCCTCACGCGAGAAGCCGGACGTCGTGCACCTTGGCCCACACATCCCGTTTGGCCCAGTCGAAGAGAACATCTCGCGGTCGAGCAGCCCGCGTCATCGTGATGCGGTCGGCGGTCTCCTTCCAGATGGCGATGTCCGTTCCGACGCTGACCACCAGTTCCAGGGGTTCGAAAGGCTCATCCGGGATCGCCCCCTGGTCCGGTGCCAGCTCCGCGGCCAGGCGAAGAACCTTGTCATTCCAGCCGACGACCGCGGTGACGTCGCGGTAGTCGGCGAGGCGGCGTCCGGCTCGAGCCTTGTAACGGGACCCGAAGCCATCGGCCGTCCTATAAGCGCCGGTGGCCAGCGCCCCTTGCCAAAGCCTTGCGAGGACACCGGGAGGGAAGGCTCGACCGGCCTGCTTATACGCGAGAAGCATATCCGCGGTCGGAGCGACCCAGTGGGGGTACTCAACGCGATGGCCGCCTGCGTAGACAAGTTGCGGCCAGGTGCCGTCCTGATTCAGGACGCGGGTCAAAAAGTCTAGGATTAACTCGGCCCCTTCTCGGTAGCGCTCAGTCCCATAGACCACGGCTCCCTTCAACAGGGCGGGCACGCAGCGAGCGTTGTAGTAGGGGAAGAAGCGGCCGTCCCCGACGTAGGTGTCCGGAGACCACTGATGGACAGCACCCGCCAAGGGTCCCTTGGATACCTGAAATCGCAGGATGTCGTCCAGAGCGGTACGCGCAAACTTTAGGTAACCGGTGTCGGCCGCTCCCTCCGCGCACGCCATGAGTGCTTCCGCCATCGTCGCGAGTTTGTTGGGCACCCGGCCCCTCGTGTTGAGTCCGTCGTTAAAGCTACCGGCGCCTATTGGGTCCCAGAACCGGATGAGGAGGTGGTCCAGACACCGCGCGGCGCTCGCGACAGCAGCCTCTCTGGGCGATACGACATCGGCCGCCAGCAACAGCCCATGGGCCGCCGCCGCTTCATGGGGGGTTCCCAGGGTGCCCGGATTGGCCTCGAAGCGAGACTGGGGGTAACTGCCATCGAGGGATTGCCCCCGTATGAGGTGCAGGGCACACAGGTTGGTGCGGCCAAGCCACTTTCGTTGACCGGTATGCGCGGCCAGGAGGCCATAGCCGGCCAGCAACCCTTGGTACCTCCAGTCAAGGCCCGGTCCGGCGTATTGATAGGTCGAACCCCACCAATGGGCGACCGGTCCCGCATACCCTGCCTCCTGACGCATGGTCTCCAGCCAGGCGTCCAGCTTGCCGAGCCGTCGGGCGACTGAAGACGTCCCGGACTCGAATGCGGCCACACGATGCCCCTCCCTGCCTTGGTGCTAGGGGGACGACTACGCCGGCACCTTGAGAAAGTCTTCCAGTTATTTACATTCATTATGGCGTCCGCTAGCCTGGCCGCGGGAGGCATCGCACATGTTAACCGTCCGTCCGTTTGAAGAACGCGATGAAGCGCAATGGGAGACGTTCGTCGCCGGGTCCTGGAATGGGACGCCGTTTCACACGCGAAACTTTTTGAACTATCATGGAGCGCGCTTCCTCGACCGCTCGGTCGTGATCCAGGACGACGAGCGGCAATGGCAGGGAGTGTTTCCGGCCGCGCAGGACACTGACCACCCGGACCGGGTGGTCAGTCATCCCGGCTCCCCCTTCGGGGGCCTTATCCAATCAGGGGGCCTCACCGGGTCATCGGCTGTCGACGCCTTAACGAGGATTGCGGCCCACTACGCGGAACTCGGCTATCAGGTGCTCCGCTACCGCACCGTGCCTCTCATCTATCACACCGTCCCCTATCAGGACGACCTCTACGCCCTTTTCCGTCTCCGGGCCCGGCGGTGGCGTACGGACCTGTGCGCCACCATCGACACCCGGGCCCGTCTGCCCCTATCCCGAAATCGCCGTGCCGGCCTCCGGCGGGCCGCGCGGGCCTCCGTCACTCTGGCCGACGGGCTTGCCTATCTCCCGGATGTCTGGCGAATTCTGGAGCGTCAGCTAGCGGAACGATTCGGCGCGCGACCCACCCACACACTCCAGGAGATCGAAGGCCTGGCCGTGAGACTTCCGGCCGCCTTGCAATGCCGCGTCGCCAAGCTCGACGGTCGCGTGGTCGCGGGTCTGGTCCTGTTCATCTTTCCACCCGTCGTGCGGGCCCAATACAGCGCCGCCGATCCGGTCGCCCGCGAGGTGTCGGCCCTCGACCTCCTCTTCGAGGACACCATTGCCATGGCGACCGCCTCCGGATGCTGGTATGTTGACTTCGGAAATTCCAACACCGATGACGGGCAGGAACTGAACGCCGGACTCTATCGCTACAAGCGGAGCCTGGGCGCAGGCTCCCACGTGCACGACGCCTATGAGCTGTCGGTGAAGCCATCTTCGGAGCCGTGACCGAACTCCTGCGCGGGCGGGCTGTCCTGGGCCCACAACACGTAGGCACACGGCGTGGCGGATGAGCGCACGAGCCGGGCACGGAGGCTGAATAAGGCCCGATCCTGCCAGTCAGGGCGTCCGAGACGGCCGTAAAGCCGCATCAGCCCACCAAGAACCCAGGTGTCCCAGGGGTACACGAACCACATGTCCGGCGCTGTTCCGGCTCGCCTTCCCGGGCCGGGATTCGCTCCCCCGTGTCCGTGTCGCCCCGCCTGTACCCACTTGGTCCAGGTCATCAGCGTATACGTCCGTTCCGCCTCCAGTGAACGCGAAACACCCGCGACGAGCCAAGCCACGGCCGCCCGGCGGCCCGGCACGGAGGCCACGAGCTCACGGCGCAAGCTCACGGCCTCAGAGAACAGCCCCTCCGGCATGATGATTCGGAGCGTACCGACGTCAGAGCCCGCGGCGTCCGCAAACACGCGGTCCAGGATGAGTCCCCAAACGACGGACTGACGTTCTCCGAAACCCCTGGGGACCGATCGCACGGTTTCGACCACCGTCACCATGGCGCGCGCCTATGCCAGGTTCAGGACCCGGGGTTCCGGCTCGGCCAGCCGGTATCCCTGGCCCCGCACCGTGAGGACATAGGACGGATGCGAAGGATTGGGTTCGATCTTCTTGCGCAGGTTCGAAATGTGAACCTGGATGCTGCGAGCGTCCCCGCCATCGGGCTGCCGCCAGAGCCATTCGAACAGTTCGGAGCTGGTGCAGACCTTGCCGGCACTCCGCGCCAGCTTGACCAACAGCCGGTACTCGGTCGGTGTGAGAGGCACGAACGCGTCCTGACGCTGGACGGTTGACGATGCGATGTCGATCGTCAGGTCCCGGAAGCGGAGCACGGTCGCGTCGCCCCGGCGATGGCTTTCGTACCGGCGCAGATGCGCCCGGATCCGAGCTTCCAGGGTCTCCTTGCGCAACGGCTTCACGACGTAGTCGTCGGCCCCCACCATGAGGCCCCGGAGCAACACCGGATCATCGTCACGCGCGCCGATCAAGATGAGGGGAATATCGTAACGGGCGCGAAACTCCTCGGTAAATCGAAGGGCATCAACGGCCGTCGACGCCACGTTCAACAAAATCAGGCGCGGTAACTCAGCCTCCACCTGGTACCAGAGATTGCCGTGCACGACGGGGTGCGTCACGAATCCACAATCGGCCAGATAGTCCGCGATTACACCGCGGGCCAGCGGATCCGGCTCCACAATCATTACTCTTCCGCAGTTCAATTGGGCACCCTCCTCCACCCTTCTACGGCAGGTGCATGCCGACGAGGCATTTCCCCATGCCCTGCCGGGGTTGAGGATTTCTTACGACATCTCCTAGATGTTTCCTGCCAGATTCTGCCATTCCCAAAAAAACTTTCATGCTCTCGCCCCTTCACTTGACGCGTCGCGGGACGATGAGACTAAGGAGCACTTTATTTGGCACCGCGCCCCGCCATTCGCGCCATCGCCTCTTCGTAAATCGCCTCCATCTGCACGGCCACGCGGTCCCAGGTCATTTGCTGCCGGATCCGCTGGCCCGCGATTTTGCCCAGGGCGCGCAGCTCCGCTCGGGGCAGCGAGAACACGGCCTCCAGACCCTGGCTCAAGGCGCGGTCGTCACCCGGCGGTACGAGCCAGCCTCCATCGCCCACCACCGTGCGCACGCCGGGCAGAGCGGTGGCCACAACGGGTGTGCCGCACGCCATCGACTCAATCAGGACCAGCCCGAAGGATTCGATGTCGACGGACGGCAGCACCGTCACATCGGCCGCGCTGTAAATGGCCGGCAGCGCGTCCTGCGCACAGGGGCCGACAAATATCACCCGCTTGTCCATGCCGAGGCTCCGGGCCAGGTCCCGGAGCGCACCAAGCCGGTCCCCGCCGCCGACAATCAGGAGTGTGACCGGCGTTTCCAGCAGGGCAAGCGCCCGGAGGAGGCCATCGACATTTTTAAAACGATGGGCCTCATCCAGAGCCCCGACGAAGAGCGCCACTCGATCTCCCATCCGGAGCCCGAGCGCCTGTCGCGCCTGCCGCCGGTCGTGGGGCACGAACAGGGCCGGATCCACCCCGTGCGGCACGACCCGCACATCGTCCCATCGATCAAGCTCCGTCTCGCGATAATCCTGGTTGACGGTGACAAGAATGGTCGCACCCTTCAGGATATGAGGCTCCATAAGGTGTGAGTAGAGCGAGAAGAGCGGCCGCCGTATGCCTGCTTGAGCCTTCAGGCGGTTATGGTACGTGAGCACGAGCGGATACGCGCCCCGCCGGGCGCTCCAGGCCATGGCCTCGGCACCGCCGATGAAGGGATAGTGGAGATGCACGACGTCAAAGGCCCGTAGGCGGGATTCAAATCCCTTCACGAGCGCCGCATTGCCGTAGCGCATGCGCGCCGTCAGCGGCTCGACGGCATACATCCCCGCGCCCGCCGGTTCTGGGGGCGTGGCTCTCGTCGTCGGCGTAAAGACGGTCACCTGGTGCCCTCGTGCGGAAAGCGCCCGCGCCATATGCCAGACGACCGTCCCGGTGCCGGCCCGGTAGGGCGGAAAGGTGGCGGTTACCTGCGCGATGTTCATGGCAAACCTCCCCAGCTCACGACCCGCCTTCGAGCCGCCCGCTTACACCTTCGACAACCATGCGGGTCGGTTGCGACCCCTTTAGGGTCGTTTAGCGATGACGGCTTGCTCCACCGCCTTTTTATCCGCCGGGCTTCATCACGCCGTCGGCCGGCTGAGCAAGGAGTATGATGAAGGCGCCCGTGAGACGCCGCCATCTTCCTGCCCCGTTTCGGGCCCCGGGACCGTCAGTCGGTTCGCACGAGAGAAGGGGTTTTGCTGAGCGTCGCCGATATCATCATCGTCGTGGTGGTGGTCATCTACGTATTTACCTCCCTCAAAGTGGTCAAGCAGTGGGAGGAGATGCTGGTCTTTACTTTCGGACGCTTCTCCGCCCAAAAGCCCCCTGGCATTCACTTGGTCTGGGGCTTGTTCCAGCGCGCCATCATCATCGACAAGCGCATTACCACCACGGAGTTCAAGACGGAAGGCACACTCTCGCGGGACAAGGTGCCGGTGACGCTTTTGGCCGTGCTGTTCTGGCGGGTGGCGGATGTGAAGCGGGCCGCGATTGAGGTGCAGGACTACCGCGCCACCATCGACCTGGCCTGTCAGACGACGCTGCGCGACATTGTAAGCCGGAGTGACCTCGAACAGTTGCTGTCTGACCAACGGCGGCTCGATGAGGAAATTGCGGCCCAGATCCGGGAGCGTGCGTCATCGTGGGGTATCGAAGTGCACAACGTCGAGATCCGCGACCTTGAGATCCCGCCCTCCCTGCAGGATGTGCTGTCGCGGCGGGCGCAGGCCAATGCGGAGAAAGAGGCGCGCCGCATCTACGGCGAGGCTGAGGTCATCGCGGCCGAAGAGTTCCTGAAGGCGGCCCGGCTCTACGAGGGTTCGCCGGTCGCATTTCGGCTCCGAGGATTGAACGTGCTGTTGGAAGCCGTGAAATCGGACCAGAACACGCTCCTCTTCCTGCCCACGGAGCTCACGGACATGCTGCAGACGTTCCGGGGTGTCAAGGCGGACTCTGCGTCCTTGGAATAGGGGGATCGAGCGTGCGCAGCGTACGCCTGTTTGATGGTCGCGAGCTCCCGGCGGTCGGACTGGGAACATGGGGCTATGGCGAAGATCCCGCGCGGCGGGCACAGGAGGTGCGGGCCCTGCAGGCGGGCCTCGATGCGGGTCTGTCCGTCATCGACACCGCGGAGCTTTATGCCGGCGGGGGTGCCGAGCGTGTGGTGGCCGAGGCCATCGCCGGCCGCCGCGACGACGCCTTTGTCGTCACTAAAGTGTGGCCGCGTGTTACCGATGCGGCGGGCGTACGGAGAGCCGTCCTGGGCTCTCTGGTCCGTCTCGGCACCGACTACGTCGATGCCGTACTGATTCACTGGCCTTCCCGGGGCCTGCCTCCCGAGGTGTGGGTCGATCCTCTCTTGCGCTTGAAACGGGAGGGCCGGATCCGGTACGTCGGCGTCAGCAATTACTCCGAGCGCTGGCTTCGCCCTGTCCTGCACGTGCTCCCGCCCGGCGAACATCTGGCCTTCAACCAGCTGCCGTACAACCCCGACGACCGCCGCATCGAAGTGGTCACCCACGAGTTTGGCTGCACGCAGGCCATCGTGACCATGGCCTACAGCCCGTTCGGACATCGCGGGCCGAGCGCGCTCAGGAACCGGCCTTGCATCGAGCAGGTGGCCCAGGCGCGCGGGGTGTCAGTGGCCCAGGTGATGCTGAACTGGCTCACGCGCGACCACCGGGTTATTGCCATCCCCAAGGCGAGCCGGATCGAGCACATACAAGACAACGCGGGCGCGTTGAACTTCAGCCTCACGCCCGAGGAGGAGGAGGCTATCGCGGCGGCGCTCCCAGTCGTGCGCCGGCCGTTTCACCCCGCCCTGCCTCCCTACCCGGCCCTGTTCCGGCTGGCATACCGGTTTGAGACCCGGCGCCACTCAAGCTAGGGCCAGGCCTTCGCGGCTCCGCCAGGGTCCTGCGGCCCCTAGGCTCGGCGGTCGGGCTCCACCCGCAGGATCGCGAGGCTTCGCGGTGCGAAAGCCACCCGGATGACCTGTCGGTCATCCGTCATCTCCACCCCCGCCGCGTCCGTCCGCGGGGCTTCGGTCACGAGGTCCGCGCGCGCCGCCGCCTTGACGGAAAACGGCAGTCGGATGGCGGTCTGCACGGACTGGCCGTAGACTTCGCCTAGATAGAGCATGTAGGCGAGGCCGTCCTGGGAGCGCTTGAAGCCCAGGATCTCCACGTTGTCCGGAAGCCCCTCGAGCGGGCATACTCGCTTGGACCCGCGCACCTGCGCCACCTGCACCTCGACCGGCAGGCTGAATGCGTGCGCGGCCGCCAGGACGCCTCCCCGCCGGAAGTCGCCCTCGTGCGGCATCAAGAGCACCCGCAGCGGAGCCGGCGTGACGTCGGCATCCGGATCGGGGTACAGCGGAGCGGTCGACACCGTGAGCCCGAGCCGCCCCCCGTCCACGGAATGGCCGTAACGCCCATCGTTTATCAGCGCGAGCCCCATCTGCGGCTCGGCCAAATCCACGAACCGGTGCGCGGCCCACTCAAAGCGGGCGGCGTCTTGGGGCCCCGCGGGAACGGTCGGACGCAGCACCGTGCCGAAGATCGTCTCGGCCACGGCGTACTCGGCCCGGAGGGTTGTGGGAACTTCGTAGCGGATGAGCAGGTGCCGATCGTGGACGACCGCCGTGAGGGCACTGGACACCTGCCCGGAGGTCCGGTCGACCGCCACCAGCTCGGTGATCGACGACGCCCCCACGGCGTGCTGGAGGCGCACGACGGTGCGCAGCGGCCCCTCCTCCACCACCACGGGCGGGCTGTGGGTGAGCGGAGCGGAGTGATCCCGGTAAGCCGCCTCAATTTCCCACGCGTCAAAGACGGCGGGGTGATTGTAGAACGTGCGGACACCGGCCGGTCCCTCGAGGAGCTCCCGACCCTCAAACGTGAGCGAGCGGATCCCCTCCGGCCCGAGGATGCAGGTGCCGTGGTGGTGCCCCACTTCCACCAGGGCTTCCTGCCGCGGGGCCGTCACGCGCAGCGCAGCGCCCGGCCGCAGGGCGAAGGACGCGGCTCCAAGGGCCGGTATCTCCGGCAGCCGGAACAGGAGGGCGCCATCATGGGTGCGCTGGCCCGAGACCACCTCGCCCTCGACGACCAGGTCGACATCGCCCTCCGTCATGATTGCGTGCAGGCCCGCCGGCGCACGCACGTCGGAGGGATTCAACACCAGGAGTCCGTCCCCGGCATCGGCCCAGGCATCTTGGAAGTAGGCCGCCGTCGCGGAAACCCCCCCGTCGGTCACCGCCTCCACGGCCGTGTGGTCAACCTCCCAGTCGCGATACACGGCGCCAATCGAGGAACCGGGGAGGATGTCGTGGAAATGGGTGGCCAGCAGTGTGGTCCAGGCGTCTTGCCAAGCGATGCTCCCCACCCGATCGAGCCAAGCGTCCCACGCTTCCACGGCCATGAGCCGTGACTCGAGCCGTCGCGTCTCCCGCTTCACGCGGGTCTGGGTCGTGAAGATACCCCGGTGGAACTCGAGATACAGCTCCCCGCGATAGACAGGTAGGTCGTCGTCATCGCGGACCATGAGCGACTCCGGACGACCGAATCGGATGGCCGGCATATCCGGCAGATCCCGGTAGCGCAGGAGGCGCTCGATCTGATGCGGGTCGGGACCGCCGCCGCCATCTCCGAGGCCGAACGTGTACAGAACCTCGCGCCGTCCGCCTTCCTCCTCGTAGCGGTTCCAGGCCTCCCGGATGTTGTCGAGCGTGGCGAGCCCGTTGTACCCCCAGGACGAGCGGCCGAAGATATGGGCCTGAACACGGCTTCCGTCCGGACCCACCCACCAAAAGTCCTTGTACGGAAACACGGTGGTATCGTTCCAGTTAATCTTGGTGGTGAGAAAGAGCCTCACGCCGGCCGCGGCCAGGAGCGTCGGTAGCGGCGCGGCAAATCCGAATGTGTCAGGCAGGAACGCGAGTGGAGCGACATCCCCCGCCCGCGCTTTAAACGCCTGCAGCGTGTACTGGAGATGGCGAAGGTAGGCACCGGCCTGCGGGAGCTGCCCGTCGGCCTCCACCCAGAAGGCGCCTAGAGGCTCGATGCGCCCTGCGCGCGCGAACCGGGTGGCCCGGGCGGCCACCTCCGGCTCGTCTTCATCCAGCGCCTGCCACATCATCGGGCTCGACATGCCGTACACCCACTCGGGAAAGCGTTCCAACAGGGTGAGCTGGCTCGCGACTGTCCGCACCACCTTAGCCCGGGTATCCCGCACGCGCCAGAGCCACGCCCAGTCAATATGCGCGTGTCCCACGGCGAGCAGCTGCCCGGGGCTCTTCGGATAGCGCTCCGCCATCCATCGCCGGAGCGCCAGGAGCCGTCCGGCAGTGTCGTGGGCCGCTCGGGTGCGCACGCGGGTCTCCAGCGCCCGAAGGCCGTCCACCGGCGGCCCCCGCCTTTTGATGATGGCCTGGTAGAGCGCCTCATCGTCGGCGCCGCCGCCCGTGCGCCGCAGCCAGCCCTCCCAGGCGTCCAGATCGGCGGGCAGGCCGGTGACGGGAGCGAGCGCCGCCCTGAGGCGCGTCTGTACCTCCTCGCGGTGAGACGGCGGCGTTAAGGGATGACGTCCCCACTCGGCCAAGACCTCGAGGTCGAGGGCGGCGGCGGCGATAGTGGGGTCGATGCGCTGCAGGGCGACCCGGCGAATGCGCGGATCATCGAACCGCCGCCCCATCACCCCCACGCGCGAGAGTTCGAGCACCAGCGCCACCGGTTCTCGGCTGGCCTTGTCGGTCAGGTCCACAAACCGGTGGGTGGGATTGACTCCGAGCACCGCCCGCCCCTCGACGCGTAGCAGGGCCTCGCCGTCCAGGTCCAGCACGATGCGGGGGCGGTCCCACAAAAATGGGACGCGGGCCGACAACCGCGCGGCCACCGCCTCCTCCTCGGCCCCCCAGCCATCTCCCGGTATCCATCCCCTCTGTCGGGAGGTCCCGCCCTCGTCTAAGACCTCGAGTTCCCCCTCGGTCACCAGGACCTCGTCGAGGACGGCCCAGGTGGAAAGCGCCTCCACCCAGAAATCGAGACCCTGCCAATAGTGCCGGTCCATGACGCGACCCCCAGCCTTCACGAGTTGGATTAAGTCTTAGGCGCCGCCATCCGAATTCCCTCCCCGCCCCTCCTCCCACATGGCGTTCACCAGGGCACCGGCCAGAAGCGCCATGGCGGATAGATAGAGATAGAGAAGAAACAGGATGATGCCCCCGAGTGTTCCGTACACGCGGTTGTAGGAGGAGAAATGTGCGGCGTAAATCGAAAAGCCGAAGGAGAGCAAGAACCAGCCGGCCAAGGCAAACACGGCCCCGGGGGTCAGCCACCGGAACGGCCGCCGTCGGTCCGGCCCGAAGGCGTAGAGGATATCCAGCACCAGGAGCAGGAGCGCGAACAAGAGGAGCCACCGCAAGAGCAGCGCTGCGCCGAGGAGCGGCGGCGGCAAGACGTGCACGGCCGCCATCCATACGATGAGGGCACGGCCGATGACCGCCAGCAACACCCCCACGGCCAGGATGAGGCCGATGGTGGCGCCGAGGCCGATCGATGTCAGGTAGAGGACCACGGGTCCCCGGCGCAGCGGCGGCGGAAACTCGTAGGCATGATTCATGGCGTCAATCATCTGCCGGAAGGCACCCGACATCCCCCACAGGAAGCCCAAGATGCCCAGACCCAGTACCGCCCCGCTCTTCTCGCGGGTGGCCGTGACCAGGGCGGAGCGCGCCACGGACAGCACGCCGGCCGGCACAATATGGGGTATCGGGCCCGAGTCCAAAAGGGCCAGCACATGCACGTGCACAATCCCCAATAGCTCGGTCAGGAACAACAGCAGCGGCCCGGTGGCAAACATGAAATTATAGGCCAGCGCCGCCCCGTACGCCCCCAGATCGTTCCGACCCGCCCGTTGCCCGAACTGTCGCACCACCCGAACGAGAGTCTTAATCTCCTCCATATAATCTGGTTCGTGAGCGAGCCCCGGGTTTTCCTCTGTCGTTCCCTTGCCTTCTCCCGATTTGCGGGCGTGCCCGCTCACACCGAGGCTTTCCTCGGCTCGGGCACGGAAGCGTCCCCGCCCGGGCGGAGCCGGCCGTCTTTCAGCCAGCGGCGGTAGACCCGTTCGGACCAGTCCTCGAGGTGCTGACGCCGTCTCTCCTCGGATACGAGCTGCCGCAGGTCGAGCCGCGCGGTCATGTCCCGAAAGATGGCCGCGTCGGAAATACGCTGGGTCTGCTCGCTTTTCCATCGCTCCCGCCGAAGCTCCTCCCGATGGAGGCGCAGGTAGGCCCCCGCCGCGCGGTGTGCTTGCACGAAGCGTCGCCCGCGATGGACGGCGTAGACCAGGGTCAGGAGGCGGGTCACGCGCAGTGCCGCTCTGAGCTGACGGAGACGTTCGGGACTATAGTGTTTGGCGACCGTCAGGAGCCGGTTTCGCTCGAGCCAGTAGAACTTATCCGCCGTGAGCGCCAGCGCGTAGTGATGGCGGACGGCCGCATCGGCGGCGCAGTAGAGTCCGAAACCGCGCAGGCGGGCCCGCAGAGACAGTTCCACCTCTTCCATGTAGAGAAAGTACCGCTCGTCAAAGCCGCCCAGCGCGCGCCAGGTCGACCGCCGCCCGATGATGGCGGCGCCGGATACGGCCGGCACCGAAAACTCCCCATGCACCGTATCTGGATCTTCCCCGAATCCGAGGCATGTGGAAACGCCCGTCATGTGTATGGACAGGCCGCACGCGTTCAGGCGCCCGTCATCACCGATGAGCTTCGGCGTGATGAGGGCACGGGGATGCCGGTCCGCCGCCTCCACCAGTCGCTTTAACGCATGCGGTTCCACTTCCGTATCGGGGTTCAAGACCAGCACCGAGCGGCCCTCCGCCACCCGGATCCCCCAGTTGCTGGCCCACCCGTATCCCTGGTTCTGCGGCGCGCGCAGGTAGCGCACCCCCGGATAGGTCTGGGCCAGAAAGGCACCGGTCCCATCTTGAGAGTGATTGTCGACGACCACGATCTCCAGGGTTACGTCCTGATTGACCAGGGTCGGCAGGAGTCGCTCCAGATCGTTCCGACTCTCATAGGCGCAGATGACGACGCTGAGCTCGGGACGCTCTCCTTGTCGTACCTGTGCCTGAGTCACCAGGCTCACGCACTTTGCCCCCTTCCCCGTCCTGGGGGGCGCCCCAGGATCTCGTCGAGCTGTTCGCCCACCCGTTCGGCAAATCGCTCCAAACTGTGCAGGAGCGTGGCCGTCACCCCGAGCACCAGACCCACCAGCAAGAGCACCACGGAGGCGGCCAGCAGGGCGACCGGCAGACTCTGTCCATGCGCTCCCACGTCCAGCCCCAGCACCCCCATCAGGATCCCGGCGGCCGACAGGATGAGCCCCGGTCCTCCCACGATCAGCAGGGGATGGCGGCGGGCGACGAGGTGCATCATGCTGTCGACGATGGAAAGCCCGTGGCGGACGGGGTTTCGCTTGCGGCGGTCGTGATAGGCGACGTGAATGCCCACCTCGGCGACGGAAAGGCCCCGCCTCTGGAACAGAAACTGCATCTCCGACTCGACGGAGAGTCCCGTCGTTTCAAAGCGGAGGGTGTCCAGCGCGCGGGGAGAAAACGCCCGATACCCGGTTTGGGAGTCCGTGACTTTCACTCCCGAGGCGGCATTCGTGAGGAGTGTGAGGCCGTGCTGTCCCACGATCCGCCACCACGGCACCCGGCTCTTGACGTTTTTGAAGCGCGACCCGAGCACGACGTCGGCGATCCGGCCCAGGATGGGTGCGGCCACGACCGGAATCTCGGCCGGGTCGTGCTGGGCATCCCCGTCGAGAGTCACCACCACGTCCGGATGGAATGCCCGACTGCGCTCAAAGCCGGCGTTCAGAGCGGCCCCTTTGCCGCTCTGCTGGGGCAGGCGCACCACGATAGCGCCGGCCCGTTCGGCCACTTCAGCGGTGCGGTCCCCCGATCCGTCGTCCACCACGATGACGGCGTGAACGTACTCGATCGCCTCTAGCACTACGCTTCCGATAAAACGCTCCTCATCGTGGGCCGGAATGACGGCCACAATGGTTCCCTCCGCATGCTCGAGATTCGGCGCTTCCGCATCCGCGGCGTCGAAGGCAATGACGCGGCGCGATTCGAGACTATCCATGTGACCTCTCTCCCTGCCAGGTCATGGGATTCGTCAACCTGTCACCATATGCCATACGCGATCCGGAGTGCCATATCCTTCCAGTCTCCGACGGGCCGGCCCATGAATTTACAAAGGGCCCAAAAGGGTGTGAAGAGGCGTGAGACGCAACCCGCCAGGATCCTTGGCGACCCGCAAGGACAGAGTCTGTTCCACCCGTACCGACAGGTTGTCACCCGTCACCGACAGAGACTCGACCGGAAGCCCCGGCTGCTTGCCGATAATGAGAGGAAAGGGTGAGAGCCCCTGCGGCAGGAGCACGCGGAACACCACCAGCCCCCGGCCCGGCGTCCCGCCCACCGCTGCCGGAAAGTGGATGGAGGCCCCGACACTCATCGTGCGCGGATGGCGCGTCGCCCGCGCGTCGGTCACGGGAGCCATCGGATCTCCCGTGACCGACAGCACGCGGGTGCCGGGCGGAAAGTAGGCGGACACAAACCCGTTGTAGCTACCGGTAAGCCATCCGTCGGCCGCGGCAAAAAGGGTCAGGCGCACGCTCACGGTCTCCTGGGTGCGCCGAGATATGTCTGGCCCGACCCGGACCGCGACCGATTCCGTCATGTAGGCGTTGTCCTTGCGGCCGCCGTAGTTGGCATCCACGACTTCAAGAAAATTTTCGTGAGGCGGCGCCGGCATAGCCCCGGCCCAGCCGAGGCGCTCGAGCAGGTTCTCGAGCCTCGGACTGTTGGCGTATAGCACGACATGCTCCTGACGAAGGCCCGCGACCAGTGCGGTCATCACCGCCCGCCAGGCGGCCGCGTCTGCCGATCGCGCCGGGGCCCGCCGGAGCGCGCGCGCGCGGGCGAGCAGCGTGTCGGCCAGCGAGGTCAGGAAGTCCTTGCGGGTATGAGGCGGAGCCGGCAGCCGTTCCGCCGCATAGACCAAGGTGTACTCCGTGTGCGCGTCGGACACCGTCAGATCCTCGCCGGTGACGTCCCGGACGGTCACGGGCCCCAGAACCGCCAGCAGGCGCTCTAGCATCCAGGTATCGACCAGGATCACACCCTGCAGGCGTGGCACCCCCCTCACGGTGGCGGCGTAGCGCTCGAGCCGCGCCAGGCTGGTGGGGGCGTTCGGCGAGAAATTCGAATTCATCATGGAGGTGGTGTGAAAGTGAAACGCCCACCGGATCGGAAACGGAGCCGGGACCGCGTAACGGGCTTCGCTTGATGCCTGGGAGATGCTGTGGACCTGAACGGGCGCCGGCCGGCCACGGCGGACGGTCAGAACGGCCCAGGCGGAGTAGAAGCCGCCGGTGGCGCGAAGCTCGCCGCCATCTTGGAACATGACGAGATAGTAGGCCGGCCGGGACAGGCCCAGCGCCGCCCGAAGCGGCCGTTCGACTCCGGCCAGGAGGCGAAGCATCGACGCCGCCTGCAAAATCCGCGCCCGCTCCGCGTACAGGGGGTCGACCGCCCCAAGCCCCCGCGGGGGCCTTATCGCGGCCAGGGTGGCCGCCGCCTGCAAATCCTGTGCAGCGGGCTTCAGGGGCTTTGACAAGGCCGCCGTCAGCGTCCCCATCCCGAGGTGGGAATGGCTCCTCAACAGTGGCAAGAGCGCCGGCCGCAGGAGTTCAGCGGTCCGCAGGATGTCGAGGGCCGCCTGATCCCCGCGCCGAACCGCGGCCACCTCCGGCCCCACCACCGGGATAGGCTCCAGAAATCTAAAGGGGGAGAGCGCACGGTCGAACCGTCCGAGTGCCGTCGCCACCGTCGGCAGGGCGGTCACGAGGGCCCGGTAGCGATGCGCGCGCGCATCTGCTTCCGCCCCGCGTACGGCCCCCAGCGCATCCCGGCCGCACACGACGACCCGATATGCCCCCACGGAGAGGGCGACACCGAGCGCCAAAAATACCCCCGTGGCCCATGCGAGGAGCCGTCGGCCCCGTGGGGACCGACGGGCACGTTCGGACTTGCCGTCCAATCCAGGCGCGTTCATGCTGCAGACTTGTCTCGCGCGCGCGACTCTCCTCGAATGCTGAGCGATCCTGAACGATTTTCGACTCACGCGACTGGCTCCGATTTCGAGCAGGGACCATCCGCGCGGTGCCGAATCGAGTGGTGATGAGAGTGCATGGGCCCACCATGGGAGTTCGAGGGGAGTGGCCCCAAAAGGCGGTGAGGGGCGCGGACCGTACGGCACAGATTTTCCGACTGAGTCGTCCGCAATGGGCGGTCTTCGCCCTCTTTACCGTTCTGGCTCTCCTCGTGCGCCTGATCGGCGTCGGAGCGTTCCACGGCTACGCGTATGACGAAGCCTATTACGTCGCCACCGCCCAGAACCTCCTCGGCCTTCCTACCCTGCATGGATCGGCCCTGACCGGTCCCCTCACCCGCTTCACCGATCCCAACCTTTTCTCCGCCCCGCCCTTTGGTAAAGAGCTGATCGCAGCGTCGATCTGGGCTTTTGGCAACCACCCCTGGGCCTGGCGGCTCCCGGGCGCGGTCCTCGGCGGACTCCTGCCGGCGGCGGGATATTTTCTGGCCCGTTTTCTGTTTCCACGGCATCCCGCGCTGCCGGTCGTCGCCGGGTTCTGTCTGGCGTTGGAGGGACTCGGCATCGGCATGAGCCGGACGGCACTGCTCGATTCCACCGTGGTACCCCTCGCCACCTGGGGTATTCTCCTGGTCCTGGTGGCAGGGTTTGACCTCGTCGCGGTGCCGGCGAAGGGGGGCCGGGTCGCGCTTCTCTTCGGAGGCGGAGCCCTTTTAGGGCTCGCGCTCGCCACCAAATGGACCGGAGGCCAGGCCCTCCTGACGGCGGGCGGGATTCTGGCACTCGGGTTTTTCCAACATCTCCGGACCGTCGGCCATCCCCGTGTCGGGCCCGTGATGCGCACGCTTTTCCTCTATGTGGCCGCCCTGGTCGTGCTACCGCTTGCGATCTACGTGGCCACCTATCTGTGGGGCGCCGGGCCAGTGGGCTTCGCCAACGGGGTTCCCGCGGCCGATGGGTTCTTGTACGGTGTGGTGTACATCCAGCACCAGCTGCTGGACGGGATGTGGGCACTCCGCTTCACCCACCCCTGGCTGTCACCGGCCTGGACCTGGTTTCTCCTGCCGCGCCCGATCTACCTGATCTCCTCGTACACCGGCCGCTGGCACTCGGCGGTCTACGCGCTGTCCAATCCTTTGTGGGTGTGGATGGGCGGCGCGGGCCTATTGCTGGGCGGTCTTAAGATTGTGCGACCGGGCGTACTGGCCCATCTGCCGGGCGACCGCGTGGGCTGGGGCGCCTTATGGATTTGGACGGCGGCATTCTACGGGACTTGGTTTCTCACGCCCCGGTCCAAATTTGACTACTACTTTTACCCGATGACGGTGGCGGTGGCGATTGCCGCGGCAGCCCTGCCGGGCCTGCTCGCCCACGTGCGCATCGGGCGGCGGCCGTGGGCGCTGCGAGCCTATTGGGTGCTCCTCATCTTGACGACCTTGTATCTCTTCCCGCTATGGGTCGGCATCTCGCTGCCTGACCGCATCTCGACCGACCTGGTCTGGCCGCCCATGTGGGGTCCGATTCCGAGCGCTACCAGCTCGTCCGTTCCCGTACCCAGCAAGATGGTGAGCTTAAAGCCACTTCACGCCGCCCCGCTCCCGACCAGTGCGCCGCCTCTTCCCACGGTCATCGCCGCCCAGGGATACGGGCCCACTCACGAAGCCTGGTTTGCCTCGTCCCTGGGCCCGCTGAACCTCGCGCTGCCGGCCGGAGGACCGGTAGCCGGCCAAGTGGCGGTGAGTGCGGGCGGCCTCGTGTATGCGGGCACCACGACGGATGAGGTGGTGGCGCTGGCCGCGCTCTCCGGCCTGCGGCAGTGGAGCGCCGTCGTTCCGAACCAGGTGCACGGCATGCCGCTGCTGGTCCCCGATGGCCGCCGACTGCTGGTGGTGGTGGGGGTGGGCGACCCGAGCTTTCGAGGCTACAACCGACGCGCGGGATGGATCCGGGGCACCGGACCGAACGGCCTGGTGGCGCTCGACGCCCGCACGGGCCAGCAGGTTTGGATGCGGTCCACGAGCGCCGAGGACATGGCCACACCGCTATATCATGCCGGGGTTCTGTATGAGGTGACGGGCTCGGGCCGCCTCGTCGCGATCGCCGCCGCGAGCGGACAGATACTGTGGTCACTCCCGCTCACCGGATTCGATAGTCTGTCGGCGCTTCAATACGTAGACGGGCACATTCTGGTGGCCACGAATCAATACCTGGTCTCATACCCGGCCCGCTCCTCCACCCTGTGGAGCATTGACATCGCGCGCCGCCGCATCGCCTGGTCTTTAGCCCTGCCGGTAAAAAGCGGCCTCTCCGACTGCAGTGTGGCCGTATCCGGCGGCATCGCCTACATCACGGGCGTGAGCCGGATCGTCAATACGTCGCCCCTGCCCACGCTGTCCGAAACGCTGTTTGCGATCAATGCGGCCACCGGGCAAACGCTCTGGAGCCGGACACTCGGCCATGGGCATCTGAGTCTCGACCAAGCGGAGGTGGGCACGCCGCTGGCCACCCCGGCGGGGGTGTTTATCGCCAATCCGGCCGCGGGCACCATCTTCGCCTTCAGCCGAACCGGTCACCGGCTGTGGAAGGGCCGGATGCCCGGAGGGGTCGCCACCGGGTCCCCGGTGCTGGCGGGCGGCCGTCTTTTTTGGGGCAACGGCAGCGGCGGCATCGTAGCCATCAACGCCCGCACCGGGGCGGTCGTGGCCACAGACCCCCTGTCGACCGGGCCCCTTGGCACCTCGTCCCCGGTATTGGTGGGCCAGACACTCTGGTTTGGCACCGAACTCGGCTACGTCGACGCGGTCGGCGTCTCCCCGTAAGCCGTGCGCGCCGGATACATGGCACTCGAGCCCGACCGTTCTCCACCCGGTCCGGCGCCCGCCCCGCCGATCCCAAGCGATTCTAAGAGGCGCTCGAGGCACCGGCCCGAGTTTGCTCCCGGCTCGCCTGCTCCAGCTCCAACACCGTCATGAGCACGCCGAGATGGGAGAAGCCCTGGGGAAAGTTACCGCGCGGCTCGCCCGTCTCCACGTCCGCATGCTCACCCAGCAGGCCGAGGTTGGTTGTCTTTTGCAAGAGGGCGTTTAAGAGCGCATCGGCATTGGCCTCCCGATGCTGGCGGATGTAGATCCGCGCGAGCCAGCTAGAGGCCAGGACAAACGGGTGGGCGGCCGTGCCCAGCATATCGTTCGCGTACCGATACACCCACGGGAAATGCAGCAGATCCTGCTCGATAGCGGCAACCGTGGACCGGAAGCGTTCCGAGTCGGCGGGGCAGAATCCGTAAAGCGGCAGCGTGAGGATGGCGGCATCAAGCGCCTCCCCCCCGAACGCCTGCACGTATGCGCGGCGGCGGGAGCTGAAGCCGTGTGTCTCGATGGCGTCCTTGACACGGGCTGCGGCGCGCTGCCAGTGCTCGACCCGCGCTGGACGGCCCGCCATTTCCGCCAGTTCGGCCCCGTAGCGCAGGGCCACCCAGCACATGAGCTTGGAGTGGGTGTAGTGTGCGTCCTGCCCCCGGAATTCCCACAGGCTCGCGTCCTTCTCTTCCCAGTGCACGGCCACCCAGTCGACCATCGTCTCGATGGCGGTCCAGTAGAAGGTCAGAAATTCGCGGTCGTGGGTGGCTTTCACGTACCGGTAGAGCGTCCACAGGAAGTCGCCTTCCACGTCGAGCTGCGTCTGCGACGTGGCGGCGTTACCCTCCCGCACCGGCCGCGAGCCGCGAAATCCCGGCAACCAGCCGAGCTCATGCTCACCGCGGATGAGGGTGCCATCGATATGAAAGAACGGCGCCTTGAATGGCTTACCCTGCAGGTCCACCAGACTCAGCATGAATTCGATGAAGCGCCGCGCACTCACGTGATCCCCCGCGTCGAGCAGGGCCTCGGCCATATAGGAACCGTCCCGAATCCAGGAAAACCGGTAATCCCACTGGCGTGTTTCCCCAACCGTTTCCGGCAGCGACGTCGTCGGGGCCGCGATGATGGCGCCATTGGTCCGATACTGGAGTCCGTACAGCACGAGCAGCGCACGCTCGACCGCATCCTGATAGGGTCCCTGGTAGCCGGCGCTCAGATGATCTTTCCAGTAGCGGATCGTGTGCCGCAGAGAGGCGTGAGGCTCCTCCGCCTGCAAGGCCTGTTCGGCGGAGGCCGCCTCCTCTCGCAGCTGGCGGTGGACTTCGTCTCCTTCCCGGCCGGTGTCAGCCAGGTAGCGCAGGATCAGGTCGTAGCGGCCGGGCGGAAGCGTCCAGCGGCCGTTCACGGGATCCCCTGTGACGGCGGCGGAAGGATCGGTGGTACGGCCCACCGGGACAAACACCAGCGTCTCCGGTCCCTTCGGGTTCTCAAACACCACCGCCGCCTCGTTCAGGATGCGCGGGTTCGGCGCAATCAGGCCATATTCGAAGACCGGGTGCAGTTCAACCGTCAGCGGAATCTCCGTCAACACCAGCCGCCGCAGCTCCGCCCGCCCCATGGTGAGATAATCGCAGATGACGGCCTTCTTGCCCCCGACCGTCATCTCCGTCTCCAGGACGTTAGTGCCCGGCAGGTAACGCTGCGCCGTCACCTCCCCTCCGTTCGCGCTGATGCGAAAGTATCCGTGCCGCTCATCGCCCAGCAGGCGGCTGAACACGGAGGGACCGTCAAAGCGGGGAAACGACAGCCAGTCCACCGACGCGTCGGGGCCGACCAGGGCCGCGGTTCGGCTATTGGACAAAAACCCGTAGAACTGCATGCCAACCTCCCGATACGATATTGAGGAGCGACGATGCACACCGAGCGATGATGCGACCAAGCACGGTACGCCTTTCAGACCACCCTGGACGCGGCCACCTCGGTCAGCCGAGGGTTACGATGGTCTTGATGTCATCGGGGTCCTTTTGCAGGGCCTGCTCAAACTCCGCCAGGGGATGCCGTGCGGTGATAACCTGCTCCAACAGCCCCGGAAACTGCAGCTGGAACCCGGCCAGGTCCTGCACCGCCCGCTCGTAGTGGGCCCGGGCCGCGTTCACCGATCCGACCATGGCCTGGTTTTCGAGCACCATGGTGCTGTTCATGAGATTGACGTCCACCTCGAGGGTATGGTGGCCGCCCGTGACACCGGTCAGGGCCAGCACACCGTTTTGGGCCAGGGCCGACAGCGCCCGGAAGACCAGCGGGGCGTAGCCGGTGGCTTCGAGTCCGATGTCGAATCCGCCCGGCGGTCCCGCCTTCTCAAAAGGGGTTTGACTGTCGTCAACGTAGTGTCCGCCCATGCGTTCGACCAGCCGCGCCTTCGGGGAGTCGGCCGGACGTCGGTCCACGACGTACACATCGAGACCCCGGCTCCTGAGCAGCAGGGCGGCCAGGATCCCCACCGGGCCTGCCCCGGTTACGAGACCGGTCTGCGGGTGTCCGGGCGCCGTATGGATCTGCAGCGCCCGTTCCAGGGCCTTCTCGACGATGGTGAGAGGCTCGGTCAGCACGCCCAACTCGCCCAGAGCGGCCGGCGCCGGCACGACCGCGTCTGCCTCCAGTACCAAGCGGCCGCGGAGAAATCCATCGAGAGCCTTGATCCCATGTTCCTGATAGTGCCCGGTCATACATTCGTCCCAGCGACCGACGGCACACGCCGGACAACGCTCGGGGCACGGCCGCCTCACGATGGGCACCACCAGATCGCCGGCCTTGAAGCGGGCGGTGTCCGCACCCGCGCGGACGACCCGGCAGAGGCTTTCATGGCCCAGCACAAGGGCCTCGTGGCCGGCTGGAGCCTGGCCGTAAAGGCCCTCGCAGATCTCGGCATCGGTCCCACAGATGCCCACCGCCACCACCTCCAACAGGAGGTCCCCGGGCCGGAGGTCGTCGACCACGGGCACACTTCCCTGCCGGAAGGAGTTCTTTTCGCCGGGCGTCACCAAGATCGCATCGGTATTGGGCATCATGTAATCTCCTCTCGCCTGTTTCGATGATCGGGGCCGCCCCGGGGCGCATCGGCCGCGCCCAGGGCCTCCAGAATGCGAAGGGCCCGGTGCATCCCCCGCCGGGCCGCGGGCGAGCGCGAGCGCCGAAAGAGGTCCGCCAGGCTTACGCGTTCAGGCACTGGTTCGGCAAAGGCCGCCAAAAGCTGTTCGGCCGGCAGGACCGCCAGCATCTGCGTGAGAATCAGGAGGTTTCGGAGCGAGTGCGTATGGGATTCATCCGCGAAGGCCTCGAGAGCAATGGCCGCGAGCTGGTCCGATTGCTCCACCGCCGCCACCAGCACGTCTAAGACACCATGAGCGGCGAGGGCCCCCAGAAGACGTCCTGTCAGCTCCTCCACCCCGGCCGTGGGGACGGTGGCGGCGCCTCGCGGGCGGTCGAGCGGCTCAGCCATCAACGCTCCTCCCCACCCGGCAGGGTGTAATCCCCGCGCGCCCACTTGCGTTCCACGTCGACCCCCCGCCGCGGCGTGCGCTGGTGTCGGCGGTGATCACGGCGCGGCAGCGCCGGCTCCTCCCGGAGCTCGAGCCGTTCGAGGGCCACCGGGAGCTCCTTGAAGGCCGGCGTGTTGGTGGCGCGGTCGTGAAGCCGCCCGGTCAACTGATTCACGGCTGCCTCGCCCGCATCGTGCATGGGCAGATAAAGCTCGCGCCCCTGGACGCGCCCCGTCACCTCGACACTCACCCGAATGGCTCCATGGCGGGATCGGAGCCGCACCACGTCGCCCGACTGCAGGCCCCGGTCGGCGGCCAGCTCCGGCGACACCTCCACAAACGTCTTCGGTACCCGCGCCCGGATTCCCTCGGATCGAAAGGTGAGCTGCCCTTGATGGAAATGTTCCAGCAGCCGCCCGTTGTTAAGATAGAGGTCAAATTCGTCGTCGGCCTGAGCGGGCGGTGAATACGCGACCGGCCAGAAGCGGGCGCGCCCGTCATCGAAATGAAAACGCTCACGGTAGAGGTAGGGGGTGCCGGTCCCGTCGGGAGCGACCGGCCATTGAACACTCTGAAATCCGTCCAGGCGCTCATGCTGAACGCCGGCGAACAGCGGGGCGAGCATGGCCGCCTCGGCCATGATGTCGGCGGGATCGGCGTAGTCCCAGGCTACTCCCAGGGCCCGCGCGACGCGGATCAGGATCTGCCAGTCAGGGAGACTTTCCCCGAGCGGCGCGAAGGCCGGATCGAGCCGCTGAATACGGCGCTCGGTATTGGTGAACGTTCCCGACTTCTCAAGACTGGGCGACGCCGGCAGCACCACATCCGCGTAACGCGCCGTCTTGGAGAAAAACACGTCTTGCACCACCAGAAACGGCAGGCGGGACAGTGCCGCTTCCACGTACGCGCTGTCGGCGTCCACCAGGGACACGTCCTCCCCTACCAGGTAAACGCCCTGCAGACGGCCCGCATGAATCGCGTCCATCATTTGATGGTTGTCGAGGCCAGGCTCGGCCGGCAGTAGCCGCCCCCAGACGGCCTCGAACCGTGCGCGCACGGCCGGATCGCCAACCGGCTGGTAGCCGGGCAGGTAGTTGGGCATGCAGCCAAAATCACTCGTGCCCTGCACGTTGTTGTGGCCCCGGAGCGGAAAGGCCCCGGTCCCCGGGCGTCCGTATTGCCCTAAGACCAGGAGCAGATTCGACAAAGCGGTGGAGGTGTCGCTGCCTGCCTGATGCTGGGTCACGCCCATGGCCCACAGCACGGCGACTCGCGGCGCCTCATGGAGCATGACCGCGAGGCGCTCCAGCTCTTCCGGCCGGATCCCGGTCACCTCCGCCGCGGCCCCCAACGTGTAGGGTTCAAGACTGGCCCGCAAGGCGGCAAAACCGTCTGTCCGCTGGTCGATAAAGGCCATGTCGGCCCAACCGGCGTCGATCAGATAACGGGTCAGGGCGCAGATCCAGTAGAGATCCGTGCCCGGTGCCGGATGCAGATAGAGGTCGGCCCGTTCCGCCATCTCGTGGCGCCGCAGATCGGCCACGACCAGTCGCTGGCCGAAAAGCTTTTGGGCCCGCTTGATCTTGGATGCCAGCACGGGATGCGACTCCGCCGTGTTGGACCCGACGATGAGGACCAGGTCGGCGGCCTCGATATCGGCCATGGAACCGGCGTCACCCCCGTATCCCACCGTCCGCCACAGACCGGCGGTGGCAGGCGCCTGGCAGTAGCGCGAGCAGTTGTCGACGTTGTTGGTGCCGAATACCTGCCGGGCGAGCTTCTGGGTGAGGTACGCTTCCTCATTCGTGCACTTGGAGGATCCGATGACGGCCACGGCGTCCGCACCCTCGCGAGAGAGAATGCGCGTGAAACCGTCCCGCACCCGCTCGAGCGCCTCCTCCCACGACGCTTCCCGGAAGAAGCCGCCGGCCTCCCGCACCAGCGGGCGCGCGAGCCGGTCGGGGCTGTTCACGAAGTCCCAGCCGAATTTGCCTTTGATGCACGTCGCGATGCCGTTGGCGGGCGCCTGGGGGTTCGGCTCCACCTTCAGGATCTCCCGGTCGTGGGTCCACACCTCGAAGCTGCAGCCCACTCCGCAGTAGGTGCAGACGGTCTTAGTCCGCTTGATGCGGGAGGCCCGCATGGCGGCTTCCATGTCGCTCAGGGCGAGGAGTGGACGAAAGTCGGTTTCCACCGCCCGGGTGGCATCCAGGAGCGTCTGTCGAAGGGCCGGAGCGATGCCGGTCGCAAATCCGGCCCGGCCCACCATGGATTTCTCAATGAGCGCGTCCACCGGGCACACGCTCACGCACTGCCCGCACGCCACGCAGGACGAATCGCCGGCCGGCTGACCGCCGTCCCATACCACCCGCGGCCGTGGGAGCTCCCAGTCGATGCTGAGGGTCTCGTTGACGGCCACGTCCTGGCAGGCTTCCACGCAGCGTCCGCACAGGATGCACGCGTCGGGGCGGTAGCTGTAAAAGGGATGGGAGCCATCCTCCGCATAACCGGAAGGGCGCCAAGGCCGCTCCTGCACCCGCAGATCCACGGTACGCACCGCATCGTGGAGGGCGCAGTTTCCATTGTTGTCGCACACCGTGCAGGCCAGACGATGCCGTTCGAGGAGGCGCTCGACCGCCTCCTGGCGGGCTTTTTGCACCCGTGCGCCTGACACGTCAATGCGATCACCGTCGTGGACCGGCGTGAGGCAGGCACGTACGAGGCGGCCGTCGCGCTCCACCAGACAGGTGTCGCAGGTGCCGATGGGGCCGAGACTCTCGTGCCGACATATATGGATCGGCGCCGCCTCCACCGCCAGGAGGGCGTCCAGCAGCGAGATGCCGTCGTCGAAGGCCTGCGCGGCTCCGTCCACATAAAACGTCGGCACGGCATCCTCCTCGTAAGGGTGCGCGGGGCTCCGTAAGGCTTACCAGTTGTGGCCCACAGCTGGATCGGAATCGAATACGAACCAAGCGCATCACGATCAGCCAGGGCGGCCCCTATAGGCGGATCCTAACAAACCCCTGCAGGATCCTCAAACCATCCCCCGGGCACGGCGGCCAGCGTCTCACCGACGGGCATCCCTCTCCGAGACCGATGAAAGCCAACGTCAGACGTCGCACGGCCGGCCGACCTGAGCCTCCCCCGGCTAAATGTTGCCGAATGCCCCCGCCGCCCGTTACGATCGATAGACGGCGACCACATCCCGATGCCCGAGTATGGGACGAGATTGGCTCCGCGAAGCCGGGGAACGGATCGGCAGAGGAGGACGCAGTCTGACAGCATCCAAAGCCCCCCGCACAAAAAGCCGAACCCGGGGCGTATCCCGTATCATTCGGCCGGCACTCGCGGCCATCGCCGGCCTCTTGCTGTTAGACGGCGCCATCGCGGCGACGCTCGCGATCCGCCTTCAGCAAACGGCCCTCGACGCCCGCACCCTCGTGCGCACGCGTGATTATGCCGCGCTCGAAGGCCCCCTGGCTCATCTCGCGGCCGACGCGCGAGCGCTCCACCTCGCGCTGGTGCCCGCCTGGGTCCTCACGCCGATTCCCGGCATGGGGCCGCGCCTGGCGTCTCTGCTCTATCTGGAAGACGCTCTGGCCCGGGGCGCGGCCGGCGCATCCCGGCTCTGGCCCTCGGCGGAGCCTTTCGTGGGCGCGTTTACGCACGGGAACCAGCGCACGGCGACGGGGAAGGCCCTCCTCGCCCGGATCGCACCGGACGTGCGTCCCGCCCTGGTGGCCATCAAGGCGGCCCTGCCAGACTTCACGGCGTTTGGACACGACTTCGCGCGGGTGAATCCCCGTCTCCTGCCAGCCGCCGTACGTCACCTCCTGCCCCGGCCCTCCCGGGCCCGGATCGACGTGGCCACGGCGGTGACCACCCTCACCGAGGTGGCCCGGGCCGCCCCCGCGGTGCCGGCCCTGCTAGGACTCGGGCGTCCCGCCCCCTACCTCCTTCTGATGCAGAACAGCGGTGAGATCCGGGCCACCGGCGGCTTTCTCACGGCGTACGGCTACCTCACCATGAAGGATGGGGTACCCGGGCACCTGAGCGCCTACAACATTTATCAACTAGATCCGGAGTTCCGACCCGACCCTGCGCGTTACCAGCCCCCCGAGCCTATCGAGCTCCGGCTGTACCTGCCCTGGCCGGCCCTTCATCTGCGCGACAGCAACGTCTCCCCCGATGTGCCGACGTTTGCGCATACGTTCTATCGGTTCTACTACTCCATTCCTCATACGCGCCCAGTCGACGGCATCGTGCTTCTCGATACCTGGTTTGCGGACCGGCTTTTGAAGGCACTCGGGCCGACCACGGTCGTGGCCGACGGTCACCGGGTTGTGCTGACGGCCCAGAATGCCAACGTGACCATGGAATATCTGGCCGAGCGTTCGGGGCTCCCGCAGGCGACCCGGAAGGCGTTTTTGGCCACCGCCATGACGACCCTCTGGCACCATGCCCTGGCGGCCCGGGGTCCGGCGCTGCGGCGGGTGCTGGGGGCCGTTCTGTACGGCCTTGATCATGAACACGTCCTCTTCTATCTGAACGACCCCGCCGCGGAACGTGCCCTCATCGCCGCCGGCTGGGCCGGGGCTATGGACCGGCACGTGTCCGGCGACTATCTAGAGGTGGTGGACGAGAACCTAAACGGCCACAAGGACAATTTCGCCCTTGTCGAGTCGGTGGCCACGCGGCTCTTTCGGCGCGACGGGCGCCTGTGGGAGACAACCCGCGTCAAGTGGGTGGAGCCCGCCGTGCACAACGGCTGGATGTATGTCGCCTACCGGGCCTGGATCCGGCTCTACGTGCCGCCGGGAGCTGTGGAGCGGGGCCTCCGCGGCGACCACGGGTATCACTTCGTGAGCCACAATCCGACCCTGCACAAGACCGTCCTGAACGCCCATATCTTCATGCACGCGCGCCAGTCGCTATCGGTGCCGCCCAGCACGCACACGCTCACCGTGACCTACGAGTTTCCGAAAGGATACCTCCCAGCCACCATCACCTTGCAAAAGCAGCCGGGAGCGCGCTCACCTCGGGTGACGGTCAGCGCAGGCTCGTGGTCGCGGACGGTGGTGCTCACCCGAAGCGCCACGCTCACGCTGCCGCCCGGATATTGAGCGTCCCCGGCTATCCGGGGGGCGTGCGGCGCGGCGACAGGAGCTCTGTGGTGCGGCGCGCAGCGGCCGCACTCTCACAGATGATGAGGACCGTATCGTCGCCCGCCACCGTACCCACGAGACCCGCCGGCATCAGGTCATCGAGGATGACGCCCACCGCGTGGGCGTTCCCCGGCAAGAGCTTCAAGACCACCAGGTTGCCGGCCCTCGCCACCGAGACATAGGTATCGGAGAGCAGGCGTTCAAGCCGCGCGAGGGACGGCAGCGGATGGTGGTCATTCGGCAGCCCATAGCGGAACCCCCCGTTCGCCGTGCGCATCCGGATGAGTCCGAGCTCCCGTATGTCGCGGGACACGGTCGCCTGCGTGGCCTCGAAGCCCGCTGCCCGCACCGCTTTTACCAGCGCCTCCTGCGTGGGCACGTCCTGGTGCTCGACGAGCTCCCTCAGATACTGGCGGCGGCGCGCCTGATCGCTCATGCTTCACCCTTCTTCCGACCGACCAACTGACCGACCGGGCCGTCTTCAGCGAATGTACGACGCGCCGTTGATGTCGAGCGTGGCGCCCGTCAGGTGAGGGGCACGCCCGCTCAGCAAGAACGCTGTCACCTCCGCCACATCCTCGGGACGAGCCAGTTCTCCTATGGGAATCTCGGCCACCACCCGCGCCCGCACGGCCGGATCTCCGAGACTCTGTGCCGCCATCTCTGTCTCCACAAAGCCCGGCGCCACCACGTAGGCGCGCACTCCCTCGCGGGCATAGGCGCGCGCGATACTCCTGGTAAGGGCCACCAGCCCGGCCTTCGAGGCGGCATAAGACAGCATTTCGGGGTCGTCTCCGCGAAAGGCCGCCCGGCTTGCGATGGCGACCACGACGCCCTGCTGGCGCTTCAAGAAATGCGCCAGCGCCGCACGCGCCAGATCCGCAGCCGCCTTCAGATTGACCTGCAAGGTGGCGTCCCAGGAACGATCCCATCCCTCGTCGTCGTCGTCAAACAGGGGGACGGCCCGCACCACCGCGGCATTCAGCACCACCCCGTCGACCCATCGGAGCTCCTCCACGACCCGCTCCCACAGCCGCCGTCCCGCCCCCGGCCGCTCGAGATCCTCGCCGATCGCCACCACCCGCGGCCCGAGCCGCTCCGCGATGCGCAGGGCCGCCTCGCGGCTCCGTCCGTAGTGCAGGGCCACCGTCGCGCCCTCGCGCACCAACGTTTCGACCGTCACCGCGCCGATGCCGCGCGAACCGCCCGTGACCAGAATGCGCCGTCCTTCAAGCATGGACACATCCTCCCTCGGGGGCGTCCTCGGAGGGGGGCAGATATTCATGGCCGATGCCCCCGCTGGCCAGCACCTCGAGGCCGCCCGGGTCGCGGTACGGCTCGCCCATGACGACCCGCGAAACCCCCGCGTTGGCGATCGCGAGCGCACAGTCGCGGCAGGGACCGGTCGTTACATAGAGGGTCTTGTCCGGCTCACGATTCTCGGCAAACAGCAGTGCATTGATCTCGGCATGCACACTCCAGCGGCAGGGCTCGTGTTCGGGATCGGAGCACAAGACCTCGCAATGCGGATAGCCCTCCGGGCTCCCGTTGTAGCCGGTGCTGAGAATCCGGCCCCGCCGGTCCACGACGACCGCCCCGACCGCCCGCCGGCGGCAGGTGGCGCGACGGGCCGCCGCTTTGGCGATGGCCATAAAATACTGGTCACGGGACAATCTCGCCGCGTCCCTCACTGCCATCACGCCCCACTCCTCATCCATCTCCCAGTTCTCACAGGTGGCGAACGCTGTAGACGCGCCACGACCCTGCCGCCTTGGCATAAAAGAGAAGGCCTGCGGCCGCCATCACCACCTTCACGGCCCACCAGGGCGGGGCGGAAACCGCCCACCGCCACGCGAAGACGTTCAAAAACTGCAGCGGCTCCAGGATCTGAAATCCGCCCAGAAGCCGCAACACCAGGTCCATGACGGGAATGCCCACCGCCATCAGATATCCCATCGTCACCCGCCCGGTGTAGGCGGCAACCCAGCAGGCGATGCCGCCGAGGAACAGACCCGGACCGAGCGCCGTCAGCACCCCCGTCCAGAAGGGCACCGGGCCAAAAAGAATTCGCAAGACCAGGAACGCGACGAATACGAACGCCCAGCCGCCTCCCACGACTGCCAGGAGGCGGGCACGCGCCACCGCCGCCATGGGATAGGCGCCCGTCATCTCCAGCTGACCGTCGTCCTGCTCCACGAGCAGCAGGTGCGCCGAGGCGAGGCCGAAAGCGATGGGCAGCATCGCTTCCGTGTTTTCAGGAAAATGTACGGCCCAAAGGGCCGCGCCCCCTCCGATCCCGGTATGCATCAGCGCCACCACCACGACGGCGATGGGAATGAGCCAGACGGCGGGCGCGAGTGCGAGCGCCGCCTCCAGACGCAGACGTGTGAGCGTGGGACGTCTCTCAAGACGCGTCATGCAGGACCTCCGCCCAGGTAATTGGGTTCGCGGGACCGACGCGACTCAGGGCCGCCGCCAACCTCGAAATCCCCGCGGGACTCTTAAAGGCGGCCGACCCCAGGAGCGCTGCCGCATCCGTCCTTTGGACCCCATCCAGGATGCCGACGACCGGCAGATCGGCGCCTTTGGTCCACGCCTGGGCGACCATCGCCGCGGTCGTCCCCGACAGACTCCGGTACGCCGACAGGGCGGCGAGCACGGGCACGATCTGGGCGCGCTCGTCCCCCACCGGCGGACCTGGAGACAGGGCCGGGATGTTTCCCCCCGTCACCCCGAGCACGTTCTCCCAGGACAGCTCCGCAAGCGTGAGCCGCGCTCCCAGCCCGGATGCGGGGGGAAGGCCGCATCCGCCCGCCACGGGATCGCTGGCCACGCAGTAGGGGTTGTCCCCGGGCAGGGAAAGGAGGGAACCCGCCAGCAAGGGGCGCGTCGTGATGGGTGACACTACCGCATCCAGGTGCGACGACGCCCCGGGGAGCCACGGCGCGAGCGACGGCCAGGCGGCGAGATAGGGCGTGAGACCCGCGAGGTCCACACCGGGCGCGCCGGAGACGGTGGCGCCCCCCAGGTCGTCGGGCTGATACGGGCCGGAGAGCCACAGGATCGAGGGCCAGGGCGCTCCGATCGGCGAGGTGTACACATGGCTGTGCCCAATCTGACTCAAGGTGGTGAAGCCCGCACGGCCCGTGTCGCCCGCGACCGTGAGTCGAATGGAGGTGCTCCCTCCGAGCGGCGCCCCGCCGCCCCCCGGCGCCAAAAGCCGCGGATACCAGCTTCCGTTACCGTCCAGGTAAAGGGCATGCTGTCCGGCGTAGCCGCCCTCATAAGCCGTGCCGGGGGCAAACGGGGGGGTGGGCAGGAACGTCGGGACGGGGAGCAGGTGTCCCTGATAGGAAATGGTGAGCGGCGTCCCCCCTCTTACCGTTCCCGACAACATCCACAGGCTCGCGGCCGTGCCGGCCAGCACGTTTTTGGACGACTCCCGGACCCTGTCCAGCGGTATCGTCCCATCACTGGCCGCGGTGATGGTCAGTCCCGCGTTGAGCCATAGGAAGAGGGCGGCGGACGGCTTCGCGACGGGGCCCGTCCACACCGCCCGACCGTGTATCCACCCCGTGTTCGCGTTCACCGTGAGCGTAAGCGCCATGCTGCCGGGCGCCAGGTCGGCCGTGGTGGCGGAAGCGCTCTGCAGGATGGCGGGGGGCAGCACTCCCGGAGCCAGCGCCGCCGCCTCGGACTGCAGGGCGATGAGGCCGGCTACGGCCACCGCCGCCGTAACCCCTCCCCATATCATCATCCGGCCCCGCGGCGCCGGAAGCGGCGTCTCCCGCCTCTGGCCGCGGGTATAGGCGGCAAGCCACAAGAGACCCACCCCGAGTGCGAGATACAAAAGCCGATTGCCGATAAGCCATCCCGCGACGGGCTTCAGGAGTGACGCCGGCATGGCGAGTCCCAGCGTCAATAGGCCCGGGAACGGACTCCACAGCTGGAGACGGAGCGTCGTCGCCCGCGAGATGCCGGGGAGCTTGTACTCCAAAAACGCCAGCACCAGCGAGGCGAGAATGGCCGGCGTGTAATAGCGGGTGCCGCCGCCCGTCTTCGCCACCAGATAGAGCGCTCCGCCCACCACCAGTACCAGACTCGGACCCACCACCCCCACCGACCAGCCCGCGTCTGCAGCCGCGCTTCCGATGAGGGGAAGCCGTGCCACCAGGAACAGGGTCATATCGCCCACCAGGTTCACGGCCGCCAGCTCGGCCAGGCCGATGGCCAAGAGCCCAACGCCCCGACCCAACACATACGTGACCGAGGACAGCGGACGCGCGTAGAGCGCCATCTCGTCCTCCGGCCGCCGCCAGATCTGACCGACCACCAGCACGAGCGAAAACGGCACCACCTGCAGGCAGACAGCCAGCATCTGGATACTCGCATTGGCGGCGGTCGGCGATCCGACAGCCGCCACCCCGCTCACCGCCGCCAGAATGAGGAGCATGACAAGCTCTACCCGGGTCATAACCTCGCGCCACGCGAGCCGCCAGGTGTCAAAGGCGAGGACCAGCACGGCTGACGATACCGGCACGGTGGCCCGGGGCCGTCCGTCGTCGGCGCGCGTCAAGCCGGAACCTCGTGGT
>JAKATP010000103.1 GCA_021818685.1 Bacillota bacterium | reverse complement strand
TGTGGGGTACGCTGCCGGCAACCGCCTGGAGGGCCGTGGCAAGTGCGGGGGTCAAGGTTTTGGGCGTGAGTCCGAGCATCGCGGCGGCGCTGGCCCCTGCACCCACCGTATCCCCCATGATGCCACGATGGACCAATCACTCGGCCGACTCCCCGGCGATCGGGCGAACCTGCGCGTTGTGCTCCTCGGTTGGCCATCCGCCGCGGACTTCCAAGCACACGCGGCTGCTTCGCACGTCTGTCGGTCGAAGACGGCCTCCGGGAGCGCCGGCGCCTTGATGAGGAGCGCCGTCGCCAGGCTGGCGGGGGCCGCGGGGGTCGTGGTTCCCCTCACGCTCTCGGCTCCCCCCTACCCTAAAACCCATCCGGATCACGAACGACGCCAGGGATACGAGTGCACGGTCTGGCCATCGTGACGCGGGTCCCCGGGACGCGATCTCTGGTAGATTATGAGTAAAGGGCTGGGCGCGCCCGTGGGTGGCGGGCCACCGAAAGATGCTGGGTGTTGCGGTCTCGTGGCGCTTCGATTCCTATGGTCGCCTGGGTACGCCGCCCGAGGCAAGTCATCGTCAGGTAGCAGTCTCGCCGCTCGTCACGGTCGGCCTGCATGGTCTCCGTCACGTGCTCCCGGCGCCTGGTTCGATAGGTAATCAGCGGCCGACCGGTCGCGATGGTCCGCGGGGAAGCATTCGGGTCCGAGGATGGGCCGGCTGACTCCGATCCGACCGGGTGGACGTTCGAAGGTCGCCATCCGGCGCTGCATGCCTCCTGCGGGGCCTACGCTTTTCTAAGTCATCAGGTGACCCATCACTCACGGTGCGACGACGTCAGAAAGGAGTCCCCGGTGCGCTGTCCGCTCAGGCCGAAGCCGATCGCCATTGACCTCCTGCTCGACACCGTCGACGCGCTCTGGCGCGCCACGTTGGCTACGTCGACGCCGCGCACCCCGATCAGGGAGCCTGCCATCCATGACGGGCTCGCGAATCGCGAGAGGACGGGGCTCGGTCGTGAGCAATAACCGCGCCTGGACTTGTCCCGGTTGTGGACGTCGCTACGACCCACTCTGTTCGCGGTGCCCGAGGTGCGCCCTCGGACACGACGAGGAGGTCGGCATCTTCCCGACGTCGCCGTGGAGGCGCCCAGAATCGCCTTTGCGCGCCGATTCCCCCGATCCCGACTTAGACCCGGCCCCGCCACCGGATCGGCGACCGCGAGCTGTCCTGGCCGCCCGCGATCCGGTCGGCTGGGCACTCCGACTCGTCTGGGGCGGTGTCGCGGTCGTGTTTCTACTCGGTACGGGCTGGCTCGTCGGCTGGCACATGGGCGAAGCGCCCGTCCGGGCGACGGTGCAGTGGCTCGACGCGACCCAGCGTCAGATGATCGCCGACGGCGCCAGCGTCCCGATCGCGCAGGCGGTTGCGATGCCGACCGTCAACTGGCAAGGGCCGCTGCAATCCGTCACGGTGGGCAGCGTCAGCCTCCCCGTGCCGGCCGGTTGGCACGTACAAGGGACCGCGATCGACGTCGGATCGATTACGACCGATGCGGTCAACGCTATCACGATCAACCACCTGCACGAGCGCGCGCTCGTCGGCGGGGGATTCGAAGCCTGGGGTAACGGCCCGGTCGGCCTCTACTGGACCGCCGAGCTACCGCAGCCGAACGGCACGATCGCGGAAGTCACGGCTGTCCCGTAGGAAACGAGAAACGGAGGGATTCGCTCATGGGCTACGTACCCGGCTTGGCACAATGGTCGGCGCGACTCGACCCGCCCCGCACACAATTCGTCAAGGACCGCATCGTCGAAACGACCTACGACGGGGCCGGCTACATCATCGACCTGCTGCACATCGAACGGTTTCTGAGCGCGGGAACGACGAATATCGGCGGCAGCTTCCTCTCCGGCGGTCTTCGGCATACCTACCCCGTCGAATACGCGGCCATTCGCGCCGAACTCAAGGAAGGCGTCTACATGGACCCTGCGGCGTTTCACGCGCACAAGAACCAGACGTCCCGCGAACGCGCCCAGGCGCTCGCCGAGGAGGCGCGCCGGCAAGACGAAGCCGAACGCGCCTGGTGGCGGGCCCTTAGCGGGCGTGAATAAGGACTCCTGTCCCGCACCGAGGCGGAGTCGTGGGCGGCGTGGGCAGGCGCGGACAATCGGAACAGCGTCGAGGCGTAAACCACAGGCGTAGACGCAGGCGTAAACGGAGCGAGACGCACAGCATGGAGAAGTCAGAGGCGTTCGTGTCAAGACATACGGCGTATAACCGAAAACGCCCGGTGGTGGCGACCCGGACGACACCCGCGACCTATGCGGCGTGGCAGGCCAAGGCGGAGGCGAGCGGCCTGACGCTCAGCGTCTTGTTCGCCGAGGCGTTGGATGGGCTGGACGTCGCGGACGCGGCGGCGGCATACCAGGCCGGTTATGCGGGCGGCTTTCAGGCGGCGGAAGCCTGGTATTTGGCGTACTGGCTGGCGAATGATCCTGCGAGCGACCCGGCACTGGCGTTGTGGAGCGCCTTGGACCGGGCGGCTCGGCAGGCCGTCGCCCGCGAATTAGAAAGTTTCGGGGCGGAGCCGCCGTCCTAGGTGGACCGCGGCGCTGGCCAGCCACATGCTCACCGTCGCTTCTAAAACGGGCCTACGGGCGCTTCGAGCATCTCGTGAAGCCTGGGCATCGGGATTCGCTCCCGCGCGCAGTGCTGGGAGCCCTGTTGGAGAAGGCGACGCGAGGGGATGGGTGCCTCACCGGGACGTGACAGCGCCGCGTCCTGTCCCTTCAGTCGGCGCGTCGCCCCGTCGGGGCTTCACGCGTTTTTAACAAATCATTCCCCGGAGCCGAGACTCGGTGAGCGACTCTGGTGCCGGGCGTCCCAGTCGTCAATCCGATGGGCCACGTCCTGGTTGACTTCGGGCAGCAGATGGCCATAGGTATCGGCGGTGACGGCGCGTGACCCGTGGCCAATCCACTTCGCCACGATCTCCAGCGAAATCCCGAGCCCGATCAGGACGCTCACCGCATGGTGCCGGAGTCCGTGGAACGACTCATGGCGGAGGTGTGCCGCGTCGCGCGCCTGCTCGTAGGCTCGCGCGACGTTGCGCGGATGTAGGACCTGGCCGGTCCGTGTCGGAAAGACCCAACCCTCGTCGTGCCACTCAGAGCCCGCCCGCGTTCGCTGCTCCGCCACCCACGCCCGTTGACGCGCCAAGGCGGCCTGCGCCCGGATCGGCAACGTCATGGTGCGGAGCCCCGCCCGCGTCTTCGTGGCCGCGTAGGCGGAGCCATCCTGCACCAGGGCAAGGCCATCCACCACCACCACCGACCGCCGGACCTGGAGCGTGCCGTTTACCTCGTCCCAGTCGCTCCACTGCAACCCCGTGACTTCGCCCCGCCTCAGCCCCGTCCAGGCCACGAGCGTCAGCAGAGGTTGCCACCGATCGGGCGCCGCGACAATGAGGGCCTCGACCTCCTCTCGTGTGAACGGCACGATCGCACGCTTGGGACGCGCCGGGGGCGCTTGCGTACGGTCTACGGGATTGTAGGGGATGAGACCCAGCCGAAACGCATCTTGGAGTGCCTTCCGCAGGACCGTGCGGGCATACGTTGCAGTGCGGCGCTTTTCCTGTGTGACGTCCGTCGCTCCCCCTTGCGCAATCGCTGTCCAGGTCCTCTCCAGGGTGGCGGGAGACAGTTTAGTGAGGGGAACGGGACCGAGGTGGGGGATGAGATGATGGGTCACGACGTTGCGATAGGAGGCGAGCGTAGTGGGCTTGAGACGCCCGCTCTCCGTCGCCAGCCACTTGGTCAAATAGTCGCCCGTCCGCTGCCGCGAGGGCTGTTGATGCCAGTCGACTTGCTGGCGCACTTCCTCGTGAAGCTGACGCCAAGCAGCTTCGGCCTCGACGCGGCCTGTGGGATCGCGCCGCGTCGGATGGGCATCCACGGTGCGCACGACCCGGCGGCCGTCCACGTAGACCTCTAACCGCCAGACCTGCGCGCCGTTCTTTTTGGTGCGCAGAGAAATGTTCATCGCGAAGCCCCCTTTTCCACCCCACGGCTACACTAAAATTACACAAAATTGAAGAACCGGCCAAGGCTCAACGCCCCGACCGGTTCCAAAAACCCTTATCCTGTCTCAAATATTCTTGGTGGGCACGGGAGGTATCGAACCTCCGACCTCTTGAATGTGAGTCAAGCGCTCTACCACTGAGCTACGCGCCCCAAAACCTTCCCGGTCCCGTCAACATGGTGGGCCCAGAAGGATTCGAACCTCCGACCAACCGGTTATGAGCCGGCAGCTCTAACCGCTGAGCTATGGGCCCGAAAAACTGGCTCCTCGAGCAGGACTCGAACCTGCAACCACTCGGTTAACAGCCGAGCGCTCTACCAATTGAGCTATCGAGGAGCGTTCCGCTTGATGTTAGCATGGGACGAGAACCGAGGCAAGTAGCGGGCAGCGCCCGACGCCGCCTTGCGCGCCATCCCATCAGGTCCCCACTTTAACCAAAAGGAGTCCGAACGACGCGTGGCCGGCTACATCAAAGTCATCGCGGGCGAGATGTTTTCAGGCAAGTCGACGGAGCTCGCGCGGCTTATCGAACGCTCCCTGATTGCGGGGCTCAGCGTCCAGGTTCTGGTGCCGGAGTTTTCCAACCGCGGGAGTTCGCGGGACGTCGAACGGCGACTACGCGACATGCGCGGAGAATGGCAGATCACGCCTGTGCCGGAGGGGCGCGGTGCGAAGCTCGCCGAATTGGTGCGCCCCAACTCCCTCGTTATCGCCGTCGATGAGGCGCAATTTTTTGACGACGACCTCATCACGTTTTGCCGGGAGTGGCGCATGCAAGGCCGTCAGGTGCTGGTGGCCGGTCTCGACATGGACTTTCGGGAGCGGCCCTTCGGGCCCATGGGCACCCTCATGTGCATTGCGAACGAGGTGATGAAGGTGCACGCGGTCTGCACCCAGTGCCGACAGCAAGATGCCTTCATCTCGCACCGCCTGTCGAGTGAAGCCGATCAGGTGCTCGTGGGCGAAACGAATTACACGGCCCTATGTTGCGACTGTTATCAGCTCGTACTGCGGGGCGCGGAGTCGTCCCGTGACCGGTAGTCTCGTCGAGCCGCGACTGCGGGCGGTTGCCCATCTGGTCCCGCCGGGGTCCGCTGTAGCCGACGTCGGCAGCGGCGACGGCCGGCTCGCCCGGTGGCTCCTAACCCGCGGCTGTATCGTGACTGCCACCGAAAAGACACGCGCCCAGGCCTGCTGGCTCGCCGACGCCGTCTCCGGCACGGCGATTGAGGTCGTCGAAGGCTTTGGCCTCCGCCCGCTCCAGAGCCGGCGCCTCGATCTGGTCGTCATGACCGGTCTCGGGGGCCGCAGTATCGCCCGTATTCTGGAGGACCCGTCTGTGGCGCCCTCGTGGTCCCTTCTTCTTCAGCCGATGCAGGACCTTACAGCATTGTCGCAGGCGCTCCGAAGGCTCAACCGCGGCATCGGGCGTGCCTGCCTGGTCCGCTCCCGTGGCCGTCTCTACCCCATCGTGGAAGCACCTCTCGGAGTCGCCTGGAACGGCGGTCCTCCCGGGCTATTAGATGGCTTGGGACCATGGCTCCGGAGCGACCCGCTCTGGAGTGTCTGGCGCGATCACGCGCTCCACCGCCACGCCGAAGACAGGGGCCGCGCCGGGAGCGGACGGGCGCCGGTGTCCCCAAACGGCGGCCGGCAATAGGCTGCGCCCATGAAAACGTCTCGCTGTCTTCAACCCCAAAAATCTACGACATCCCGACGCGGCGCGTACGCTACACTATCGTCAGCAGATGCACGGTGACCGATAGCGGAACCGGAAGGGAGGATCCGTGTCACAACATAGCTGGCAGGGCCACTTTGGTCCGGATGTCATGTCGCGGGCGTGGCCTGATTTCTCGATGGTCACCCGGGTGGTCGCGGTGTCCACCGACGCGCCCGAGCCCACCCTCGCCGCCTGGCGCGGAGCTTCGGAATTTTTGGGCGCCGGCGTGGTTTCCGGCACCTTTGCCCGCTCTCGGTCTGTCGGGCATGTCTTGGGCGGCCGCCCCGTGGGCCCTCCCCTAAGCTTTCGCCCCTATCTCAAGCTTGCCGTGTACGTGCCCGCAAACGCCGTGAACAGGGTCCGCGATGCCGTCACGGAGGCGGGCGCCGGTGGTGTTGGCACCTTCACTCACACCACCTTCGCCACCGCCGGTACGGCGACGTTTCGGGCCGCGGAACGCTCACGGCCTCCTGGAGCCCATCCCGACGGACTGGAGTACGCCGACGAGTATCGGCTCGATGCGGTTCTCCCCCGGTGGATGGAGGACCAGGTGGTTGACGCGATGCTGAAGGTGCACCCCTACGACCAGGTGGCCTACGACCTCATCCCTCTTGCCAACCGTCTCCTTGTGCCCCAGGCATTTATGGGTGACGAGGGTACGGTGAGAACGGCTGAAGTGACGCGCGAGCTGGGCGCGTGGGCTATCACGACGGGTGTGCGGCGCCTGGAGGCGGAACGGTCCGACGAGCGGACCCGGCTCGAGCTTTCCCGCCATGGCATCGCTGTGAGCCTGGTGCCTCTCGGTCTGTGGACGGTTCCCGGCCTGGAGGCCATGTTGGGTGAGGTGCGCGGCTAGGTGGCGGCTTCGTACGACTACATCGTATACTCGGACGGCGCCTCCCGTGGCAATCCGGGAGAGGCTGGTTACGGCGCGTTTGTTATGGATGTGCGGTCCGGGCAGACGACCGAGCTGTCCGGATACCTCGGTCGCGCCACCAACAATGTCGCCGAATATCGCGGGCTCCTGGCCGGACTTCATTACATCCGCGATCACGGCGGGACCCGCGTGCTCGTGCGCGCCGACAGTGAGCTCATGGTCCGACAGCTCCAGGGGCGTTACCGGGTGAAGAATCCCGGGCTCCTGCCGCTTTACCAGGAGGCTATGCGGCTCTTGCAGGCCTGCGACGCCTGGAAGGCCGAGCACGTCCCTCGAGAGCAGAATAAAGACGCCGATCGGCTGGCCAATCGCGGCATTGACGAGGCACACGGCGTCCGACCACGCGAGGAGGACCCGTAGACATGAACTGGAAGGGACAGTCTCTGGTCAGCGTCCAGGAGCTGTCGCGCTCCGACATTGAGGCGCTTCTCGACACCGCCGCCCTGATGCAAGAGGATCCTCCCGCCTACGCCTCGCTCCTCTCCCGCTCCATCCTGGCCACGCTATTTTTCGAACCCAGTACCCGCACCCGCCTCTCGTTCGAGAGTGCCATGGCCCGCCTCGGCGGCCACATCATCAGTGCGCCCAACGCGAGCGAAATGTCGTCCGCCGTAAAGGGCGAGACGCTGGCCGACACAATTCGCATGGTCAGCGGGTACGCGGACGTCATCGCGCTCCGCCATCCCCGGGCCGGTGCGAGCGCCGAGGCGGCGGAGGTGTCGACCGTGCCGGTGTTAAATGCGGGCGACGGGACGGGCGAGCACCCCACCCAGGCGCTCCTCGACGCCTATGCCATCCGTCGCCAACATGGATCGCTCGACGGACTCACGGTCGCGGCCCTGGGTGATCTCGCCTACGGCCGCACCATTCATTCGCTTTCGCTGTTGCTCGCCAAGTATCAGGGCGTCACGTTGCGGACCGTTGCCCCTCGGGGTCTCGAGCTTCCGAAAGACCTGGCGGCCGAAGTGCGAAGACTGGGCCTCCGCCTGGAGCCCGCCGACACCCTCGTGGACGCTGTGGCAGACTCGGACGTGCTGTATGTGACGCGCTTGCAAAAGGAGCGGCTGCCGGCGCACCTGCCCCGAGCGCCGGGACTGTACGCAGTCGACCGGGCCGCGCTTGATGCCCTGCCGAGGCATGCCATTATTCTTCACCCGCTGCCGCGCGTCGATGAACTGCCCATCTGGGTCGATGCCGATCCGCGTGCCCGCTACATCGAACAGGCACACGGCGGCGTCTACGTACGCATGGCGTGTCTGGCCGCCGTGCTGGGTGCGTCGCTCTAAGGCGTGGATTCTTGGAAACCGCTGCCGTTGCGACAGCGCGATGCGCTCGCTATAGTAGAAGTCCGATCGCGATCGAGTCGGCCAGACGGTTGCCTGCACAAATCCGTGCGGGAGGAAAGTCCGAGCTGCACAGGGCAGGGTGCTGGATAACGTCCAGTGGGGGCGACCCTAAGGAAAGTGCCACAGAAAATAAACCGCCCGCGAAGGCGGGTAAGGATGAAACGGTGCGGTAAGAGCGCACCAGAAGTTCGGTGACGGACTTGCTTGGCAAACCCCACCCGCAGCAAGACCAAATAGGGGAAGGATGACGCGGCTCGCCGACTTCCCGGGTTGGTCGCTGGAGGCGGCGGGTAACCACCGTCCTAGATAGATAACCGTCCACGACAGAACTCGGCTTACGGCTGACTCGACCGTTGCGGACCGCGGGCCTTCTGACCTTGTCAGAGGGCCCCTTTTGCGTTCGCTCGTCGGATGACCGAACCGCAGGAGGCCATCCGTCCATCCACGACTTTTCCCCCTACTTTCATACGCGGCCCCAGTGGGACGGGTTGTCGTGCGCGCGGCTCTTGCTCTCAGTCTTGTCCGTCCGAGCAGAGGTGTTACGATGCGTCCCGCGTCCTTGATATCGTGGGCGACGCGAGTCGTCTTCGCCCAGGACCTTAAGACGTGCTCAGATGCCCCCGGCGGATGCTACCTTGCATCCATCCCGAGTGGGCCGACCTGGGAGCGCGAGACGTGAAGCGCCCCTGCCAGGGTATGCGCGGGGATCGGACCGGGCGCCGTCCGTTCGCCCTTAATCAGTGCCGAACCCCGGGGGAGCCGCAGAGCTGGCAGACGCATGTCGGGCCGGAGTCCAGGCTATCCCCACGGATGTGAACCGGTTTCGCTGGCATGCGGTCGATCGCCCGTGGACCACACCGGCTTGCTCCCGATCGTTTCCGGCCTGGGACCAGACACGCCGGCACCGGCTCCCAGGGATGGGAGCCGGTGCTCGCCGAGAAACGTCGTCCGTCCTTCACCGCCGGCGAAAGGTCTTGCAGGCCGTGTCGGTCGAACGATCGGCGGGCGTCTGGCCCATGTCGTTCACGATCATGTTCGCCTGGGGCGCATCCACACCACTCGGGTAGCGTCGCACGGCCTCGGTGGTCGTCACCAGGATGGTGTCGGCACCACAGTAGTTGTCTCTGGCCCAGAAGTAACAGTTGTCCACCGTGCAACGAACTGAGATAGCCACCGTGCCGCCTCCCCCTTTATTGACGGACGGTCGCGTGCTGAGGCCGCTGCCCTTCATGATTTTCATGCGGTGACTGGTCGTGCTCGAGCACCTGGACTTCGTGGGCGTGCTGCTCCAGAATGCCCTGAATCT
>JAKATP010000102.1 GCA_021818685.1 Bacillota bacterium | reverse complement strand
AGCCGTCCAGCGCGTGCTGGTAAGGCCAAGGGGCCGACGACGCAGAGGCAGGCCCCGCGGGGAAGGGAGCGGGTAGAGGCACGCCGAATGAGACTGGGCACCCAAGCCCCATCTTGGTGCATGGTTGGAGGGATCGGAGGTCTTCGGATCAAGATCGCCCCCGCTCCCGCGCGCATACGGGAGCAGTCGGGGCCGGGGAGAATCACCGATGGGTCACAGAGAGTCCAACACGTAGGAACCGAAGGGAGCTCGGGCATGGCCTCACGACTAGCCGTTATCGACACCCACACCCACCCGCTTCTTCATCCCTCGCAGCAGATGGTGGACTGGGACCATACCGCAGACGACTACCGGACGAAGGCGGAGCGCGCGGGCATCGTGCACGCGGCAGCCCTGGTCATGGCGCCCGAGGGCGATCTGGAGAGGACCCGATCCCTAAACGACGCCACCCTGGCCCTGGCAACGAGTTCGGGCGGCTTCTTCTACCCCGTGTGCTCGGTCCATCCCCGGGACGGCGAGGCGGCCCTGCAGGAGATTGGTCGCGTCAAGCGGGCGGGAGCCCGGCTCCTCAAACTGCATCCCAATACGCAGCATTTCGACGTGGCCGACCCCGCGGTGGCGGCGGTCGTCGAGCGGGCGGCATCCGAAGGGCTGCCCGTACTCTTCGATGCCTACTCGCCGTGGGATGCGGACCAGCCCGGGAAGTTCGTACAGCTCGCGATGGCGGTGCCGAAGGCGACGTTGGTGCTGGCCCATGCGTATGGGCCGCACTTTGCCGACCTCCTCGTCTACCACATTCTGTCCCGGTATCCCTGGTGGGAACGGCGGGTGTACATCGATATCTCGGCGATCGGTCCCCTTCTCTCCGGGAGCCCGTTCGCGGAGCAGTTTGTGTGGGTCCTCCGGAAGGTGGGATTCGATCGCATCCTGTTCGGGAGCGACTACCCAGTCGACGACCCCGAACGGGCCGTGCAACAAGTGCGGGAGCTTGGCCTCGACGAGGAGGAAGCCCGACTCGCATTTCATGACAACGCCCTCCGGCTTCTGGGGGATCTGTAAGCGCCTGCCCGCGTCCCCCAGCCCGGATCCTCGCGCTTATGACGCTTGCTTGACGAATGCGAAGGCGGGCGCGGATGATATGACACGAACCAACGCGGTTGGACGAGGAGAATGACGGTGCAGATCGGCTGCCACATCAGCGTGGCGCGGGGCTTTCTGGCCGCCGTGGACAAGGCCCACGCGCTACAGGCGGATGGCCTCCAGTATTTTACGAAGAGCCCGCGCATGCTCCGCTTCAGCCGGAAGCTCAACGAGGAGGACGCGGAGGCGGGCCGGCGGCGACAGCAAGAGCTCGGCCTCGTTTCCATCGGACATGCGCCCTACCTCATCAACCTGTCGGCGCCGGAAGATGACATGCGCCGGGCGTCGATCGAGGCCCTGGGGTGGGATCTGGTCGTGGGCCACGCCCGCGGCAGTCTCGGCGTCGTCGTTCACTGCGGCAAGCACAAGGGGGCCGGCACCGAGCGTGGCATCGCCCTCATGCGTGAGTGCCTCAAGCGCACGCTCGAGGACGCGCCCGACATCCCCCTGCTGCTGGAGAACACGGCCGGGCAAGGATCCGAACTGGGCACCACCGTCGACGAGCTGTTAGCACTCGTTGACGGCATCGCGCCCCCGGCGCGCCTCGGCTTCTGCCTCGATACCCAGCACGCGTACGCGGCCGGCATTTTAGATCCGAACGACCCCGAATCCTTTGCGGGCTTCTCGAACCCCGCATTCCTGGAGCGCCTGCGTGCGGTACACCTGAACGACTCGAAAGTGGAGTTCGGTCACCGTGCCGATCGCCATGCCCTCATCGGCCAGGGTGCCATGGGTCGTGACGGGATCCGGCGGCTCTTGCAGACACCGGCCCTGTCGACGCTCCCTCTCTTCCTAGAGACGCCGGTCACCGACGAGGACCAGTACGCCGACGAGATTCGTCTCTGCCGTGAACTGGTGGCCGGGTAGTGGCGACCCGCCTCATCTACAACCCGGTGGCAGGCGGTGGACGCGCCCGAGCCATTGTCGACCGGCTCGCCCCGGACCTGGCGCGCATTCCTGACCTGGAGGTGCTGGCTACCCGCGCGCCCGGCCACGCTCGGGAGCTCAGTCGCGCCGTCAGCGACCGCCCCGATTACCTGGTCATCTCGGTCGGCGGTGATGGGACCCATCACGAGGTGGCCAACGGTCTCCTGCCGGCTGCACGGGCGCACATGGGTGTCATTGCGGCCGGGTCGGGCAATGACTTCGCCGGATATCTGGGCCTGCCTAAGGACCCCGCCGCGGCGCTCCGGGTCGCCCTCGAGTCCCCGGCACGCGCGATAGACGTGGGACGGGTCAATGATGAATATTTCCTCACGGTCGTCGGCGCCGGCTTTGATGCCGAGGTGGCCGCCTACATCAACCAGCGACCGAAGGCCAAAAACGGGCAGCTCGCCTATCTGGGGGCCATTTTGACCATGCTGGTCCGTTACGACTGCAAACCGTTGTCGGTGGCCCTGGACGGCGAGCCCCAAAGCCGATCCACCCTGCTCCTCGCTTGCGGCAACACGGCGCGTTATGCGGGCGGCATCAAGATCTGTCCCACCGCGAACCCGTTTGACGGGCACCTCGATGTGGTGTGGGTGGGCGGGCTCTCACGGCTTCGCATTCTGTTGCTGCTCATGGCGGCCTATTCCGGGGCGCATGTGCGAAACCCCGTCGTGGACTCCTTTCCGGCCGTGCGCCTCCGGGTGGACGGTCCTGCCGGCTATCATGTCCATGCCGATGGCGAAATGGTAGGCGAGCTGCCCATTACCATCGAGTCCGTACCGGCCGCGTTGTCGATCCGTCTCCCCCAGGATCCGTCGTGAGTACATGGCCTCATGCCCTCTCCCCGTTCCTGTGGGGGGTGGCATCCTCGGCGCACCAGGTGGAGGGGCACCAGCCGGGAAACGACTGGTCCCGCTGGGAGGAGACCGGGCACACCCGGGACCTGTCGAACGACCGCGTCGACCACTGGACGCGGTACCGGGAGGATGTGGCCCTCTACCGGAAGATGGGGGCGAACGCCTCCCGGATCTCGCTTGAGTGGAGCCGGCTCGAGCCGGAACCGGGGCGGTGGGACAACGACGCGTTTGAGCACTATGCCGACATGCTGAACGCGACACGGGCCCAGGGGCTCGAGCCTCTGGTGACGCTGTCGCACTTCACCCTGCCCCTCTTTGTGGCGGACGCGGGCGGCTGGCTTTGGGAGGGCATGGAGGACGCGTTCCTGCGCTTTACGGAGCGGGTGGTGCAGCGCTTCTCGCACGTGAAACTCTGGTGCACCATCAACGAGCCTACCGTCTTGCCGCTCATGGGATACGAAGAGGGAGTCTGGCCCCCCGGGCAGCGAAGCCTGCGGGTGGGACTCCGGGTCCTGGGCCGTGAGATTGCCATCCACCACCGCGCCTACCGGCTTATCAAGTCCATCGATCCGACGGCGCTCGTGGGGCTCGCCCATCATGTGGTGCGCTTCCGGCCGCTTGCGAATACGCCTGCCCACCGGGCGCTGGCCGCCTTCTTACACCGCACCTTCAACGCCTGGACCATTGACCATACCCGGGAGGCCCAGGATTACATCGGACTCAATTATTACAGCTGCCGGTGGGCAACCTTGCGCCGGCCCGTAAACCCCTATGCGAGCAGACGCGGGGTGCCCGTCACGCAGATGGGATGGGAAATCGATCCCGAGGGACTCTTCGATCTGGCTGTCTGGGCCAAGCGCTACGCGCGTCCGATTCTGATCACCGAAAACGGGATCGCGACCGACGACGAGGATGAGCGGGCCCGCTACATCGCGGACCACGTCGCGGCGCTCCGGCGCGCCGCCGCCCAGGGCGCCGACGTGCGCGGCTACTTTTACTGGTCGGGGCTTGACAACTTCGAGTGGGCCGAGGGATATCGGCCCCACTTCGGGCTTGCCGCCGTGGCCCCGGACGGAACCCGGACCCTGAAGGCGGGGGCGGCAGCCCTGAAGGCGGAAGCCGAGGCCGGATTTTACGGGACGGAGGGTCTCCGGGACTCCGAAAGCCCGAAGGCGGCCGTGACGGCGTCTGTCAGCGGAGCACGAGGACCGGCGTCTTCGGGCGCCCCTTTTGAAAGCAGGCACGATACTGATCGGGCGTAAGATGGCCCGCCGAGGCCTCGGCGTCGAGAAAGCCCGGCGTCGGAGCCGGCTCGGCCCGTACCACCTCGGCATAGAGGGCACGTACTCGCTTCAGGGTGGAGACCGGAAGTCCTAGAGACTCGAGTTGCCTGTCAAAGGCCGCGGCTCCATCGGGATTCACGACGAGCCGCACGGGCGCCGCCTGCAGACGACCGGCGTCTTCCAGGATCGCGCGGGCGGCCCCTTCATCGATCCGGCCGGGACGGGACTGCACCTGGAGTTCCACCTCGTCCACCCGAATGGGAAAGCGGTCGGGAGGCCAGTGCCCGACGGCCGTCAGGATAAGGTTGCGCAAGAGGGCTTCCTCCGTTTCCAGCGCCTTCACTTCGCGGCGAAGGGTGCGGAGCCGTTTCACGGCGGCCTTGACCTCGGGCGCTATCTCAGGCATGAACAGTCTTGTGCCCCCGGTCCATACATAGCGGCGGAGGAGAGAGTCTAGACCGTGGCCATAAATGATTTGCTCGTGATCTGGGATGTGGATGGCACGCTGCTCGACGCCAAGGGTGCGGGGCACCGGGCGCTTGCCCGCGCCATCGAAGAAGTGACGGGGAAGTCCACCTCGCTTGCCAACATGGACGTGGCCGGTCAAAGCGACCGTCTCTTACTGGAATTGGCACTCCGGCGCGTGGGTAAGAGCCCGCGCCTGTGGGAAACGGTCCGCGCCGCCTACGAAAAGTCCCTGGACCAGGAGCTATCGCAGCACGGATCCGACGCGCTCCCAGGAGTGATGGAGGCTCTTAAAATTTTGGGACCGGCCCGAGTGCTGGGGACGGGAAACCTCGAGGTGGGCGCCCGCCTGAAGCTTCGCCACGCGGGGCTTGGCGCCCACTTTCAAGGGGGCGGCTACGGTGATCGCCACCGCACCCGGGCCCCCCTCATCCGAGACGCCATCAAAGTGGGCCGCCGTCTGTTTGGCCGGCGCCTGCTTCCCGTCATCATCGGCGACACCCCGCGCGATGCGGCCGCCGCGCGCATGCTCCACATCCCGGTCGTGCTGGTGGCAAGCGGGCGCTTTTCGGTCGCAGAACTGCGCGCCCACGGCCCCATCGTGCTGAGCGGGCTGCAAGACCCAGCGGCCGTGCTCGGAGCCTTCACCCAGGCGGAAGCGTCAGCGCGTCGGGATGGATGAGGCGGGGACCGCGGCGGTCGGCCACCACCCGCACCTCTTCATCCGCGCGCAGCGCAATGGTGCGCTCCCCGTCCACGGCGATGGTGCTGGGCTCTGAAAGCCGCCAGCGCTCGGCGGTGCCGAGAGGAAGCCGCCCGGCGGTGTCCACGCGAAACAGGTCCACGAGTCCCGGCGCCAGCACGGCCGGCGTCTTGCGGCCGCCGCGCTGGCGGAGGCGCAGGGAGAGTGACCAGTCGTCATCCATGCTCACGGGGTCGGTGAATCCGCCGACGTTCGAGAGCCCGGGCCGGGCAAGATCCGCGACATTTAACAAGAGGCGAATCACGAGACGCGCATCGTAGACGGCGAGCGCCCCGGTGAACGGCGTCGCGATCTGGGCCACATCCACGAGCGCCAGATCCTCCCCCGTGTTGTGGCTGATGCGAAAGCGCTTGGCGCGGCGAACAAGAGCGGGGGAGCCGCCGTGGCGGGCCACCGCCGCGGCCGCCATCCCGGCCAGGGTCTGGTCGCCCGACCACCCGAGCACGTTATTGGTGCCTCCGGCAATCGGCAGCACCGGGGCCGGACATCCCGAAAGCGCCACCGCCCGCTGGGTGCCGTCACCCCCGACGCTGACCAGCACGTCGATGCCGCGGTCCATGAAGCGATCGACCCAGTGTCGGGTCAGGTCCGCGCCTCGAAGCCGCGTTTCGTCGGCCAGGAGGCGCACACCCCGCTCCTGGCGGGCCACCTCCGCGGCCAGACCCTCGGGGTCGTCAATCAGCAGCACATCAGTGCCGCCTCCGAATCGGATGCCATGAATGAGGCGGCGGACCGCCAGGATCTTGGCGGGTCCCGATGCCGTGTCGGCCAGGGCCACCAGCCGCCGGATATCGCGTCCGGCCATCGGATTCACCAGGATGCCGACGCGTCCTCTACTCATGCCGACAGCGCACGCGCGACAAACCTCCCCTCGCGATAGGGCCCGTCAGACGGGCCCTATCGCCCATTATGGCGCTTCTTACCGTTTGGCGCGGCCCGGGGTTTTTGCGATGATAGGATAAATGCCGGACTCCACGCGGGGTCGCGGCCCGTCGTCCGGCAAATGTCCGCGGCCTCCTGCCGCGTTGACAACCGCCCGCAGAGCCGCGGCAGCAGTGAGGGCGAGAGCATGAGACCATGACAGGAGGCTTGGTGTGGCGGCCGGAGCCCCCTTGAGCGTTTTAATGGTGCGCCACGGCGAGAGTGAGGCCAACGCCCTCGGGCGGTTCGCCTTTCGCTCGTGGGATCCAGGCCTCACGGAGGCGGGTGCGGAGCAGGCCCGTCTTCTGGTGGCCGAGCTGGCCGGCGTTCCCGTGGCGGGCGTCGTGTCAAGCCCCCTCCGCCGTGCCATCGAGACGGTAAAGCCCCTCGCGGATCACCGGGCGCTGGCCGTGGAGATTTTCCCCGAGCTGGCCGAGATCGACATGGGCAGTTGGGACGGTCAGGCGCTAAAAGATGTGGCGGCCAACGAGCCCTCCGCCTGGCGGGCCTGGCGGCGCGATCCGGAGAAGAATCCCCCGCCCCGGGGCGAGCGCATTTCCCAAGCCGGACAACGGGTCTTGCAGGGCCTCGAGCGGCTTCGCGGGCGGAGCGGTCTGTTCGTGGCGGCGACTCACGCGGACTGCGTCAAAGGCGCCGTCCTGCATGTCACCGGGGGGTACGGGCCACAGGCGCGGCGGCTGTTCGTGCCCAACACCGGTCAGCTCCTCTTGCGCGCGACCGAAACCGGCTGGGTTATGGTGCTTCCGCGGATCCGTCTTTGAGATCAGTCTTCCCTGCCCTCTGGCAGTCCGGGCATAAGCCATGCAACTCGGCATGGTGCGCGGTTACCTGGAAGCCGTTTCGTTCGGCGAGACGCACCACCGCCTCCTCGAGCCCGCACTCCGCCAGGTCGAACGTCCGCCCGCAGCTCTCGCAGATGAAGTGATCGTGGTGAGCGCGGTAGGGGCTCTGGAGCTCGTAGCCGATGTGTTCGTGGCCCACCATCACGGCATGAACGAGGCCCGCCTGGGTCAATTGCTGCATCATGCGATACACGGTGGCCGGGTTAAGCCCCTCATCGGCCAGCATGCTGACAAGTTGCGGGGTGGTGAGGGCCTCGGAGTGGCGGGCGAGCACCCGGAACGCGCGCAGGCGGTTAGGTGTCACCCGGAGGCCCCTTTCTCGCAGGGCCACCCGAAACGCGGACTCGCCCGCCGGCACCGCCATCACCCACCTCCCGCCTGTCTCCCGCCCGCCATCAATAGATCCATAGGCGCTGACCACGGTCCCCCCATGCCCGCTCCCGTTCCCCTTCCCCTACCCACCACCATACGCCATCCACGCGCCTCGCCCCAGACGCCTCGCTGCTCCGGCGCTGGTGGCCCCGGTGTGCCGCCTACTCTATAAGCCTCCGTTCATCACACGGACTGCCTCCGCGACACCAACAGGCCACCACCCGGCCTCGACGAACGCCGCAAGGCGAAGGCGCCTCTCCACGCGCTCCGGGAAGACCAACAGCACCGATATTCACGGCCTTCAGGGCATTGAGCCCCTTGGCCGTCACGCCTTATCTTCCCATGACTGAAGTCAGGCGCTTTACGGCACACTTTGGTAATCCCCCGCGCCCGTTCCTGGGCCCGCGCCGCCTCCGCACGATCCGGTTCCGAAGCCTCTACAGCGACTTCGATCCCTTCTTCTTGGACGGTGACGCCTATTACGGTGAAGGGGCTCCACCTTTCTCAATCGAGACGTCGTCCGGTGGCGGCCCTGGAGCAACGGAAGGGCGAAACGGGGACCATCGCCAAGGGTGGGCCGGTTACATTTGGCTGTAGCCGCTGCCCGGCCGTGCGACACCCAGTCCCCGTGCGGTCTCTATGAGTCGGTACTGCTTTAAGAGGGCCTGACTGTATGTGACGAGGCCCACCATATCTTCCAGCGGAAGGCTGGCCAGGAGATGAATCGCCCGGGCCATGTACTCGACCGGCTCGGCCCGGGGGTCGTCCGGGCCGGAGACCAGCCCATGATGCTCGGTGCCCGGCGTCACCACCACCAGCGAGGGAGAGACGGCCGCGACGCCGACACCCTGATGGAACACTTCCTGGGCCAGACCCTGGGTAAAACGCTCCAGAGCCGCCTTCTCGAGGCCGTATAGGGTGCCGCCGCGTCCTCGCTGCTCGTAGGGGCCCCGCCCCGGTCCGATGGCGGCGCCCGACGAGACGTTGATGATGCGGCCACTCCGGCGGGCCGTCATGTCGGGCAGGACCAGCTGGCTTAGGAGGAAGGGGGCATGCACGTTGACGGCCATCGACCGCATCCACCGGTTGAGAGGCAAAGTCTCAATGGGAATGAAATAGGTTAGGGCCGCATTGTTGACCAGGATGTCACAGGGACCGTAGATCTGTCGGGTCTCGTCCACAAGCCGCCGGCAGGCTTCGGGGTCGGAGACGTCCACCGCGACCGGGGAAGCCTCCCCTCCGACCTGCCGGATCTCGTCCACCGTCGTGGCGAGCGAACCCGCAAGGGGGTGATCGCCCTCCTCCATCGTCCGGGCGGCCGCAATCACCCGGGCTCCCGCCCCCGCCAGTTCCAGCGCGGTGGCCCGCCCAATGCCACGACTCGCGCCCGTCACGATGGCCACCTTGCCCTCCAGGCTCTCCATCCCGCTATCCGCCACGGTCGTCTCCTTTCCTCATCACGGGCCGCCCATACGCGGTGCCCAGATTTCGTGCCGGCTGGTGGCAAGCGCATAAAGCGCCTCCCCACCGAGCGGATCGAGTCGGGGAGCTCGACGGCCGCCGTACCCAGTTCGCTTACTCGGTGAGCGTCGGAGCCGGCCGTCTGCCGCCATCCCTCCCGATCCGCGTTCCCGCGGGCGCGCCGATTGGCTTCGGGCCCAAGTCGGCCGTTTAACACCTCCAACGCGCCCACATCTCGCCACCGCTCTTCCAGCGCTTGCGCTCGCTCGGCACTCACGGCCACCTCCCGGCCCCCGGTCCAGCGGGGAAACCAGGTCCGGAAGGGGTGAGCGACGCTCGCCACAAGCCCCTTCTCGGCGATCCGCGGTCCCAGTCGCTCCCAACGGTGATACCGCCACAGCGGCTCCTCGTCCCAGCCCCACACC
>JAKATP010000101.1 GCA_021818685.1 Bacillota bacterium | reverse complement strand
CCACGCCCAGGAGGTCATCGTCCGGACAGACAGCGCCGGCTGTTCCCACGACTTCCTCGACCACGCGCCCGAGGACGCCGAGGTGTCCTCGCCGGGTTCAGGGTCTCTCCGGTGTGGTGGACCGTTGATTGACGACACGGAGTATGGGCGCCGGGAACACTGGGCGCGCAGCGACCGGCGTCCCTCCCTCCGTATGCGTTGGGTCGCGTGGTGGTAGACCCTTCCCGGCTGGCTCCGGCCGGGCGTACCGTTCCGCTATCGGTGGCCCCCGTGGCGATGGGCGATCAGGTATCGCTCACACGGGCGGTTCTTTCCCACCGACTGGCGCCATCCGTTTGAGTTGTAAAACGTAACCTCAAAACATGAGTGAGGGAGGCCGACCCTGTGAACTCTCGGACACCCTCGTGGAGGGCCGCGTACCCACGGCGCCGGCAGGTGGGGGTCGATCGGGCCGCTCTCACCCGACTCGGCCGCGGGATCGAGGGCGGAACGCCGTCGGCCCACTGGAACGCCGGTCAGCAGACGCTGGCCGCCTTTCGCTTGACGCTGACGGGGGCGCCGGTGGATCTCTATCCCCCCGATGCGGCCCGGTTCCCGGCCCTGGCGGCCTATGTCCCGACGACAGCACACTGACGGCCCGCTGGTTGGGGACCCTGGTGGAGGTGCGGGAGGTGTTTGACGTCGCCGACACCTAACGCCACCGATCTTTACCGCGAAAGGTCGAGCGGGAAAGGCCGCGAGAGTCCGTCGGACACGTGGAACTGGGCCCTGGTGAGGCATGGTCGTGTGGCGCGTGGCGAGTCTGGCCAGCGTCGATGACGCCCTCGGGATCTTGAACCTGACGGCGGAGGACGTGGCGGCTCGCTTCGCTGGCAAGACCGGCCTCAGGCCCGTGGGGCGTGAGCCCGTGAACTTTCTGGATCCTGGACGGGGCTTCACATTGTCCGAGACCTGGGCGCGAACAGTTGGAGCCGTACTCATCGAGGTGACCTGTCAGGCGGCGGCTGCACGCTGCACCCGCTGACCCCGGGGTGACGCATCCGGCGGCGGGCGCGGACCTGGTGATGGCCATCTGGGTGGCCGTGGACCGCCCGCTTCCGGAAGGGGCTTGCCCATGGGCGTCCAAGACATCCGCCAACGATATGCGATGCCGTGGCTTAAGCGGGGGCTCTTCATCACGGTAGCTGGGCGGCCCGGCCGGGTGGTCGGGTTTCACGGCCCCTGGATTCGCGTGCCGTTTGAGGGCGCTCCGTGGTGGCGCAGCCGTGCTGGGAAACGGGGTATACGAACGCCGCCGGGGATCGAGTGGGAGATTTTACGACAGAGGGCCGGAGGCCCCGCGGAGCATGAGCGGGAACGAGTGTCCTGACGCGGCGGTCACCGCTGACGTGATCGGGGCCGCGGTAGACCCACGTTACACGCGCGATCGCGTGTTGCTGAGCGCCTTCCGGCGCGGGATCCGGGACTGACTGGCCGGCACAACCCCGCTGGCGGAATCCCTATCCGGACCACAGCACCTTCTACAACAACGGCGTGACGTTTTCCCGCGCGTTCCGGCGTTACTGGACCAAAGGCAGGGACGCGGCCGGCCGGTACCTGCGGGCCCGGCCCTCGGATTCTCCGTCGCTCCGTTAACGCAACCGGTCGAGCAGCCGATCCGTAATCGGTCGGTAGGGGGTTCCCGTCCTCTGCGGAGGTCCACTCCCCGCCGGTTTTGGGCCGGAAGACTCCTCGTTCGAGCCGAGACCGGGGAAATCGACAAGGAATCGTTTTCTGCTCACACACAATGTTATAATGATAAAGAATTGTTCGCGATTCATTTGCGGTGATGGGACACCTAGAGTTGATTCACGCGGCCAATGATTGCCACCACCTAAATGGGCCCGTAGCCTCGCACCGAGCCTTCTCAGCCAAGAAGATGTCAACCGCGTATCTGGGGAGGTTCCCGATGCACTACGATAAACGCTCCCAAAGGGTTCAACCGAGGGGTCCACGACCCCGGTCTAGGGGATCCGCTCTCATGGCACTAGGCCTCTTTCTCGGCCTCGTGCTTCTCGGTGCCACAACGGCGGTTGCGGCGGGATCCGGGCAACCGCCCGTGCCCCTCGGGACGGCGGGCCCATTTGCAGTCCTGGCCGGTCAAACCATCACGAACACCGGTCCGTCAACGATTAGCGGAGATCTCGGTGTCGATCCAGGAACCGCCATCGTTGGTTTCCCACCAGGAGTCCAGGTCACGGGGACCCAATACCGCGCAGATGGGGTGGCCAGCGGAGCGCAGTCGGCGTTGACGACGGCATATAACAATGCCGCGGGACGGACGCCCGCTACACCGGTATTGGCGAATACGCTCGCGAATCAGGTCTTGGCACCGGGTGTCTACTCGAGTACGTCGGGGCTGGCGGTAGGCGGAACCGTAACCCTCAACGGAGGCGGCAACCCCGGAGCGGTGTTCATCTTCCAGGCGGGAACGACGCTCATCACGGCCTCAAACACCACGATCGCGCTTACAGGCGGCGCCCAGGCCTGTAACGTATTCTGGCAGGTCGGCAGCTCGGCGACGCTTGGTACCGGAACGACCTTCGTGGGAAGTGTGCTGGCGCTGACTTCCATCACGGCCGAGACCGGGTCCACCGTGTCGGGCCGACTACTGGCACGAAACGGATCGGTGTCCCTGGACGACTCGACCGTCACGGTTCCTGCCTGCGCCGCGAGCATCACGACCGTGCCTTCCGCTCACTCGCTGACCGCAGGTGCCACGCTCACCGACGCCGCTACCGTTACGGGTAATGCGGCGGACGGTACCGCGACCGGGTCGGTGACGTTCAACGTGTGTGGGCCGGATAGCGTCACCTGCGCTCCCGGGTCGGGCACGCGCCTCGGTTCGCCGGTTCCGCTCACGAATGGAGTAGCCACCTCGCCTGCTTTTAAGCCGGCACAGGCAGGAACGTATTGCTTTGCGGCCACCTATGAGCCGTCCGCTTACGTCTATCAGACGACATCGAGTACCGGCACCGGTGCCAACGGAGAGTGCGTAACCGTCACCGCCGTCTCCAGCCCCACATCTCCGTCCAGTCCGCCAGCGCCCGGATCTTCGGGGTCCCACCCGTCGGCATCTGGGACCAGCGTTGTGGTCCCCGGGGCCCACACCGGACAACCCTGGGCAGGGTATCTCTACTGGCTGCTGGTTGCTGTGGCCGGCCTGGGGGGGCTTGGCTTGGTCTTTGTCCGTCGTTATCCGCACCGGTTGGGCACCAGGACCCCGCGCTGATCGATGCGTCGTCATCGTCGGGATAAGCAAGCCCCCACGCGCTTTTCGGCACGTGCGGGCTTGTTCCTCATGGGCCTGGCCCTGGTCGGCATCCTGTACCCGCTTTGGTGGACGCACCGGTCGACTACAGCCGGCCACTTATTGCTGTCCCGGGCGCGCATCCGGTATACCGAGGCCCTGAAATCGCGCCACCACGCGGCCTGCCCCACCTCTGCGGCACCTGCAGGACCGATTGGTACCGTCGAGTACCCCGGTGTGCTCGGGATTCCGTCCTTGAACGTGCAGGCTCCAGTGCTGCAAGGACTCGGCAACGCGGTTTTGCAGGTCGCCGTGGGGCACGATGCCCGGACCGTCTGGCCGGGAGCTCGGGGGGAGAGCCTGCTGCTGGCCCACGATGTGAGCTATTTTTCGGGCCTCGGACGAACCAAGATCGGGGCGATCGTCACCTGGACGAGTGGTTGCGAACGTTTCGTCTTCCGTGTGGTAGGGACCCAGGTGATGCGTCCGGGGGAGCGAATCGCCCCTCCGCCATCGGGTACTGGGCTTGCGCTGATTACCTGCTGGCCTGCGAACGCGCTTTTCTGGACCCCGTATCGTTTCGTGGTCGAGACCTCGCTCGTCAGTACGGAGCACCTGTCCCGACCTGACTCGGCTCCACTGCCTTCGGTCGAGGACTTGGCCGTGCCGGTCCCGGTTTCCCTGGCTAAAATGGGCCTGTCCATTAACCAGGTCGGCATTCCGGTGGGCACGTTGACGATTCTGGGACCGGCTTCGCCATCGTTTCGCCAAGGTCCCGACCCCCTGGCGTTGGAGGTGGCGGCGCTCCGGGATTATGCCGGGCTCTACAAGGCCGCCCAAGCGGGCAATCACACCTGGTGGTCGGCCATGGCCATGCCAAATGTCAGCTTGCCCGCCCCCTGGTCTCTGTTCTCCACCACCGACGTGACGATGGTGGTCCACGGAATGACCGTCTCGCGCTTCATCATAAGCTCGTCGTATGTGCGTGTGACATTGATCGTCCTGCACCACACCTTGTACGTCGCCGAGGTCGCGCGCTAGTCAGGAGGGATGCGGGCGGTCGTGGGGGAGAGCGGAGCGCGGAGAAACCGTCGCGCCACAGGAACTATCCGCGCCATGAGGATCCCGAATGGTCGCCACAGAGCCGACGCCGTCTGCCCGGTCTCGCCGCCGTTTGCTGCTGGGCCCTCCACGATGGAGCCGGCGTGGCCTGCCTGAGCCTTTCTTGCCCGACGGACCTTTAGATGGCCCTACGGGTCCCGATGGAACCGACGGTGCACGCTCAGGGAATAACCCCTACTAACCGGAGGCGGCAGAAAAGGTCGGGATGAGGACGAACGTACGACGTCGTGGCAGTCGGACGCCACTGTCGCCTCATGTCGTTTCCCCCGGGTCACCCTACGCGATACACCGTGTGGGCCGGTCCCGGGCGATCCGCCGGGGACCGCCCCATGGCAGGCGATTTCCGGTCGCGGGCCACATGCCCATGAACTCGACAAGACGCCTGGCGATGAAGACCGAATACGAATCTCATGACAGGCCGGCCACCAGCGATGACGAGGAGACGACGGCGGAGGCCCGCCGGCACGAAAACGCTCCCGCGCGTTCAGTGAGCGCCTTGAACGGTGGTCGGTGGCACCGCTGACGGGGATTTCCGAGCCGAGATGGGATCCTCGCGTTTACGTGCGCCAAGGGGCCGTCGCGTGGGTCACGCTGTCAACCCAAAACTTTCCGTCATCCGACTCGTCGAGCCTGTGAGGAGCTGGGAGAAGACCGCGGAACCAGCCGAAGGTGAGACCGTGACCTTGGTGCCCGTCGGGGATGGGAGGGGCGGGTCCACCGTTTTTCCCTGAGTCCTCGTCCGTCGTCATCATGTTGAGAGAGTGCGCGAGCGGGACCCGCGCCCCTGACGCCGGGCGCTCGTGCACCGTCGGAGTTCCCAACGGGTGCTGGCGTCGTTTCCATGTTTGGGCACCTTTTCCATCGGACATACTAGCGTACGGCCGGTCCAGCCCTTGCCGCTAACCGGCGAGCATTCAGGAGCACAGTAACCGGGACATTCGGCGTTGGAGGTCATTCCATGGCACTCAGCACCCTGGTCACCGTCGCCCAGCTGGCCTTCGTGGTCGTGATCGGCCTTTACTTTTGGAGCCTCCTGAAGGGTCAGCGAGGCACTCGGGCCGCCGTGGGACGCGAGGGACGGCGGGAGCTTGTGCGCCTGCGCGCGCTGCGCGGGGTGGCGCTTACGGTGCCCCTGGCGGAGAAGACGCGCCCAGCGGCCTTCACGGACATTGTCGGGCAAGATGACGGCATCCGGGCGCTGCGTGCCGCCCTATGCGGTCCGAACCCCCAGCATGTGCTCCTCTACGGACCGCCCGGGGTGGGCAAGACCGCGGCGGCCCGGCTGGTGCTGGATGAGGCGAAGCGAACGCCGGGATCTCCCTTCCGCCCCGAGGCCAGGTTGGTGGAACTGGACGCCACGGTGGCGCGCTTTGATGAACGCGGGATCGCCGAGCCGATACACCAGGAAGTGCATACACCAAGACGTTCTGACTAGGGGAGGCTGCGCGTGAGCGCTAGCCCTACAGCCACGGGCTGTTCAGCGCGTTCCATAGTGGTGAGCAGCGTCCGCTCCGTATCCCGCAATCATCGGGCACCCGTCGCTGGTGGGTGCTTCTGGGTCCGACGATCTCGCTTTCGTGGGTCTCTCGTGGCTCGCGTCTCCCTCCTGCGTTCCCAAAGCGCCCTGGTGTCAGGGCGCGTTCTGGCTGTGTTCCATCCGCACTCTGGGCGCCCATCGGCGCACGCGGAAACGATAGGAGTCGACCCAGGTAGTACCCATGGCAACCTCGACCGATTTCGGCCCAGCGCTGCGCTCCACAACAGTTATGCCGCAAGGGTGTCCGGGAATTCACGATCTAATCGATCCGATACCGAGAGGTAGGGTGTCCGCAGACGATTCTGAGGCCATAGCTCAGCCAGAGTGGAAAGGGGGTGTGGGGGGATGGACGTCATCAATGCGCCGGATCTCGATTCGGTCGCCCGTTGGACCGCCTGGCGGCGAATGGACACCGGGTGGCACGCGGACGGCACGGGTCCCGTCCGCTGCGTCCCGCCGGACTTTGGCCGCATGCGGCCGTTGTTCCCCGGCGATGACGAGCGCCGGTGGGTCAGTCTCTCCCGGAAGGCCGTCCTGGTGGAGTCGCCTGGGGCCGGCGTTGACCCGGTGGTGGCGCTTCAGGTGTACAGCGATTGGCCTGCCTTCGTCGACCGCATCCTGGAGGAATTGCCCCCGTATGAGCACCGCCGCGCCGCCGCGGCCGTGCTCGACCCCTGGTGGGTGGAACACCGCGGAGCCTGACCCCTCGCACGCCCCGCCGTCATGACCGCCTTCCACACCAGCCGGTGACGTCCGCCTGATGACCCGTTTCGGACTTTCCGGGCCCGCTTGGTCTTAAGATGCGCCGCACCCCTCTCCTCCCCATGGCCCAGGCTTAAATCCTGGCACTCTTCCTGCCCTCTAGCGGTGCCCCGGTCGGTCGGGGCGCCGTTGTATTCCGTCCGTCATTCACCCTCGGTGCGGACCCCGCCCGCGCCGGGACGATAGGAGTCCTGCCTCATGACACCCGATCGTGGGAATTCTCCAGCTGATACGGCACCTCTCTCGGCGAGGGCCGACGGCTCCGGCGTTGTGGATCGCGCCTGGACACACGACTGGTTCGACTCCCCGAACGCCATCTTCCGGCCCGGTCTCTCGCTGTCCGTCCACGCCCGCCTCGTGTATCTCTATCTCTGCCGGCGGGACGCGGACCGTGGAAAGGCATTTCCGGGCTACACGCGGATGGCGGCCGACTGCGGGGTCTCCCGGCGGACCGCCATCCATGCCGTCCAGGAACTCTGCGCGGTGGGCCTCATCACGTACACGCCGGGGAACCACGAGCGGGCGAACCGCTACACCCTCTTTCATCCCGAGGACCCTGGCAACACCCTCCGGGGCGCCACCTGGCGGCGGGACCACCCTACGACCCCTAGATCAGGTGGATCGACATCTGGTAGTGCACCAGGTGCACTAGGGCAGGACGTGCACCAGCTAGTGCACGGCGTGCACCCTAACAAGACCCATGATCAAGATCCCGATCCGAACAACAACAGCACGCCCGGTCCGGCAACCGGGGTCGCTGTTGTTGTGGAGTCGCCAGCCTTGTCATCCGAACCCGGGGCCCCCGTCGAGCGTGACGTCGTGTCGGAACCGACCTTGCTGGCCTTCCTCACCGCCTCGCCGGTCGGCCTGAAGCGGACGGTGGCCCGCGACCTGGTGGCTCAATATCCCGACCGGGTGAAACGCGTACGTGCCTACGTGGCGGGGCTGTCGGAGCCCGCTCGCGCGCGTATCCAGAACTGGCCCGGGTTCGTCCGGCGGGCAGTGCTGGAGGATTTCCGTTGGTCGGACCCTGAGCCCTTGGCCCGGCGATCGAATCCTCCCGCAACGCGGCTGACGGCGCTGGTTTGTCCCGATCCCGCGTGCGGGTACGACATGCTCTCCGCGCAACCGGCGGTTGTCCTCCAGACGGACCCGCCAGCGTGTCCCTACTGTGGACTCACGATGGTGCACCGGGCTTATGACCCCGCCGCGGGGTAGATTGCACGGGGGGCAATCCGAGCGGTTTACAGCGGCTCCTGTGGCCAGGTGACCGGGCCACTTGGTTTCATAGAAGGCGGCCATACCCACTGGACCGCTTCCATCAGCGTCGCCGCGTCCCATAATCGCCTCAGATCCGATCGGCCATACGCCGTAAGATCGGGCTCACGCTCAATACGGCTTCCTATGAACGCTTCATCCGACATATTCGTGGCGGCCACCATATCCACCGTCCATCCTGGCATTAGGTCGCGCAGCCGGCTGGCTGCTTGGCGAAGCCCTCGGATATCCTTGTACTCAAAGCCGTTTTCGCCTCCTTTGCAACTGATCACAGCGAGCCGGTGTGGCTCCATTGGGTGGAGAGCCACCAGATCGAGCCCGGGGGCCTGGGTTTCACCCCCCGCAAATAGGATTGGGATGCCGAGACGACTGAGCACGTTGGCGAGAGCGATCTCCAATTTCCCGCCGGTTCCATTGAACAAGTCGGTCTCCCATTCCGGGAGTCCTCCCCGAAACAAAGCAGCTGCGAGACCCTCCCGGCTGTCCCACACTTCGTTGATGGGATAGCGCAAGCGCACGCCGGTTAGGTCCACGGGAACCTTGTCCGTAGACCGGAAGGATAGGATCAGGTTCAGTGCCGAACGCGGCACAGTGAAGGTCGCGCGCCCCGACCATCCGTCGGAGGACGCGTTGCCGACCGTCCTGAGAGCGAGCTGGGGCAGGTCGGCGGACCAAAGGCTTTCGGTGGTTCCGTTAATGGCCAGCGTGTCCGGGGTGAAGGGCGTGCGACACCTTACCTCCCACGTGCTGTGGTCCGCCGCGGTGGCCAGACGAACCACCTCAATCGCAAGTGGGAACTCTAACTCCATCCGTGCGTCTTGGCCGATGGGCGCTTGCGTGAGATGGTTCACCAACAGCTCGAAGTTTCCGTATCCATGCTCCAACGCGGCCGCGGCTTTCGCCCGCTCCCACTCTCCCCCATCCGACCCGCCGTCTTCATATGGAGCCCAGAACACAGCCCAAGCGAGTCGCCATGGGACCGATTCGCGAAGGGGCGCGGAGTCTTGTCCCGGTAGTAGTGTACCGCCGGGCTCATGTGGCAACGAGCTGCCCGCCCGAGAGGCAGATGGGGAGGGGAGGTGCAGCTGGAGGTTGCTAGGCGCACCGGGTACGGTCCATAACGCCCTTCCGTCGGTGGCCAGCTGATGCAGCACTTCCCACGCCTCGGGTGCCGTAACCCATCCATCAAACCAAATGCTGTGTTGTTGGTAAGCGGCTTTGATACTAGGCGCCGTGGGGCCGGTGACGCGCGCCATCCACTGGGTGAAGACGATGCGCCAGGTATTGTGAGAATGTACGGCTAATAGGCGCATCCGGAAAAGCGGCCACGTTTCTTGGAGCGGGGCGACATAGTCTAAGACAGTTCTCACACCGCCTGCGATCGGCTCGTGTGACGGCAGAACCAGCGCTTGCATTCTGAGACCTCCTCGGTTACGTCATATGTGCCCTTGGGGCCTATCACATGGCGCCGGGTGGTTCATGTTGGGACCGTCGCCCCGTACTTTTAATCATCCGGCCATACGTACCGACGGATGCCGTTCCTTATCGCCCTTAATGTGCAATGACCACCAATTCA
>JAKATP010000100.1 GCA_021818685.1 Bacillota bacterium | reverse complement strand
ACGGGCCAAGCCCCCGCCCAGGTGATGGGCGACACGGCCTATGGCGCGGCGACGGTAGCCGCGGCCCTGCAGGCGATGGCCCCGGACACCGCCCTCGTGGCCCCGGTCCCGCCCGCCAACAACCGGACGGGGTTGTTCCCCAAGACGGCGTTTACGGTGGACGCGGACCGCGAGACGGTGACCTGCCCCGCGGGCCAGACGGTGGCGTATGGGGCGCGCCGCCCGCGGCGGGACGGCACCCGGGGGGTGCGGTGGGCAGCGGCGACCTGCCAGGCCTGTCCGCTCCAGACCCAGTGTGTCGACGGGATGCAGCCGCGGAGTCTGACGATACGGCCCGACGAAGCGGCGATCCAGGCACAGCGGCAGATCCAGGCCACGGTCGCCTGGGCGGCCCATTACCGGGAGCGGAGTCGGGTGGAACATGTCCAGGCGCAACAAGCCCGGCACGGGGGGCGTCACGGACGGTATTGGGGCCCGCGCAAACTCTTGTTCCAGGAGCGGCTGGTGGCGGCGGCGTGCAATCTCGTGGAATTAGCCCGGATCGCGGCCGTCCGCACTCGGCCCGCGCCGCCGCCCGGGCCATGGCGATCCCCGTGCGTCTAAACCACCCCAACGGCGCCGAAATCCCCCGGAAACGGGGGCCCGGGGGTCTCCGTCGGCGCATGCATCGCCTCGAGGACGACGCAACGCCCCACCCCCCGGCCCTCCGCCGCCCGAAATGGACGGAGTGCGCCCGCTAAATCACAAGTCTCCTAGGAAACCGAGCGGGATGTGGGCTGTCTAGACACATTCTACCAGCCCGGCGATCCAGCTCCCCACTTTTACACCACGCTACCGGACTCTATTTCAGCGGCTGTCTCTGTGCGTCTGGCGCGATGCGGGAGGGATGGGGGAGGTGGACCCGAAAGGCCTGCTGGCGGTGACATGTCTGGCCTGTGCCGCCGGCACGGGACTTAGCGGGGGGGGGTACAAGCGTGGCGAGTCGCGGGAAGACGGACGAGAATCAGAGCCCAACTCCCCCACTCGTCCTGGCCTCGAGCACCAACCGGATTACGGGTAACCTATCGGATAATCGTGTCGTTTACAGGGCCATGAGAGCCGGATCACAATATGCCGGGGAGGGACGGGTATGCGGTCCAAAGCCGGAGGCTGTGTCTTTCGGGCCTTCGCAGGGGCACTGGCCCTCCTGACCGGATGTGGGATTGCTGTTGGTCCGACGCCTCATTCCGTCTATGGACATGTGATGAAACTGGTTCCTCGCACCCTCGTCGGTCAACCGGTGAGCGCGCTTCAAGTGGGCTCCGCGTCGTGGCTTACCCTCCGCACGGCGACTGGTGTGACAGTACAGGCTCTCAGCTCCTCACCGATTGTTTCTTATGCGATTCCACTCAGGTCCGTCCAATGCTCGGGGGCGGGGACATTGAGGCGGGTGGGGTCTTTTGCGGTGGTCACGGGGTGCACCGACGTCTGGATCCTGCGCCCCAAGGGATGGGTACAAGTTGCATTGCCCGCAGCCCTAACCACACCTCAAGTTCTTACGGGCACGGGCGCACACTGGTGGTTTCTAGCCATCGGAACCGGGGCATCTGGCAACGAAGCGGTGACGTTATGGACGACGCTCAACGCGGGAGCATCTTGGTCCCGAGTAGCTACCAGCGGGAATGGGTTAACACTGGCGCCTCCGGGAGCCCCCCCATACTTTGGGGACAAAACGGGGCTCTCAATAGATACCAACAACCAACTTTGGCTTACCGGCGCGACCATGGCGCTTGGCGGACTCTGGTTGTACCGGGGCGGCAAGTCAGGCACAACGTGGGCGGCGGAACGCCCGTCGGTGCCGTACGGGTGGGGGCTAGCGCAACTGGTATCGTACCCGCCACGCTTCGTCGGAAGTACAGGCTATCTCCCCATTGCCGTCGACAGCAAACGCTTTGCAGGCATAGCTCTATACACTCGCACCAATGCCCGTCGGCAGTGGAAATACGCGACCTCTGTGTCGACCCCTGCTGTGGTGACCGGCAAGTGGCACTGGACGGTCACGATGGCACACTCGGTGTGGCTAACGGCCGCTGACAAGCTATGGGTCAGTCGCAGCGGTCCCCTCTACTGGCGACCCCTCTTGACTTTGCCTCCGCATTGGATCTTCACCAGTGTGAGCTTTGCTGGAGCGGACGGTGTGCTAGTAGCCGTGCGCTCCAGCAATAGTTCGTCCACCCGAGTGTTCGCGGTTTGGCACACGCATGACGGGGGCCGAACATGGTCTAGCATGAGATAGACGGACTGTGTTTCCAGGACACGGGCTAGTCAATCGCCAGCATGTACGTCTGTCCGCCCTTGTCATCGGAGCTATCCAAGTCGAAATCGTTCCCGCCCGCAAAGTTGGATACACCGCATGTATCGACGGCGGCCTTGTGCTCCATGTACTGGTACAGATAGAGTGGCACAGGAAACTTATTGCCGCATCCGGTTTGTGTGAAGCTCCCGAAAACGGACCAGTCGGGGACAGCTGTGGAGTCTGAAGCGTAAGAACATGGCTCTGGCTCATTCGCCCACAACCCGTAACAGAAATAGTTGTCACCCGGCCAATATGTGCACACGGTGTTCAGGCAAGTTTGGACACTGGACTGCGGGTAGTACAGGTTATTGGATGTGTCCAATACGTAGTCCGTGTACATTCCGGGAAGAAACGGGGCAACCCCGTTATGAACGTAATTGTACACGGTTGTGGCCCATCCCGCCCAGTATGCGGGCATGATGCTGGTGCCTTGTTCCACGTCAAGGTACACGATTACGGGTTCGTTGGTGGGTAGACTCAGTTGGGACGCGTTGATGGCGTCGATGATGTTCGCGCACGTGGCGTTAGCAGCCGACACGCCATACTCATGCCCGTTGCTACCGGCGGTCTGTTGCCGCGACGCCTGTGATCCTTGTAGTGGGGCAATCCTTACAAGGGCGCCGCCCGTAGCCTTCTTCGCGGCAGTAAATTCACCCGCGCTCCAGTTGTACCCTCCGCCAAAGTATCGGCCCGCCCACTGCGGCCACGCTTGCTTCCAGTCGTAAAATGCGGTCCAGTTGACGCTACTGTCGTTGAGAGCCTCCGTGGTATCTATAGCCCATGCCATATTGTCACCTGCCCTTCTCTTCATGACTACTACGGAAGTAGCGAGCCACCCCGTCATATGCTGGCCCGCGACCGGATCCCACGGGCGCTTGCAGGGGCTGTGACAGCCGCACGTGGGGGGACACTCGGGAATGACGCTCAGGCCCAGGGTCGCATACGTGACCGCCGTGTCCAGGGGCACACGCGGTCGCCTCTCCATCCGGTCCATACCCATCGCCGCCTCTCCGGCGGGCCCGGGGGACGGAGGAGAGAGTCCCCTCCTCCGTCGACCGCATCCCTCCCGGCTACCGGGCAGCCGGTGGCCGTTTGGGAGGGAGCGGTCGGGTCAGCACGACCTCGAGATGTTCCATTGCGTAGCGTGTGTCTCCACACGGGACCGGGATCAGGACCCGGAAACTCCGCTCCACCGCCTGCGCCAAGTGGCCACGCAGCACCCGGACTGGCAGGTGGTGGGGGAAAACGTGGACACGGCCAGCGCCAACGACCTTCTCCACAGAACTGCCTGGCGGCGGCTGCCCGATTACGTGGCGAAACGGCGGTTTGATGCGATCCTGGTGTTCAAGCTCGACCGTTCCGGCCCGTGCAGCACAGGCATGACACGCTGGTCGTCTGGGACCCGCTCGGGGTCGGGTTCCTGTCGGCGCAGGAAGGCTTCGACACCACCACCGCTCTCGGCCGCTTGCTCTTGAACCCACTGACGAGCCTCGCCGAGTTTGAACTGGAACTGACCCGGGAGCGGGTGACGGCGGGGATGGAGCGGGCGCAAGCGCAGGGCAAGGCGGTCGGGCGGCCTGGACGGCTGGATGAACCGGCGTTCTGGCAGGTGTGGGAGCGGCTCGCGCCGTCCATCGCCGACGGGCGCCTCTCCCGCCGGGAAGCGGCCGAGCGCCTCCTAGGGTATGGGGAAGCCACCGTGCGACGGTTGCCTCGCGGCGGGGGATGAGCGGTGAGATCGATACGAGAGAGACCGACGGCATTCTCCCCTGGCAGGACTCTTGTCTCTCGTCCGCGAAGGTCTCTATTGACCGCCCAGGGAAGGGAGCCGGCCATGGACCCAGAACTCAAAGTCTATTTGGATGCTTTCCGCCGCGAAGTGGCGCAGCAAATCGGGGCCACCAACCAGAAGATGGACACGGTGAACGCGGAGACCCGTCAGGAACTGACGGGACTCATGGAACAAGGGAACGCGGAGACCCGTCAGGAATTGACAGCACGCATGGAACAGGGGAACGCGGAGACCCGTCAGGAATTGACGGCACGCATGGAACAAGGGAACGCGGAGACCCGTCAGGAACTGACGGCACGTATGGAACAATTAAACGCGGAGACGCGTCAGGAATTGACGGCACGTATGGAACAGGGGAACGCGGAGACCCGTCAGGAACTGACGGCACGTATGGAACAAGAGAACGCGGAGACCCGTCAGGAACTGACGGCACGTATGGAACAATTAAACGCGGAGACGCGTCAGGAATTGACGGTACGCATGGAACAATTAAACGTGGAGGCCCGCCGGGAACTCCGGGCCCTCATGGAAGACGTGCGCCACGAAATTCGTCTGGTGGCTGACGGCGTCATTACCGTGCGCGACCAGCTAGGCCGGATCCTCACCGACCACGAAGCCCGCATCACCGCCCTCGAACAGCGCCATTCATCCTGACCAAGGGCAGGTGGCCGCGATGGGGATGAGACGGAGGCGGAGCGGCGGCTGATCGCTCAGGGATCACCCGTTATTAACTGAGTCATGCTGCGGTGCGATCATGTAGTTCCATTGGGCTTGGAACGAACCCGCCACCAGGTTGAAGGTGCGCAACTGCGCGGGAGTGATGCCGAGCCCGGTCGGGTAGGGGTCCTGGTTCCACTCGGTCCAGACCGTGAGCCCCGTCCCCGTCATCGTGTGGCCCATTAAGTCCACGATGGTCTCGAAGGTCGTTAGGGGCGGCCTCCGCCAGTTCATGCTGATGAGGCTGAACAGGCCTCGCGGTGGTTCCACTTGCTGGTCCCCGGCGGGAAGTGACTCCCATGGATGCGGAGGCCGGTCACATGGGCGCACGGCTCGACCTCCCACTTGCACAGGCGGACCCGATAGCCGTTACTCCCCCCGCTGTCGGCGACGATGTAGACGTCCCGCGCGTCGGAATACCGGCTCCGCCCTTGCTCCTGCCACCATCGCGCCAGGGTATGCACCGCGATGCGTCCGCCGGTCCGTCGGGCGCGTCGGCATAGCCCCGGCGCGAGGACCGAGCACGCGATTGCAGACTCCGCCCCCGTCGGTCTGACGCAGGAGGCGCAGCCACCGCGATCGGGGCTTGCCGGTGGTCGTGCTGTCGCGTATCGGCTAGGGCTGCTCTTCCCCTGGGCATGATGTACCGTCGGAGCACCGATTTCCGTCGGTGACCAGATCGAGGATGACGACGCCCTCATGGAGGCCGTCCAACGACGCTCGCAGGCCTACTAACCCGCCACGTGCGGAATGGCGCCCCTCGCGTGCCGGGCCCCGTGCGCGCGACTCCCCCTTCGATGGTGACCCGGCGGTCGCGGCGGGTCGAGCCTTTGACCGTGTCACAGGGGAGTTGGTCTCCGTCACCCGCCTCAAGACCTATGCCGAGGCGCTGGCCCAGTACCACCTCAACCCGGAAGGCAAGTTTCGGAACGGGGACTACACGGACCGGAGACTGATGGAGCGCCGCCACATCGTGGCGAACGTCGTGGAACTCATCGGGAAAGAAGCGAACCTGTGGGAAGAGCAGGTCTATCTCGGCGAGAACCCGGAGGCTCAGATCGTTTACGGCTCGTCGCAATGACACAGAACGACAGCGGCGAGAGGTTTTGGAAGCCTGTAAGGTGTGTTCCTATGGCCAGTTGGCCCGAAAGAGCGGGCTGGAAAGGACTCCGTCCGGTGCGGTGGGAGCCCGAAGGCCCGCCAGATCCGACTCATGGCCGTTTGGGACAGCCCCAACGTGCGGGCCATGGAGCAGGTGGGCCAGTGGGTGGAATCCGGCGGTGTCTCCTCCAGGGTTTTTGTGATGACGGCCGCCACCTGCGCATCCGTGACGCGGCGCGGGGCGCCGGATCGGGGCGCATTCCCCAAGCCGCGGAGCCGGTCCGTCACAACCCGCTGGCGCCATGTGCCGACCAGAGGCCGACTGACGCCGAGCTCGGCCGCAACCGCCTGATGGGAGAGCCCGGCCGCACACCGCAAGACAATCCGGGCCCGCAGGGCCAGGGCTTGACGCGTTTTCCGCCGCGGGACCCACTGCTCCCGCGTGGCCTGCTCGGCCGGCGTGAGGGTCAGCGGCGCGATGGGCCGTCCCTGCCGGCCCGTCTGGGGAGGTGGCGTGATGTTCATACCGGGTCATACCATATAGATCCGGAACTTGCCGCTCAGGACACTAGCTCCGAGATGCTCATACCTCCACCCAGCCGACCAGCTTCGGTACTCGTTGACATTTAAGGGCCCGAGCCGTTCCCGTCTTGTCGCATTGTACTGGCTCGCCGTTCGAAGAGGACGGCGCGGACACGACATGCGGGCGTCTCATGGCCGGTCCCGTCCCCTGACGGGTGGTCGGGCTATTCGTGGCTCCCGCCCGAGTCCGTCGGACAGGGGACGCCTTTCGGCGGTTGGGCGTACACCCACTTCCCCCGTCTCGTAGAGCGTGACCCCTGAGTTGGCGGCAGGATCCGCGCCTCCCGCGCGGAACTCATATCTTCGCTAGACCAGGTGTAAACCCTGGGAGGGATCCAATGAGCATGCCGGCCCCTGGGTTCACGAGGCGCAATCGCCGTCGCCTTGCCGCCCTCACGGCCGGGATAGTAGTCGTAGCTTTCGCGGTGTGGCGCTTCGTGCCTCCCCCAGGGCCGCTCGCGCCGCCGACGTCAGCAGGGTGGGCCGGCTTCGGCATCGCGACTCCGGTAGGAGAAAAGGTCATGTTCGCCAGCGATCCCCTCGAGAACACCACCGCAGAGCCTATCATCGTAACCGGCGTCACGCTGACTAACCAGCCATTGGGTCTCACCGTTCACGCCGGGCTGTCTTTGGGACCCGACGTCGGGGTATCTAGAGGATGGGAGCCGACGAGCCCGCTCCCATTCACGGTGCCGTCGGGCAGGACCGCCTTTGCGATCATCGAGGTGGCGGCAAGGCAGTTCGGGACCTCGACCATCGACGGACTCTTGATTACGTACAGCTGGCGGGGCGTGTCCTATGAGGCGTTCCTTCCCGACACGTTTACGGTGTGCGCGGCCGCCACGGGGACTCGCGCAGAGGCCCGGTGCAACAATCTTCCGACGGGGGGGCCCCTGCGGTGGCCGTGGGCATCTCGGTTTGCGACCTGGATTACGCATTGGTGACGGCTGATGACGGGAATTGCGTGCTGGCCAGAGCGGAGGAGGGGAAAGAAATGCGGGCACGGCACCGCCCGCGTCCATCGACCGGCTAGGCGGGAACACATGATCGGTTCCCGTGATCCCTCCATAACTTCGTAGATGTCATCGTCGTGCAGGCCGCCGGCCCATGACGGCCTCCCAAAGGGGTGGCCAGGTGCTTTTGAGGGCGACCTGCCGCGTGTCGAGGGAGCCGTCAGCTGCGAGGACGACCGGTCCCAGACCCTGCTGGGTTGCTGTGCGATAGGCGCCCTGCAGGTCCAGAAGAGTTTTGTGGAGATCGAAAAGCGTGGCGCGGATCTGGGAGGGCCTTTCTTCGCTCCGATTCGGGCCAGCGAACATACGGATGGGGTCGTGGACGCCTTTGGGCACAATGTGCCAGCCTGCCACCGGCGTTATGTCGGGGCGATGTGCGCTAACCTGGCCGAACCTCGGCCCTTCAGTCCTTTCACCATGGACGTGGCGAACGGATAGTTCACCCTTTGTAGGCGCTCGCAAGCGCGCTTGACATCCTAAGAGACCCGGCACAAGCGGACGGTCAAGGCGGCTCCGGCCATGTCCACAGGGGGTCCAAGGCGGTCCGTGACCCAGCTTTGCGTCCCGACCGTTCCCGCATGCAGGACGCCCCGGTTAGACGGGCGCGGGTGGTTGCCAGAATGCGCCCCCGCCCCATCGAGCCACCCGGTCCAGAATGTCCTCCCGCCGCTCTACGACGAGTGCGTAGATGGCGCGGTAGAATCGCTGAGCCCGGCGATGAACCGTATCATCGGCCGCCTCACGGCCTACCAGAGTCGTCAGGGTATCGAGTTCCAGGCTGCAGACCGCGAGGTGGAAATACGTCGACACGCGATCCCCGGAGCCATCGGGGCGGGCGACGGGGAGGCCGGGATACGCCCGTTGCAACGCGTCTAACAAGGCATGGGGGTCATACGTACGCGCCCGGGTCCCCAGCATCCAGTGCATCTGTTCATGTAGGTATTGCGCCAACAAGCCCACCGGATCCGCACGCTCGGCCGTGTTCAGGGTGAGCACGGGATGACTGTGGGGCTGGGCCCCTTCCTCGATGCGGACCTGATCGGTCACCGTGTACCGGTCCAGGGGATAGGAAGCCGCGAGGGCCCTCAGGGCCTCGCGCGTGAGAGCCTCGGCCTCCGAGCCATGCGCCAGCGTAATCGCCAGGTTCATGGCCGTCCCCTTTCGGGAGCGCGGCACTCCCTACGTGCTCACCCGCGAACCGGGAGCGAGAGACCACGCTCAGCCCGTCAACACGCACTGCTCCAGGGCTCGGGTCACCCGGTCGTCGTCAGTAGCGGCGGCGATGACGGCGGCCCGCGCTCGTGCCTCAGGAATAGCATGGGCTACGGCCAAGGGGAAGCCACAGCAGTCCAATGGCCCCGGTCATGGGCGTCATCGCCGCACACCAGGACCTCCTGCGGGGGAACGCCTTCCATCTCTTTGGAGGCGTCGCGGTGCATGATCTGGACGAGGGTGCCCCCGTTGGTGTTCAGCCCCTTGGCAGGGTCCCGCAAGGCCTCGGCGAGTTCGGACCAGGTGGGGGTGGCCGCGCACCAGGATCTTGGGGGGACGCACGCCCTCCAGTGTGTGGGCGGGGACCAGCACCGGGTGCGACTTATAGGCGCCGAGGCGGTACCCGGCGGCCCATAGCGCGGGATCCTCGGTCGTGATGTACCATCGGTCTCTCACCTCCTAGGACCTGCCGCTCGTCGGTGCCCAGGGTGTGCTCCACGCGGGGAGGCCTTGTCTCTTCCCCCGCGGGATGGGGACATGCCGTTCCAGGGGCCGCATACGCCCGACAACGAGCGTCCCGGTGTCGTGGACGGTGGCGGTAAACGCGGGCATGTCGCGGAGCATGCGCTGCGTCGCCCAGGGCGAGTTGGGTGCGCCGTGGCCAGGATGCGAAGAATGCCAGCCTCCGTTCAACGATGCAGGGCGGCCCACCTCCAGGGCGAGACCGACTGATCGTGACGAAGCAGGGTGCCGTCCAGACACAGGACTACGACCCGGACCGGCGGGACGCCCTCCAGGGGCATTACAGACCCGGCTACGGTCGCGTCCCGGCCCTTAGCCACGCTGTCATGAACGGTCGCATACGGATAGGCTGTCTGCTGGAGGCCCGCGCACGCCTGTTTGACCTCGTACG
>JAKATP010000099.1 GCA_021818685.1 Bacillota bacterium | reverse complement strand
CGATTGAGCGGGTGTGCATGCCGCCCCCATTCGACTTTCCCGGCGATCGGCTCGACGCCCGCCTGGGGGGAGGCGATCTCGTCGTGATCAATAATCCGCATAATCCGAGTGGCCGTGCCTTCCCTCGATCCGAGTGGGAGTCTCTGTTTCGGCGATGGACAGACCGCGGCGTCCACATCGTGGTCGATGAGGCATTTATGGATTTCCTCCCTGATGCTCATCGCTACACCGCCCTGCCGCTGGCGACATCGGTGGAGGGCGTCACGGTGGTGCGCTCCGCGACTAAAATTTTCGCCCTGCCCGGCCTTCGGTTTGGGGCTGGGATCGGCTCGGCCTCCCTCCTGGCCCGCGTCACGGCGCGCCGCGACCCTTGGAGTGTCAATCAGCTGGCCCAGGCGGCGACGGTCGCGGCCTACGGGGACACGGTCTTCTTGCAGGCCACCTGGCAGTGGGTCGAAGAATCCCGGGCCTGGGCGGCCCGCACGTGGGGCGTACACCCCCGGCTGCACACCTATCCCACCTCCGCAAACTTCATTCTGGTGCGATGGCCGGCGGCTTCCGCCGCTTCGCAGGCGATCCACATCCTATGGGAGCGCGGGGTGCTGGTACGGTGCCTTCAAGGTTGGCGCGGCCTCGGAGCGGCGTGGATGCGGGTGGCGCTCAGGCTGCCGGAGGAGAACGAGCGCATCTGGCAGATTGCCGCCGATGTTGCTCTGCGCACGTAGGCGGGACTAGTCTCGGGCGGCCACACGACACGATGACAGGAGGGTGCATGGCTGTTAGCATCATGGTGCAGGGGACAGCGTCCCATGTCGGCAAGAGCCTCATCGCCACCGGGCTTTGCCGTTGGCTTGCCAACAGCGGTTACCACGTGGCGCCCTTCAAGGCTCAGAATATGTCCCTCAACTCCACCGCGACGCCAGACGGGCGCGAGATTTCCTGGTCACAGGCGCTTCAGGCCGAGGCGTGCCGCATCGCACCGAGCCCTGACATGAACCCCATCCTCTTGAAGCCCTCTGGTCCGAGCCGGTCTCAGATCGTGGTTCAGGGGCGGGTCGCCGAAGAGACGGACGCGCGCTCCTATTTCATGAGCCGTAAGGAGCGGCTCTGGGCTTCGGTGGAGGACAGTTATCAGAGGCTCGCCGCGGCTTATGACGTGATCGTCATCGAAGGGGCCGGGAGCCCGGTAGAAATGAACTTGAAGGCGCATGACATCGTGAACATGCGTGTCGCGGACATGGCTGACGCGGCCGTTTTGCTGGTAGCCGACATTGAGCGAGGCGGGGTATTTGCGTCGCTCGTCGGCACCTGGACCCTTCTTACGCCAGAGGAGCGGGAGCGGGTGGCCGGTCTTGTCATCAACAAGTTCCGGGGCGATCGCACCTTGTTTCGGGAGGGCGAGCGGTGGCTCGAAGGGCGAATCGGGGTGCCGGTTTGGGGTGTCGTTCCCTACCTCGAGGACCTCGATCTGGAAGAGGAAGACTCCTTGGGTCTCGGCTCGCCACGGTACCAGCCTCGTCGGCAAGACCAGCAGGCGGTTCTCCAGATAGCGGCCGTGAGGCTCCCATATCTCGCGAACTTCATGGACCTGGACCCCCTCTTTCGCGATCCCCGCTTGGCAGTGAGGTGGGTGACCCGACCCGAAGAGACCGAGGGTGTCGACGCCATCATTCTGCCCGGTACCAAGAACACCATGGCCGATCTGGCCTGGCTCGACAGTGTGGGCCTTGTCGCCGCCATCCGCGCGGCCTCTTCCGGCGGGGCGTTTGTGCTCGGCATCTGCGGAGGCTATCAGATGCTGGGGTCTTCCGTGCACGATCCCCACCATGTGGAGGTGGAGGTGGAGGTGGAGGTGGAGGCGGAGACGCCCGCGGACCGCGTCCGCGGCATCGGTCTCATCAACGGCTCCACCGTTCTGACCCCGTCCAAGCGCACCCGGGCCACCGAAGGCACGCTCGCGCCCCCGTTTCCACCGGACGTGGTCTATGGCTATGAGATACACATGGGTGTGACGCAGATAAAAGGCGCATACTCTCCGCTCCTTCATCGGGAATCCCGGCCTGAGGGGTTCACGGCGAATGAGGGCCGCGTGATCGGGACCTACGTGCACGGCATCCTCGACAACGACACGTTCACCGAGCCCTGGTTGGCGCGGGTAGCGCGCGCACGCGGGAAGGCATGGACGGCGCGTGATCCGAAGAACGAGACGGGAGCGCAGGCTGGGCGGGTCAGGCGGGAACGAGGTTTTGAGCGGCTGGCTCTCGAGCTTGATCAGGCGCTTCATCTCACCCGTCTTGAGGATCTGGTGCGCCAACGGCGCTGATATCGCCGTTCGAGGGGTGACAGGAGCCGGTCGGAGTCAGTAGGGGGAAAGGAATGGCGTCATGTATCCTGCGCGTATTGTCTGCCTGGGCGCCGAATTGCCGGATATCTTTCACCGGCTGGGCGTTCTCGACCGGGTCGTCGGCATCTCCGCATACACGGACTGGCCGCCGGAGGCTCTCTCGCTCCCCAAGGTCAGCGGCTTCCGACACGGGAGCGCGCGCCGCATTCTTCAGGCGGATCCGGACATCGTAATTCTGACATCGGGCGTGCAACAGCCGTTGGCCAAAGAACTGGCCGGCAACGGGGTGCCGCTCCTCCACCTCTATCCCCATCGGCTCGTAGACATGTTTTCCACGGTGCGGCTTCTCGGCCGTCTCGTTGATGAGGCGGCGCGGGCGGATGCGCTGGTGGCAGAGTGGCAGACGGTCGTGGCATCGTACGAGGAACGAGGCCGCACGAGAAGCCGGCGGCCCCGCGTCTATTTTGAAGAGTGGATGGATCCGCTGATCGCTGGGATCGGTTGGGTCTCGGACCTAATCGAGCTCGCCGGAGGCGAAGACGTCTTTCGCGCCCGCGCCCTCGAGGGACGGAGCGCCGCCGGTCGAAGGCTTACTCCCAGCGACGTGACGGACGCGCGGCCCGACGTCATCCTGGCGTCTTGGTGCGGAAAACCCCTCATCCGCGACGAGATCCTTGGCCGCCCCGGCTTTGGTGAGATTCCCGCGGTGGCCCACGACGCTGTGGTGGAGATCCCCGCCTCGATCCTGCAGTGCGGTCCGCGGCTGATGGATCTGCTGCCGGTGCTGGAGGAGATTATCGCTGCCCACGCATAACGGAAGGGGCGGCCAGACCCGCAGACCCTTCCGTCAGGGGCGCTTGGCGAGCGGGACCGACTACTTATAAAGCCCGGGATGCAGGAGCTTGATGAGCTCGCGCAGGCCCGCGACCAGTCCCAAAGACGGCTCATTAATGTAGGAGGAGTTGGGCACGGCGTAGATCCGTCCGGTCCGCCCGGCGATGGTCTCTAGAAACCCCGGGATCTGACGCTCCTTCGCCACTGTGGTCGCGTCCGGGTCAACGAGGATGACGGACGGATCGGCGCGCACGACCTGCTCGTCGGTGACCTGGGGCCACTGAGCCTTCGAGAGTTCGGCCCCGACATTCCGGCCGCCCGCCATCTGGATGAGGCTATCCAAAAACGTGTGACGGCCGGTGGTGTAGAGTCCCCCCAAGTCGTAGAACACGAGCGGGTGCTTCGATGTCCGGGCCACCTGACGAGTAAGCGCCGCTACCTCTCGTTGCATCCGTTTGACCAGGGCCATGGCACGCGACTCGGTTCCGGTCGCCTCCCCCACGAGCTCGATATCCCGGTAGACGCCATTGATAGACTGCGGGTTTAGAACCAGCACGGGGATATGGAGCGTCGAGAGTCCTTTCAAGCCAGCAATCCCGGTCGTGGCCAGCACCAAGGAAGGCCGTCGCGCCACGATGCGCTCCACGGAAATACCGGGGTAGGAAGGACCGACGCTCGGAAGCCCCTGGGCCGCTTTCCTCCAGGGTGCAGGCGTATACCCGGGTACCGAGGTGTCCACGCCGACGATGTCCTGCCGCAGTCCCAGGGCATCCACGATCTCGAAGTTGGAGGGTTCCAGCACCACCAGCCGGCGGGCCGGACGTTTCAGCACCACCAGGTGATGCAGATCATCATACAGTCGGATCGGATGGGCTATCGACGCCTTGGGTGCAGCCGATCCGCAGGCGGTGAGCGCCACGAGAAGGCCGGCGGACGCCAACGACGCCAACAGGGAAGTCATTCGGAAACCATGGCGCAACGGTGCGGGCATTCTAGTCCTCTCCCTTGATCAGATCGCGGGCAGAGGCGTCCTGAAAACAACAGTCAGGCTAGCCCCAGCCACCCGCAGGGCTTGCCGAATCATGGGGTAGGTCTCCTGGCTCCGGTTCATGGCCGCCTCGGCGCATCCTTCCCATGGACTGGTGGATGCACCGGCTCCCCGGTTACAGTGGCGGGCGCCGCTCAGGCCTTGCACCTGATTCCCTGTTATACACCCGATGATTGGACGGGCTAACCATAGCCTCATCGTCAGAGCGGGTCAAGACGGCGGATCCGATCCGCCAACAAGACCCGGGCATCCGGCCGTGCGAAGATGGTGGCAGGGGACAGGCATCTCCCGAGACTCAGGGGCGCGGAGGGTGGACATGACGGCGCGACAGCATTACGAGTTCTCGCATGCGTTCGCGGATGATCGGAAGACAGAGCGACCCGGGCCTATCCGGCTGCTCCTCATCCGGCATGCCGACCCCGTCGGAGGCGCAGAGCACCGTCTCGCCGGCCGGACGGATGTCGACCTCTCCCCCCTCGGGCGCCGGCAGGCGCGCGAGCTTGGGGCGTATCTCGCCGCCTTGCCGCTCGCGGCCATCTACTCAAGCCCACTGAAGCGTGCGCGTAAGACGGCTCTCGCCATCGCGAGAACCTGCCCGACAGCACGCATGGCCCTTTGTGATGACCTCCGCGAAGTGGACCTGGGAGTGGTAGAGGGGTTGACAGCCTGGGAGGCCTGGCGGCGGTGGCCCGCTCTTTTTGATAAAGCCCTGGACCCGGCCACAAAGGACTTTGCCTTTCCCGACGGTGAGGCCTGGAGCGCCGCGGAGGGGCGCGCGGAGAGGGCGCTCGCGGAGATTGCAAGGGCGCACGAGCCCGAAGACACCGTCGCGGTCGTGACCCACGGCGCCATCTTGGGCCTCCTCCTGGCCCGTTTCTCCGGAGAAACCCGGGGCGCCTGGCGCCGGTACCAGCCCCGCCACGGCTCCGTGTCGACGGTCATGGCCGAGGTCGGGGCGGATAGCCCGTGGCTTTTCCCCGCCCGACTTGACGTCTCAGACTTCTGGACCCGTCGCCTCCGTACCGCCGTCGCGCTCCGAAAGGCCGCTCCGCCCGGCACCGCGCCCAACCACAGGACCGGCTCATGGCATGCGCGCCCGGATAGCTTCCCCTCCCGTTGATGCGGAGGAACCAAGAGGGGTGGCGGGCTTGGGAGGTGGTAGAGACTCACGCCTTCCTCTTCTGATCGCATAGACCATGATTGATACAACGACGCTGGCAGTCGGACATGGCGCTTCCCCGCATCGGAGGCCGGGTGCGTGCCCGGGGTCCGGATTCGGATCGACTGTTCCATGGCCGTCCCGAGCCATGCAGCCTTCGCATCTTCGCTAAGCTTGACGACCTCCTCCTTGGTCTCAGCCTGTGTCAATCAGCCAGCCAAATCGAGAATGAACGCCAACTACCCGCCTTCCCGAGCCGGATAAAGCTCACTCCGATAGGGCAGCCTCGCCAGCCCGTCAAATCCGTTATCGCTCATGATTCGGTTTCCCCGTCAAGTAGCTACCCCGATCACCGCCTTGACATAGGCTTCCTTGAGATAAGGAGACATACGGACCGTACTTGAGGACAGTCAGAACCCGAGTTCATTGGGTGAATACATAGCGGCCCGATCCGTTCCGAGGTTGCCGGCGCACATAGCCGGCCCGCTGTAAGATTTAATCCAGCTCGGCACGCGGGACGGATTGGGGTTGCTGTGGATACGCCAGCAAGGTCTCCCATTGGCTCATCGCTGCGCTCCTTAGCCTTGTGGTACCACTCCGTAACGTGACTCGGAAGGTCCACAAGGCCTGACCATGCTCCGTCTCAACGTCTACCTGCTCTTCCATGGCAACGTCACCCTCGGCTGGGCCTCTCGCCGTGCGTGCAAAATCACCGGTAATCCGCGCGGATTTACGCGGATTGCCGCTCGGTACCGACGTGTCGCGACGAATGTTGTCCCTGACTGTAATCTTCGAGCATGAGCGCGCGTTACATTGCATAGGGCATTGGAGGTGTTTGGAAATACGAATAGGTGACAGAAGTATGACCCGGCATCAAAAACAGCATCGCCTCGGGGACGCCACCCTCGCCCGCTGGCCGCTTGGTGCGGGAGTTCTTGCCGCAATTTGCCTCGCTCTTGGCGTCTGGGCGGCATGGCCGCGGGTCTTTCTTTACCAAAGCCGCACGGCCATGATGCGGATCTCGGTCGCGGGACTTGACGTCCGTGTGCTGTCGGCAGCGGCGCGCGCGCCCAGCGGGCGTATGGTACCCCTTTCCATTTCCGGTGGTCGGCTATGGCCCGCCCAGGCCCTGCCGGCGGGCCGCACCTTTCGCATCCAGCTTACGGCGGAGGGCCCCTTCGGCTGGCGGATGACGGAGACAAAGACCCTGAAGACGCCCGCGGCTCCACACATCACGTCTCGCCGCCTGGCTGTCCCGATCGGTGAGCCGGTCACCCTGCACTGGTCGGCCCCCGTAGCCCTGGTCGCCATTCAAAAGCCCCGCCTGGCCGTGAAGCTCCGGATGCCCAGCACAGCGGTGCGCATCGGTCGCCCGCTTACAACCCCGGGCCTTCGCGGCGCCTGGCGCATTACCGCCGAGGCCCGTGGCTGGGAGCTCCCGCAGCTGGTGGGCACCGTGACATGGCATACGGTTCCTTGGCTCACGGCGCGCGCCACCGTGCCCGCCGCCCCCACCCTGGCCGCGTCCGTCCTGACGGTGCGCTGGTCCTCACCAATTGCGCAGCCAAAGCTCGACCACTGGCGACTCACGCCTTTGGTGCCCGGGCACTGGACGGAGGACTCCGCCCGCACCTTTACGTTTCATCCCCGCGGGGATGGGGTGGCCCCCGGTACGCCGGTGACTTTGAGCATTCCCGGAGGAGCCGCGGGCCCCGTCTCCATCGCACATGCGTACCTGCGCCACACCTTTCGGGTCTCCTGGACTACCCCGCCTGCTACCACCCTGCGCTTGCAGCAGTGGCTCGCGGAGCTCGGCTATCTGCCCGTCGCCTGGACGCCGGCTCCGGGTAGTTCGCCCAGCCTCTCCTGGTCCTCCGCTTACGCGCCTCCGGCCGGCCAGTTCACCTGGCGCTACCCATCCGTCCCGGCCCCGCTGGCCGCTCTGTGGCAGCCAGGGCAGTGGAACGTCATGGTGCAGGGCGCCATGATGCACTTCGAACATCATGCTGGGATCGCACAGACGTCCGCGCCCACCGCCACCCTATGGAGCGCACTTCGTCTAGCCGTCGCCGGGCATCAAACCATCAACACCGGGTACAGTTACGCCTACGTGTCTGAAACGCTGCCCGAACAGCTCTGGCTCTGGCATAATGGCCAAATTGTGGTGCATACCCTGGTGAACACCGGCATCCCTGCCACCCCCACCTACCTCGGGACCTATCCCGTGTACCAGAAACTGAGGAACCAGACGATGCGAGGCGTGAACCCTAACGGGGTTCCCTACGCCGACGCCGTGCACTGGGTCAACTATTTTTGGGGGAGCGACGCGGTCCATGGCTTCGTGCGGGCCTCGTATGGCTTTCCGCAGAGTCTCGGATGCGTCGAGGTGCCGCTCAACGTCGCCGCGCAGATCTATGGCGAGCTGACCTACGGCGCGCTTGTCACGGTAGAGCCGCCGGGGTCGGGTCCCCCGTAGGGTTCGATGCCCCTCAGAAGCCATTGCCGTTGGGAGAATTGGCGCTCACCATGTGAAGCCGCAGCCGGCACGGGGTCTTGACCGGCGCCGGCTTGTCGGACGCCGCAAGGATGGCCTCCGACTCCGGAGCCCGTCTCGGGGCCCGGATCTCGCTCTTGGACTCGGCGTGCTGGGGCGCTCTACGTCTCGCGGAAGGAGAAACCAGCCCCGGCCTTCGTACATGGCCACCGCTCGCTCTCCTGCACCCCGCGGACGCTCTAGGTTTCGCGCTCGGCGCAGTCGCCTGCGGGCCTCGCGTGGGCGACGTATCGTCCGCCACGTGCCCCCCGCGCCGCCGTGGCACCTTGAGACACGCCCCGGACGCCACAGTTAGCCACGGTGGTGAGGCTGACCGTGCGCGGGGCGAACGACGTCATGGAGCCACGAGGGGCGCCGAGCGCGACCACAGAGGATAGGCCGCGGCCGATGCCTGTCTAGTGGACTGCTTCGCACGTGATGGTGCCCGCTGCCTGCGTTTGACAGCGGAAGCGTGCGGCGGGAGTCCGGCTCCAGGCTTTCAGTACAGCGGCAATGGCAGGCGCACTCTCCGGCCCGGGCGCCTTCGGCAGGAAAATCTGATAGGCGCGGCCCGTCCGGCACCATGCCACATCGAGTGACCAGCCTGCTTTGGACAAGAGCCAAAGCGCCCGACCCCGGCCCGGCAGGCGGATAGCGGCCAGCGCCGCCTCCACATCGGTTGGCGCGTAACTGAACGTGGACGGGTTGGAGACGGCGATAACCCAGCGGTCCTCATCCCAGACGGTCAGCGTCTTGAGGCCATTTTGGAGATACGTGAGAGCCGTTTCGTGCAGATAAGGATTCTCCTGGCCGACCGTCAGCACCGTGGGAGACCGCGTCCAGGCTGGAAGAGCGGGCAAACGACAGGCCCTGCCCGTCCTCACCCCGACAGTGCCAAGCTCGGGCGCGCCCCCTGCACGATGTCCCACCAACGGGAACAGAAGGAGGTAGACCAGAACGGCGGGGATGGCAAGGATGACGACTACGGCCAGAAATCGGGGATATTTCATGCACACCGAACCTTTTCCCCCGCGCTTACCCGGCGCCGGGCCCGGGTCACACCGAGACCTCCCGGAGCGCGATGACGTTAGGCCGGAACGGCCATCAGGGGATCCCCCACAAAGTGATTCGGCTCGCCGGTGCGCGGGGCCGGAGCGGGAGAACGCACTCGGTCACCAAGGTGCACCGTCCGGTTGGCGCCCCACGGGTCGATGGCCAAATAGATCGAGGCACCGGCGATACCGCCTGTCCCAAAACGCTGCCCTGACGCGATCCACATGGCTCAACACCGAGCGGTGTCGAGATCAAGACGGTGGTCGTCCCCACACGCGTCAAACGGCTACAGGTTCGGCGCGCCCGCCGACGCCTCTTGGGCGTACGCGGGGGCGCGTAACTGCTCGAGCCAGGACGTTATCCCCCTGTGTGCGCCTATACTACGGTCTGTCCCCGCCCCCCTCTCCCCTTCCAGTCGATGACGGCCCTACGGTCGCGGCTCACTTGACCTGCGACCGAGCCTCCCAGGGGGCCGGTCTCACGTGCCGTTACGGCGCGTCGGAGCCAAGTCTCCGGAGGCGCCTCAGGACCGGGGGCCACGTCAGGCGTGGTCCGTGTGAGAACTCCCGGTCAGAGGAGTGATCCCGGATTCGGCTCCAGATTCCATCCCCGTCATCCGTCACCGCAAACGTTCGCGACACAGCTTCCCACACCTCCTTGGCTTCGTTCATGAGGTGGAAGCCCTGATCGGCCACTGCCGACACC
>JAKATP010000098.1 GCA_021818685.1 Bacillota bacterium | reverse complement strand
ACGCTCGGCGCCCTCAACTTCCCCCGGGACGGCTGTGGCAACATCGTCCGGGGACAAAAGCGCCACCCCACCATTGAGGATGGTGTGGTCATCTATGCCGAGGCAACGATCTTAGGGGGCGACACAGTCGTGGGCGCCTACTCGGAAATCGGCGGCAATGTGTGGCTGACACACGGGGTGCCGGCCCAAAGCCGGGTGGTGGCGCCGGCCCGGCTGGAGTTGAAAGAACCGCGCCCGGCGGCCGAGAATCGACCGGCGCCCGGCGACGACGGCCAGAGAAAACAAGGGAAGTGACGCATGCGCTTACATGACGAAAAACCATCGGTGGAGGACCGGCCTTCCAGCTACGCCATCGACCTCATCATCTGGAATCCGCGGGTGCGCGAGGACAAGCCGCTCACGGACCTTCTGCGCCGGTACGAGCTTGGTGAGCGTTCGCAGACCGTCGTGTGGCTCAATAAGTTCACCGTGCGACTCACGATGTGGCGCCACCAATACCTGACCAAGCTCGCCGACGCGCAGTGGGACGAAGCGGCCCGCGCGGTCATGGATTTTCTGACCGAGGTCAACGCTCACTACCGCCCCCGGGCGATCGAATATGACACGCGCGCCTTCACGGTCGGACTTCACAAGGCCGCCCGGCGTCGGCGCGTACCCGTGAGCCGCGTGCCGGAGGGGCGTCCCGGCAGCGACACGCCGGTGTGGTGGATTCTGACTTTTTGAGTCTCCCCGACTCGCGGAAGGGGTAGTTTCTGTGATTGAGCTGACCAAGATTACGGCGGCGCAGCCGCGCATTGCGGATGTGCTGGTGCAAACGCCGCTCGTCGAAAGCCGATCTCTCTCCGAGATGGCAGGCGGACGGCTTTGGTTGAAGGCGGAGAATCTGCAAAGGACCGGGAGTTTCAAGGCTCGCGGCGCCTTGAACCGCGTGCGCCTGGCGGCGGCGACCGGGGCTCTGGCGGGGGTGGTGACCGGGTCGTCGGGCAACCATGGCCAGGCCGTGGCCTACGCGGCTGCGCGCGTGGGCGTTCCGGCGCATATCGTCGTGCCGACGGATGCCACTCGCGCTAAAGTGGACGCCGCGCGGGCCTTCGGAGCCGAGGTGGAGTTCTGCGGCACCACGAGCCGTGAGCGCCTGGCCCGTGCGGCCGCCGTGGCGGAGGAACGCGGATACCTCATGGTTCCTCCGTACGACGATCCCGAGGTGATGGCGGGCCAGGGGACGGTCGGACTCGAAATTTTAGAGCAGGCGCCGGAGGTAGACACGGTGCTGGTGCCCATCGGCGGCGGCGGCTTGATTGCCGGGATTGCGTCCGCCATAAAGGCCCTCCGCCCGGACGTGCGGGTCATTGGCGTGGAGCCCGAAGGATCATGCGCCGCCTTTTTGTCCCGGCAGGCCGGACGGCGGGTCGAGATTCCGGCGGGCCTGACGGTAGCGGACGGCCTTCGGACCGTCATCCCCGGAGCGCTCACCTATCCGGTGATTGAGGAAGCCGTCGACGAGCTGGTGACCGTCTCCGACGCCGCGATCGAAGAGACCCTGCGCCTTATCATGTCGCGGGCCAAGATGGTCGTCGAGCCGTCAGGCGCCTGTGCGGCCGCGTTTGCCCTCCTGCCGTCGTCACCGCTGGCCGGGCACACGGTGGCCGCCGTGCTGTCAGGAGGTAATGTCGACCTGGCTTCCCTCGCGCGCATCCTCGATACGCCCGCATAACCGGGGGCCGGCGAGTCATGCTAGCCTTACCGACAAATCGGGGAGGCAGGCACGGATGCAGGTGGAGGCAGATGAGCGGTGCCACTGCGGGGAGATGGCAATTTTTTCGTGCGCGGACTGCAGCGTCGGCACCTGCACCCGCCATTACTGCGCGGGCTGCGGGCGCTGCGACCGCCATTGCGTGTGCGGCTACCGATTCTGGGTGCCCTTTGACTTCTGACGCGCGGCGGCGGCCGGTCCCCTAGGTCCCGCCGGACCCGTTGCCACCCTCCGAGTTTCGCGCATCCGGCCGACATCTGTCGGCTGCACGCAGATTCTGACATGGCATCCTACAAAGCAGCCGTGCTAAGGTGGCAGTGGACCACCCACAGTCACCGGGGGATACGGGTAAGCAGGATGCCGGGGAGGAATCCGACGGATGCGAGTCGTCGTCAGCGCCATCGTGATAATTGTGATCTTGGCTCTCGTCCAGTGGTTTCGCCCGCTCCCTCCGCCGAGTGTGCATGCGGCCCTGCCCACAACCTATAAATTTCCCGGCACCGTGCCGAGTCTGCCGTTCCCCTCGCAGGGCCAGTCGGCGGTGGCGGTCGAAGGGGTCGGTACCATCGGCGCCACCCCGGCTGAGACGCCGGTCGCGATCGCGAGCCTCGCCAAGCTCATGACGGCCTATGTGGTCTTGAAAGCCCACCCGCTTACGACGGGCGAGACCGGACCCACCATCACGGTCACCCCGGCCCAGGTGGCACTCTATCAACAGGAAAAGAGCACGCAGTCCGTGGTGGCCATCGTGCCCGGCGAGCGGCTCAACGAGCTCCAGCTGTTAGAGGGCCTCCTCATCCCCTCCGGCAACGATTACGCGCAGATCCTGGCCGACTGGGTCGGCGGCAGCCAGTCGAACTTCGTCAAGATGATGAACGCCGACGCCAAGAAGCTCGGCATGACCCATACCACCTACACAGACGCGAGCGGTGTCAGCGCGGCCACCGTCTCCACGGCCTCCGATCAGCTCGTGATAGCAGAGCAGGACATGACAAACCCGGTGTTCCGGAGCATTGTCAGCATGCCGCAAGCGACGCTCCCGGTCGCCAACGTCGTCTACAACGTCAACTACTACCTCGGCCATTCCGGCATCATCGGCGTCAAGACCGGGAGTACGGCTGCCGCCGGAGGGTGCTACGTCGCCGCCGCGTACCGCAACGCCGGTTCCACCAAAGTGCTGGTGCTGGCGGCGGTATTGGGCCAACAGAGTCACCAGTCGGAGCTCTACGCGGCATTTGCCGCCGCCCAGAAGCTTCTCAACTCGGTGCCGTTCCTGCAAACGCGACAGGTGGTCGCGGCCGGGTCTCCCGGTGCCGTCGTGAAGGCCCCCTGGCTCACCACCGGCGTCAATGCCCTGGTGCCCCAGAGCGTCTCCCTCATCGGGTGGCCGGGGTTCACGGCGCATCTCCTCTTCACCGCCCGGCCGCTCCCAAAGCAGATCACGGCCGGCACGCCGGTCGGCACCCTTCATGTCGTGGCCGGGCAACAGACGGTTTCCCTGGCGCTCAAAACCAGCGGCGCGCTGCCCCCTCCGTCCAAACGCTGGCGGCTCAGTCGTCTCTGAGTCCAAGCTGTGAAAGGCGCCTGATTTGTCCCCCATATTTTACGTGACGGATGCGAATGCTGTACGCTGAGAGCAGCGACTGAATCGGATGTGATGGGACAGATCCAGCAAAACGTGTAATACTTCCGTCCCAACAAATTCTCCGAATTCGTACTCGTTCACGTCGGCGTTTCGTGATATCATGATTGTGAAGGGTTTCACATTAACGACTGCGGCTGATCCAATTTGGATGGTGAAAGGAGTCTCGATCATGGCAACGATGACGCTTCTTGAGAAGGTCCGGCGTCTCGGGCGGACCGTGGACCGAGCGGCCAACGCCTGGGAGGCGGGTCCTATCGTTCAGGAACTCAGCGACACACTCGAATTGCCGGTGTCGCTTCTCGATCGGAGCCGTCAGGTGGTCATCGCCGCCGGGGGTCTCGAGGAAACCGAGTACAGCGACGAGGCGGCGCTGGGCACTTCCGCTCGGCGGCGAGGGGGACGCGCGCGGCTGCAAGTGATCGACCACCCGACCACGCGTATCCCCATCCACTCGCAAGACCGGACCCTCGGCACCCTCGTCATCGGCAAGGACGAGGACGAGATGACCGATGAGCAGTGGGTGCTGGTGGAGACCGGTATCACAGCCATCAGCCTCATCCTGCGGCAGACGGAGCTGTCCCAGCGCGAGGCGGAGGGCCGTCAGGAGTCGGCGGTGCAGGCCGTGCTGGAAGCGCTCACCTATTCCGAACTCACGGCGGTGCAGCAGCTCTTGAACGAGCTCGGCGGCAACCAGGGACTGGTCGTTACCTCGAATGTCGCGGACCGGGTCGGCATTACCCGCTCGGTCATCGTCAATGCGCTCCGGAAACTTGAGAGCGCGGGCGTCATTGAAACACGCTCCCTCGGCATGAAAGGCACGCTCATCCGCGTTCTGAATGATCACCTGAAGCCGGCTCTGGAAGCTCTCAAACTCTAGAGCGCGGACGCATTCGCGAGAGATCGCCGCCTGGATCTCTCGCGTTTTTGTGCGTGCGTCCGCGGATCGTCTAAAATTGGCAGGGTGGACCAGACGTCCTGTCCCAAACTGGGCGCCGAGAAGGGAGTCCGACATGGAATTTAACCGACGATGGGTGGAGCATGCCCGCGACGGGCAGGTGATGAACGCCTACTTCGTGATGCCGCCGCGGGTGAGTCATCCCCTCCCCGCCGTTATTGTCATCCAGGAAATCTGGGGGCCCGACGCTCACATTCAGGAGGTGGCCGACCGGCTGGCCATGGCTGGCTACGCGGCGTTGGCCCCTGACCTTTACTCGCGGGGTGGCCGGCCCGACACGCTGTCCCCGGAGCGGATCGAGGCCGTCAAGGCCTTTATGAACACGGTGCCGCCGACGGCCTGGGGAGACCGCAGTGTGCTCCAGGAACATCTGAACCGTCTTCCCGGTGACGAGGGTACCAAAGTGGGTGCCACGATCGGTGCCCTCTTTGGACCGCGGGATACGGAGGGCATGCTGGAGGATCTTTTAAGCTGGATAGGATGGCTTCATGATGCGCCGGAAACCCGTGAGATGCCGGTCGCCAGTACCGGCTATTGCATGGGCGGGGCCCTCTCCTTCGCGCTGGCCACCCGGGCGCCGTCGCTTCGGGCCGCGCTCTGCTACTACGGCACGGCGCCCGCTCCGGACGCGATGGCGCACATCGCATGCCCGGTCTACGGCTTCTACGGGGAGACCGACACCCGCATCACCGGTCAGGTTCCGGAAGTCGAGGAAGCCATGCAGTCACACCACAAGCACTACGAGCCCCATGTGTATAAGGGCGCCGGCCATGCCTTCTTCAACGACTCCCGCTCCTCGTACAACGTGGACGCAGCGCGGGATGCCTGGGCCCGCACGCTTGAGATCTTCAATCGCGTCCTGTCCTGAGGCCGGCGCGGGGGGCGCATGCCCCCCGCCCGCGGCCTCATAGGGCCGTCGTGGGCACCTCACCCTGGTTTGGTCTGGCCGTCGGAAGCCTCGTCACCCTGTGGTCCGTGTGGACGCTTCGCCACGGCGCCGAACGCCGCCGGGTCCCTTATGTCTTTCTCGCGCTGGGCCTCCTGTCGGTCCTCTTGTCCCTGCACGAACTGCTCCCGTCAGGATGAAGGCCAGGCCAGCATGGGTTCCGCGGTCATGCCCGCGCAATCCCCGGTGACACACCACTCAGTGACTCAGGCGCGGCGAGGCCCTAAGGGTCACTCCGCGGAGCGACCGTTCTCCCGCACCGTGGCGCCTGCCCCGCCGCCCAATAGCTTGCCGCGCTTCTTGCACTACCGCCCGAAACCCACGGACTGCCCGGGGGCAAGGCCGGGACACAGGGGCGAGAGAGGCCGCGCCCGCCTCTCAGTATCCAAGACGCCGGTAGCGTTCGAGCGCTGCCGCGTGGCGCTCCGGTCCGTCCGGATAATTGATGCTCCGAAACACGGTCGGCTCCACTCCTCGCTCGAGGAGCGCCTCAATGAGCGCCGCGATGAGACACCACGCCACGAGGGCCGCGCTGATGCCTGATGACGGCAGGACCCTCTCGGCCAGACCATCGACCGCCACCTCCGCATCCCCGATGCCCGTATGGGTATCGAGCACCACGGCGACCGCCTCGTAAAGGCGCCGTCCGGAGGGGTGGGACGCGGGAAGCGTCGTCGAGTACCGGAGGGCGGTCAGTCCGACCGTCAGCGCCCCGCGGCGGGCGGACTCCTCCGCCAGTTCCACGACGAGGGGGCTCCGTCCCGACACGGAGCCCAGCAAGACCACGTCGCCGGCCTTCACACCGGCCCGCCTGACGGCCATCCGGGCCAGCGTCAGATCATCGTCCACGGAGACCGGCACGGCGGCGGGCTCTCCCCCCGGGCGCACGGCTGCCGTCCCGAGCCGCGGCCGCCCGAGCTCGATAGGGGCCAGGAGGGCAAGCCCTCCGGCCCGATTAAACAGCTCGGTGTTGAGCATGTGGCCGTTGTCATAAACGTAGAAGAGGCCGCCCGACGAGACGGCATCGGCGATCTGGCCGGCAAGCTCTTCCAGGCGCGGCAGCTCGAGCGCCCGGATCTCCCCCAGAATCTCGGTCACGCGGTCGAGGTAGCGGCTGGCTATCATTGGTCTCGTCCCTCCTCCGACGGTGTGCCGAAAAACGGCAGCCCGCTTGCGCGGATCGTGGGCTCCAGGGTCTCCTGCACCTCTTGCATGAGGCCGCGGAGCGCGACGAGCCCTTCGTCAGCCTGTGCCGCCAGCACCCGGAACACCTCATAGCACTGGGCCGGCGGGCGCGCGTCGCCAAAGCTGACCGTGGACTCGAGCGAGGCGAGCTTGCTATTCACCTTGGGGGGGAAATTGAACGAGTCGGCATGGCCACGACTCCGCGACTCGTTGAGACGGCCCGCCGCCTCCCGGATCGCATCGGCCGCAGCTCGCGCCTGGGCGGCGAGCTCCGAGTGCCGCGCCGCTTCGAGCCGCGCCGCCTGCCGGAGAATCTCCTCCGTGAGGGTGCGGGAGGCAAGTACGGCCTCGTGCACCTCGCTCAGCTTGTCCCGGATCTGCATGAGGAGGGCAAACTGCGCCGCAAAGTCCTCGGGCGACGTGTGAAGCCGTGGATCTTTCCGCACGTGAAATGCCCCCTGAACCCGACAGCCGGCCTGCTCGATCTCCACCTGATAGCGACCGGGCACCACGCGCGGTCCGATCGTGCTGCCACCCCAGTAGGCTGAGAGGGTTCCGTCCGGGAGAGCGGTGCCGCTCTCGACCCGCAGGTCCCACGTCATCCGGTGAAGCCCGGACGTGCTCGGCAGTTCCAGGCCCCACCCCTCTTTATCCGCGCTTGAGGCCTCGCGCACGAGCTCCCCCTGTTCGTCGCGGATGCGGATGGTAAGAGGCTCGTCCCGGGGTAGAAACACCGTGAAGACGGCACCGAGCTCCGGGTTCTGCCCGGCATTGAGGGGCGTGAAGCGCCCGTCCCGACTCTCGCCAATCACCATCTCCCCGCCCGCCTGTCGATACTGGTGCATGTCGGCGGCAGCGGGGCGCCGCATCCGTCGTCCGGCCTGCAGCCGGATGGCGGGGCGCGATGGGTAGAGGTGTAGCGCGTCCGGCTCCGGCGTCCCCGGCTCACGCAGAGCGGTCAGATCGTCCAGGACCCAGAATCCGCGCCCGTGGGTCGCTGCGATGAGGTCATCGCCGTGCACGGCGATGTCATGCACCGGCACCACCGGAAGCCCTCCGAAGCGGTGCCAGCGCTGGCCGTCGTCGGCCGAGACGTACAGACCCGACTCGGTACCCGCGTAGAGGAGGCCCGGCACCACCGGGTCTTCGCGGATGACGCGGGTGAAATCGTCGACCGGCAAGTCCCCAGTCACGTCCGTCCAGGTGGCGCCGCCGTCCCGGGTCCGGAACAGGTAGGGCCGCCGGTCTTCCGACTTGTAGCGCGTCGCGGCCACGTACGCCGACGACGCGTCATGCGGTGACGGCTCGATGATGCTGATAAGGGCCCATTCCGGCAAGGTCGGAGGGGTGACGGCCGTCCAGCTTCGCCCGCCGTCCCGGGTGACGTGCACGAGCCCGTCGTCCGATCCGGCCCAGATAAGGCCGGGGGTGATGGGGGATTCGGCAAGGGCGAACACGGTCGCGTACATTTCCGTGCTGACGTTGTCCTTGGTGATGGGGCCACCGGACGACTGCATGGTGTGCGGAGCGGCCCGCGTCAGATCGGGACTAATCGGAATCCAGCTGTCGCCCCCGTCCCGGGACTGAAACACCACGTTGCCGGCCGCGTAGAGGAGATTCGGGTCGTGCGGCGACAAGACCAGGGGAAACGTCCACTGCACACGGTAGCGGAGGTCCGCCCCCCCATAGCCGATGGGGTCCTCCGGCCAGACGGTGATGTCCACCTCACGGTGGCTTTGATGGTCGTAGCGCGTCATCCGGGAGGCGTAGTTGCCCGCGTAGACGATATGGGGCGCGTCGGGCCGCACCGCAATGTAGCCGCTCTCCCCCCCGCCCACGGGGTAGGTGTCGCCGGCGGTAATAAAGCCCTTGTCCGAATAAGAGGGGAGCGACAAGGTAGAGTTGTCCTGCTGGGCGCCGTAGATCCGGTAGGGGAACGCGTCGTCGGTCGTGACGTGATAAAACTGGCCGGTCGGCTGATTATAGGGCAGGGTCCAGGTGCGGCCCCCGTTGTAGGTCACGGACGCACCCCCGTCGTTTCCTTCAATCATGCGTTCAGGGTTGCGAGGGTCGATCCACAGATCGTGATTGTCGCCGTGCGGGGTGGGCATGGCTTGGAAGCTCCGCCCGCCGTCGCGCGAGCGCCACGCGCCGAGGTTGAGGCAAAAGATCGTGTCAGGGTCTGTGGGATGCCCGACGATGTGCATGTAGTAAAAGGGCCGCTGCTTCAAATCGGGGTTGTCCGTCATGAGCTCCCAGTGCTCCCCGCCGTCATCCGAGCGAAAAAGACCCCCATCCTGAGCCTCCACGAGTGCCCACACACGCTCGCTCCGCGGCGCCAGCGCGAGGCCGATCCGCCCCTTGAGCCCGGTCGGCAGACCCGGACGGTCGCTCAACTCGTCCCAGTGCTCCCCGCCGTCGAGGCTTCGGAAGAGGCCGCTGCCGACACCGCCGCTCTCGAGTGACCAGGGCGTGCGATGCGCATCCCACAGCGCCGCATAAAGGACACTGGGCCGCTCCGGATCCATCACCAGGTCAATAGCGCCGACCCTGTCATGGCGATAAAGAATGCGCTCCCAATGCCGCCCCCCGTCCCGGGTGCGAAACACGCCCCGCTCGGGATTGGGGCCGTAGGCGTGCCCGAAGGCCGCCACATACACGAGATCCGGGTCGTGCGGGTGGACGCGGACCCGCGCGATATGCCGGGTGTCACTGAGGCCCCGGTGCTCCCAGCTCCGGCCCCCGTCCGGCGACCGCCACACCCCGTCGCCGGCCACCACGTTGCCGCGGATGCAAGCCTCCCCCATCCCCGCATAAATCACCGACGGCTCGGAGGACGACACCGCCAGCGCCCCCACCGACGACGCTTGGAAGAAGCCATCGGATACATTCCGCCAGGTGGCGGCCCCGTCCTCCGTCTTGAAGACCCCGCCGGCTACGGCTCCAAAGAAAAACGTTCCCGGCCGCTCGGGATGGCCGGCCACCGCCACGACCCGCCCTCCGCGAAATGGCCCCGCCTGCCGCCACTGGAGACCCCTTGCCAACCGCGCGTCCATAGCATCCCTCCCGTTGATGCGTCATTCACCGAGGAGAGCGGGATCCCTCCCGGAACGAAAAGCCGGTCCGGGCGCAAGACACCCGGACCGGCTCGGATGGGCGATCTTAGGTCGTGGGCTTGGTCGTCGTCCAATGCCAGACTTCCTGGCCACC
>JAKATP010000097.1 GCA_021818685.1 Bacillota bacterium | reverse complement strand
TGCTCCGGAGGATCGTCGGTCGCGGACCATCCCGTCCTGCGCCCCCCGGTTTGAGACGCTGCTGGCCCTCGACTTCACCAGCACGGTGGCAGCGGCGTTAGCGGTGTACCGGCTTAAGCCCACGTTTTAGGGACCCGATTCGTTGGGAGGACTCCTGTTGGTCGTGCGGGGCGCGGGAAGCAGGCTCGGGACCCCCGCCCGGTCCGGTTCCGGCGATAGCCCCGCGCCGGCTACCCCTTATGGCCGCCGTGGCCAACGCGGACGGAGGGGTGCGCTCCTGCTGCCATCACCCCTGTGGATTCTCCTTGACCTCCGGTTGACAGGAGTCGGATGTCTCACGTGGCGGCGGCCCGGAACCTGTCGTTGCGAGATGTCATCCCGGTGACAGATCTGGGCCGGCCGAACACCGCCATCCGGGTGCTAACGGTTGTGACTGCGCGCTTGGGAGGGGCCGTGCTAGGAATCGGCTCCGCCGGCGCCGGTGTCGAGGCCGCGCTCGCGATGCTCCTCATCGTGAGCACGATACCGGCCGCCTCCTTCGCACGCCAGACGCTGTGAGCGTCGACGTCACCGGCCGCTCAGAGGGCGCAGGCGTCGAGTCCTCCTGTAAGCGGGCTGAGCGTGGGAGGCGGGCACTTCGTGGCTTGTCATCGGTGGGCACAAGGACGGGGATCGGGGACGCAAGAAGGCGGGTTGGGCCGGTTTCAAGGCGGGGGCGGCGGCGGCCCGTGCCCGACCAGAAGCGTCCGGCTCTAAGGACCGACGAGGGGGGTGCTCGCGGGCGTTGAAGAGCTGCGCCGTCCGGCAAGCGATCTCCGCGCCGACCGTGAGCCTGTCGCCACCACACCCACCGCCACGGAGAAGCCGACAGAGACTGCGGGCCCGTCGGAAGGTCCATCCCGGGGCCGCTTGCGCCACTCGGGCAGTCGGCCATGGTGGCGGGTCCGTGGTGGCTCGGCCTTGGTCTGCCAAAGGGCGGACCAACTCATGGTCACCTGAGCTGCAGGACGAGGGTCGGATGGCCATGTCGATGGGTGGCCCGACCTGTTTTTGTGAAAGGAATCAGGTCCAAGGAGGAGAGGGAGGGGATGCATTATCGCATTCAGTGGACACGGCTCCTCGCTGTGTGCTGCGTGATAGCGGTCGTGATTGTGGTCGGACGATGGCTCGTGGTGCGGGCACACGGGCCGGTCGCTCGATCATCGCCTCCGCCTCACGTCGCGGCGGCGTCGTCGTCACACCACAAATCGTCCCATCCGCGTCCCTATACCCTGGGCGGGTCCACCACACCCTTTCGGGGCGACATTTATATCGCGGATGAAGCCGCCAACCGGATCCTGGCCGTCAATGTGCGGCGGCAGATTGTTTGGACGGCGCATGTTCCGTCTCCGGATGATGTGAACCCGACTCCGGACGGAGGACCGCTCATCGTGAACGCTGACGCCCGGCAGATCGTCTACGCCGTCTCGCCCAAGACGGGTCAGATCCTTTGGACGTACGGACACCTCGGCGTAACGGGTAGTGCTCCCGGCTATCTCTATATTCCGGAGGACTCGTACGGGTTGCCCCATGGTGACGTTCTCATGACGGACCCGGGCAATGAACGTGCATTAGTGGTGAATATCAAGACCGGGCGTATCCTATTCCAATATGGTCATACGGGTGTCGAGAGCATCGCGCCCGGTTACCTCTACTGGACCAACAACGCGGTGGCCCTCCCAAACGGGGATGTACTCATAACCGACGGGGCCCGGGCCGGGCTCCCCCAACAGCTCTTGATGGTCAGCCCGGCCGGGACGCTAGTCTGGCATGTGACACTTCCGAAGGCCATCGTCTATCCCTCCGACGCGATGCCGGTCGGACCCGGGCTCTATGCCCTTACCAGCTACACCGATCCGGCGGGCCTCTACGTCGTGAATCAGAAGGGTCGGATTGTCTGGTCATACGCTCCCCAAACGGGTCCGGGGTCGCTGAACCATGCGTCGTCCATCAACCGACTGCCGAACGGAAACTTTCTCGTGTCGGACGACCAGAACTACCGGGTCATCGTGATAGACCCCGCCACTCACCGCATCGTGTGGCAATACGGGCAAAAGGGCGTGTCGGGCACCGGCCCGGATCAGCTTCTCGGTAACACCGACAGCAAGGCGGCAGGGGAGGCGCTGCCGCCCTACGTCTGGTGGGAAGGTGGGCCCCGGGTGACCCCCACCACCATTCCGTGAGAAGAAATTACCCGCCTCTGTTCGGTCAGGGCCCCGAAAGGCGGAGCATGGTCATCACGACAGGGTCTCTCAGGGCTTTTCATGGCCGTTCGGTCGGGGACGTGCCACGATATCGGAGTGGGGGAGGCGACGGTTGCTGTTCTTTTTCTCTGATGGCCCCCACCTCTCCTGATCCGTGACGTCGTCGTCGAACCGGCCCGCAAGACGAGTTATGTGACTCCGGGTGCCGGCGCTGGTCGGGGCGGCTTGTCGGTTTGCCCGGGGGCGCACTGGCCTATACTTTCCACCTCCCTGCGCCACTTGTAAGCAGCCGCGAGTACGCCCGAACATCATTGGGCGACCGCTTGCAACAACGCACGACCTATGGTGACATGTCATAAGACACGACAGACCACAACGACACAGCGGTGACGAAGGGGAGAGCCAGACATGCTCTTGGAGGCCCGGGGTATAGACGCGGTTCCGGTGGAGGAGCGTCACGGACATGCGCACGACTTATTCTTTCTCTGGTTTGCCGCGAATCTCGGGTTTCCGGCCTGGTACATCGGGGTGCTGGCTGTAATCCTGGGCCTCTCGGAACCGTGGGGTCTCGCCGCCGTTGCCCTGGGGACCGTCATCGGATCCGTCCTGGTGGCCGGGGCCGCCGCCCTCGGCCCCGCGACCGGTCGAGGATCTCTGCCTCAGTCGGGACGGGCCTTTGGCCGCTGGGGGGTGCGAGTCCCGGCTCTCTTCACCGGGGTCTCGTGCCTCGGATGGCTGGCCGTCAACACGGTCTTGGGGACAGATGCCCTCGCTTCGCTGTTTGGCTGGCCCCCGCTTTTGGCCCTCGCTGTCTTGATCATCGTACAAGTGGGACTCACCGTGTTCGGCTACGACATGATTCACCGTATCGAGCGCTTGGCCAGCATCGTCTTACTCATCTTGTTCGGCTGGATGGCCATCCGGACCTTAAGGGCCCCCGTCCACGCGGGCCTCATTCCCCTGCATGTGCCAATGGCGATTCTGACGGTGGCCATCGCCGCTTCTTATGTATTTTCCTGGGGACCATACGCTGCCGACTACTCACGCTACCTGCCACGGGACACCTCCCGTCGAGCGGTCTTTGGATGGACGCTCCTAGGTTCGGCTGCGAGCACGCTCGGCGTCATGGCGCTGGGGGTGCTGATGGCCCTACGATTTCACGTCACCGACCCGATGGCGCTCCTGGGCGCGGCCACCGGACATCTCCGCGCTATCGCTTATCTCGCCGTGGTCTTCGGTACCTTGACGGCTAACGTGCTGAATATCTACACCGGCGCCACATCGACGCTCACACTCGGAGTGTCGCTCAATCGGGTGCAGGCCATCATTTTGGTCGGCCTATTAGGATTTCCCCTGACCTGGAGCGGCTTGAGGGGCTTTTCCGGGCAATACGAGAATTTCCTGCTGCTTATCTCGTACTGGGTGTCGCCCTGGCTGGCGGTGCTCTTCTTTGACGCCATGCATCCCGGTGACGACCGGCAGGACGTGGGATGGGGACTGTTTGCCTTTCTCGTCGGCGTCCTCGCCTCCGTCCCTTTCATGTCTCAGACACTCTGGACGGGATGGGTAGCGCGGGCGTGGGGGGGGGCGGACATTGCCTACTACGTGGGCTTTGTGGTTGCCTTCGGCGCGATGTGGATTCGCGAGCGGCTGCGTCCAGCCGGAACGCGGACCGTCCGGTCGCTGTCAGCATAGCCGGCCGGAACAGCGGTGGGATGGCAGAGCGGAGTCAGTGCGCGTCCGGGGGTGTCCGCCAAAATCGAAGCGCCTGCAAAGCTCTTCGTCCGCGCTCTAGGGCAGCTTCATCCCGTCCTTCGACCGTGTGCCAGTGGACGCCACCGGTGAGGCTTGAAAGGAGGGTCGCGCCGGTTCTGGCCAGGTGGCCGAGGAAGATGTCGACATCGGCACGGGAGTGGAGATCGAGTCCCCCGCGCAGTTCGCCGTACACAGGGTGCTCCACCAGCACATCGACCACAGTGAGACCTACATCCACGAGGGCATAGAGCTCTGCCTGCGTGCCTTCCGGCGGATGAGCCACCATGAAGACCGCTCGCTGTCCCTGGGGCCGCAACCACACGTAGCCCCGGGGTGTGGCGTCAATAGGGGCATGAGACGCGCGCAGCACCGCAATATGGTGCACGATCGCCTGGCGGGACACGCCCAGGCGACGAGCCAGTTCCGTGCCGGATATGGGTTCCTGAGCCTCCCGCAGCATGCGCTCGAGGTCATGAGGCCGCACGGCGCTCACATGGGCCCTCCTCGTTGCCATGCTACCATGCTGGCCTGTGAACGGAGGCGGACGCGATCGCGCTGGATACCCGGGGGGGTTCGAGCCGTCAGGCTCGTGGTCAAGCGGGCGGGTCTCCGCCGGCCCGCTCACTGGCCACGCTCTACGGATGCCCCGCGTCGCCGCGTCTGCTCCGCAGGTCTTCGCCATGGACAAGCTGCCAGGGGCACTGGGTCGCCGGGCAACCCGGGTCCAAGAGGACTTCTGCCATCCAGCATCCGGCCTTCATACGGAACCGGGATCGAGCCTACTCGCGCGGTGGGGGTGATTCCGGAAACATGGCGTACGAAGAGGAGTCACCTTGGGCCCTGGGCGCTTCTTCCGCGCGATCTGAGACCGGGGTATTCCCCGCCCCAGCCGCCCCTAGCCCCGTCCCCACGCCCATGTAACCAGCCTCGTGTCTCCCGACGTTACCTTAATGACAGAGGGAGCCGCTGCGGACATATGCGAGCCCGGCACGGTCTGGAAGAGGTGGAACACTCACTGGGCCAGGACGATGGAGGCGCGGCGCAGGGTCAAAGGCCGGACCTGCTCGCCTTAGTTGAACGAGACCGACTGGCCGTACTAAAAGTGGCGCTGGGCTATGTTCAAAACCCGACTGATGCCGAGGATGTCGCTCAGGATGTTTTCCTGAAGGCATATCAACAGTTGCGGGCCGGCGTGCCCTTACATCAGCTGACGCGCGCCTGGATGCTCACCGTGACCGTCCACGCCGCGGTAGACCGTCGTCGAAGCAGTTGGTTCCGCCATGCCGTTCTGGTGGATCGCGTACCCGAGCGAGCCACGGCTGATCAAGGGCCCGAGGAGGAAACGCTGGCGAATGATCGGCGGGGGCATGTGCTGACGGCGGTGGGGGAGTTGCCGCTCGCTCTCCGCCAGGTGGTTTGGCTGTACTACTTCGGCACCCAAGATATTCACACCGTGGCGAAAACGCTCCGCGTCAGTGAATCGGCCGTTAAAACCCGGTTGTTTAGAGCCCGGGAGCGGCTCTTTCCCCTGCTCCAGGGCGTCTGGGAGGAAGACCGCGGGAGTGAGGGGGACCGGGGTGCCGCCGCGATTGATGGGGCCTCCGACCGCCCACTGCCCGATCCGACGACGCTTCACGGCGACGGGAACGATTCAGGTCCGAAAGAGGGGAGCATCAGTGACTGACCGAGAGGACGCCAGCTTGCAGGCGGCCATGGATCGGGAGGTGATGGCTCTGGTTCCGCACTGGTCCGATCCACAGGCTGATGCGATCTGGTACGCCCGGATCGTGTCCGTGGGAGAACGGCGTCCGGGGCGGTGGGGGCAGATTCGCGTCCTGAGCGTCCGGACCGTCGCCGTGGCCGCCGTGGTGGGACTGTTTTTCGGCCTCGGACACTATTTCAGCTCGCGAGGGACAGGGGATTCACCTCTATTGGCGACCTTGACCGCGGATACCGCTCTCATCTTGAATCAGGCGGTTAGCGCCAAGACCGTATCGCTGAGCGAGCCCACGGCCAATACCGCGGAGTTGACCAATCTTGGCGGAGGGCATTGGAAGACCATTCTGTATCGGATGGCTGGGGATCGGTGGGTGCCGGTGTCGCTGACGAGTCAGGTGGCCGGCCTGACGCTGACCTACCAGGTGGCGACCGGACCCCTTACCCCGGGTGTGCTTCTGACGGCCGCGGAGATGGTGGAGGTCGAGCGGCACCTTCAGGCGCTGCCCTACAACCCGGCGAAGGATTCACAGCCGGGAGCCCTCGCACGGCTTCCTTTGAACGTCGCCAGAGCAGTGCTCCACAGTCCGCTGAACCAAGCCAAAGTGTTGATGACCATGGGACACCAAGAAATCCTGGCGTTGACCTACGTGACGAAAGGTGGGTCCGGTCAAGACATCTTCCTTCCCGTCGGGTGGTATTGGTGGAAAGGGGCACCCGCGGTCATGACCGAGGTTATCCCGAGTGCTCAAACCACGCCCTCTGCGGAGTTCTCGCCACCCGCTTCTCCCCAGAAGAGTTCGAGCCCGTAGACGGATGGCGTGCGTCCCGATCCCGCTTCTCGGCTGGCAGTAACTGCAGGGTTCGCGAGGCTGTAAACCAAGACGAGCCGGCGGCGGGCGGCGGTTTGGCTGGGCTGCGCGAGGTTCAGAAGACAGAAAGACACGCGAAGGGCAGCGCGAAAGGGAAGGGTTCACATGCCACAGGTCCAAAAATCGGCCATCTTCCTGGCAGCGGCATTAATGGGATTCAGTCTCGCCGGGTGCGGGGTGGGGGCATCGCCTACCTCGGCGGCAAGGGCGCCGACCTCGAGCCCGCGGACGCGTTCCGTGCCCCCGGTTGTTGGATGGACGTATCTGAATGTCGACGCGCAAACGGGCGGCCACACTGTGATCGTGAAACTGCGAGCCGACCGAGGGGGCCTGGATCTCATCGTGTCCCGGGGCATAACGACGAAAGCCGGAGCGGAAACTTTTGAGCCATTATTGCTCCGCTACAATGCCACGACCGGATCCCTGTCCCGCCCCGTGGCTTCTCCGTATGCCGTGCCTCCTACTCTGGCCTTTGCTTCTCCGGCCACGTCGGTGACCTTGAGCTTTCCGATATTCGGGAAGCCCCCAATATTCATCAGCACGGGCAGCCAATCGGAAATTGCTCCTTTCCCGCCGGGCGTGCCAGCTTACGACTCCGGCATTAATCCGGCTACGGACCCGGGCACGTTGGACAATGTGGTAATCGGGACCAGCGGCTCGTGGGTGTGGGTCGCCCTGAAGGGGCCGGCGAAAGCGCCTGCCGCAGGCCTTGTGTGGCAGTTCCGGCACTGGAACCGGATTCTCGCGTTTAATCTCCGCACCCACCAATACTTTGTGTATCCGATTCCGCGCAGCTCTTCCCTCGCGGCCGTTAATCCGGGCTGGTGGCAGGCCCCCGCGTTCGTTGCGGCTAACCATCGGGTTTTCATCGCGGTAGGCTCGTGGCTGGGCGTTTTTCCATCCATGCCCACCGCACACCGACTGGCGGTGCTGAAGGGCCCGCCTGCCGCCTTGATCGCGAAGCGCACCTCCCGGATGATGGCAGCGTTATCGAATCTCTACTGGCAGGCGAGCGACGGCCTGGCGGCGTACTGGAACTGCTCGGTAATGCAGGACCCGAACTCCCAGGCTTGTCCCGGCGGCGCCTCTGGCGTTCCTTATCGCTCCTGGGTACTGAACCCGGCGGTTTTCAACCACGGAGACTACCCGGAGACCTTGATCTGGGCCGCCTCGTTTCCACTAGTCCCCGGCAGTGCTCTGGCGGCCAAGCGCAATCGCATGCTGTCCACCATCCTGCGGTTGGCCCGCAGCCCTTTGACCACGGCCCAGATAGTTTACCCCACAGCGGCGGCGGCCCAGGCGGGCTTTCATGACACACCGCCGACGGCACTCCCCGGATTTGCCATCCGGGGAGAATATTACTGGGCCGTGGCCTCGGGACCATAGGGTCGCGATACCTCGGTCGACAAAGGTACCACTTCGGGAATTGGCGACCGCACGGCTGCTGCAGGTGATATCGGTAGTGCGGAAGAGGTGGCGATAAACAGCAAGCCGTCACAGCTGTTCGGCGATCCAGGCGTCCATCGACCCCTCTTGAGAACCGGTTCCCATTTCCGCACCCCGTTGACGAATGGAGTGGTTCTTTGACGTAACGGGTCCTACGGCCGCAGCTGGAGCACGACGCCGGTTGGGAGCGAGCTCTCCTCGATACAGTCCAACGCCGTGCCATGGGTTGCGCCAGTCGGTAGGTCGACATGATGAAGCGCCCATCGAGGCTTATCCTCGCGACGAAGGGTCTTGGCGCTCGGTCGGGGTAGGGCCATTTCATACCAGAAGATTGGATGACGGGTCCCGCGGCCAGCAGTTCTTGACGATTATGGCCCGAGGTGGGTCCTGAGTGCGCGAGATCATTCCCCTCCTTCGACGTCGTCAACCGCGTGGCTCATGCATCTCATTGCACTGCGCTCTCAAGCCACGCTCGCGTGGGCGTGTTGGCGCCAGCGCGCGCGGTGCGCTATCCGGGCTCATTTCCACGACTTCCGGACTCGGCTCCGCGGCCTTCTTCCTCGCTTCGGGGGCGGAAGACGCCCTCTGGCGGTCTTCGCGGACCGAGAAGTCGGTGGTGCGCGGCAGCGAATCTGGGGGTACTGGTTCCACCACCGTGACGCGACCGAAAGTCCCGTCCGTGTGCGCTACCAGGAGGGCCGCCGGTCCCAAGGCGTCACCGTACCCACGACGTAATACGGGGAGTCGGTTCTGACCGCTTCCAATACACCCAGGCTAATCTCATGGGGCGTGAGCCAGCGTGCACGTTCGGATCCCTCCCACACGAATCCGAGGATAACCAGGCGGATAGAGCACGTAGGGGGAACCGGAGGTGGATCCGTGTTCCAGTACTGACTCCCTCGGACAAAATAGAGTCGCCAGGTTTCGTTTCCCGCTAGCCGTGCCACCGTCATGGTGATCTCAGAAAAGGCGTTCGGGTCACTCCCCCAGAGGACGACACGACTGTATGGAGCGACACCCCATGCCGATTCAAGGGCAGCCCGAAGCGCGGCGCTCTCCGTATAGTCGGCCGCATACCAGTGCAAGAAGTCGCTATACGCTCCGGCCTGAGTCTGGAGATTTTCGAATCGACTCCGATCGCGGGACACGAGGTGCACAAGCTCTTGACCTTTCGCGAGCCCGATAGCGGTTTCAGCCAGCATTCCCGTCGCGCGGACCATCAGGACAGCCATCGTTGCCTCCATGGGATTGACGACCGTGGGGACAGGCATGCAAACTTGACGGCCCGAGTTGTACTCTGGGCGCTTCTGCGTTGACTGATGGGAGATATAGCATGCACCGCACAGGGCGGCAAGCTCTCTGCCATCCCCAACCTTCCCACCCACCATTAGCCCACTGATGTCGACGGCCAACGGCGTCTCATCGTCCCGCCGGCGTGTTGCACGCTCCACCTCTCGCCCGCACAGATGTCGCATTGGACGCGGGAGAGGAACCACGTCACAAGTTCTTGCGTTCCTGGGCAGTCGAGGATGGGGCTCGAAAGCCAGGAAGCCGGGCTGGCCGGGCGAACCCTACGTGCGGAGGTGACACCATGAGGATTCAGCGGCCGCAGCTCATATCTATCGGACGTCTTCTCGCTCCGCCTGGGCCCCGACGGGAGTACCCGTCCGCCACCGGATTCACAGTCGCCGGGGGGACGTCGCATCGGGGTCTA
>JAKATP010000006.1 GCA_021818685.1 Bacillota bacterium | reverse complement strand
CGACCCCAAGCTTGCCATTGAGTCCCCACAAAAAGGCACCTAGGTCAGACGCCTGCTGGCGGGTGAGGGAACCCGGACTGGTCTTCGGCATGTACTGGTAGATGAATTCGCTGAGCTCCCACTCGGCCGTGTACAGGGTCGTGAGGGACTTTGCGGTCAGGTTCGGGGCGAGACCGGGAGTGCCTTGGGCCTGGGGTCCATGGCACGCTGCACAGGTGCTGGCAAATAGTTTGGCGCCGCGAATCGGGTTGCCAGTCGGAAACGACGGGTGAGCCGGGCCTGCGGTCGTCGCGCCGCAACCGGCCATCAAGGCGGCCGCGGCCACGCCAGCGGCCAGCCAATGGAACCGCATCTAGACCCCTCCTGAAACCGCGGTGATGACGGATATCACGCAAAATATGGACAGCCGCCCTGGAGGCCGCAAATCCGGATAGATGACCAGGGCCTGGATACCAAATCCCAGACGGATTATAGCTGACCCACATGGGAGGGGCAAACCGCGTGCTCGACCCGCCCCGTTATAATGGCTCTGGAAGGGGTGGGCGGATTGGCGCCTGATGAGACCGGCCAACGGTCGGGACACAACCACCAACACAATCCTTGGGACGACTATGAACGACTGCAGCGCCTGTTGGAGCCCGAACGGCAGACGCACTTTCCCCACGGGCCCATCCTGCAAGCCCTGCAGCTGTCCGAAGGTGCGAAAGTGGCCGACGTGGGGGCCGGGAGCGGTTACCTGACGGGATCTCTCGCGGTAGCCGTCGGTCGGGCGGGTCAGGTGTTCGCCATCGACCCGGCCGCGGCGGCACGGCAACACCTGAAGGAGCGCGCCGCTCGGACCTTCCCCCAGGTGACGGTTCTGGAGGGGCGGTGCGAGTCCCAGCCGATCGGTGACAAGGTTCTCGACCGGGAGGTCTGGCTGGCCGTGTACCATGAGATCGAACGACCAGAAGACGCGTTTTCGGAGGCCAGGCGGGTGTTAAAGACGGGGGGCCGTTTGGTGATCGTGGACTTTGACCCGGACGCTGTCGAAGCCATGGGCCCTCCGCCCGAGACACGCGTCGGCCGCGAAGAGGCCCGGGAGGCGGCACTGGCCGCGGGTCTGCAAGAACTGCCCGATCCTCCGCATCGCATCAGCGATGCATGCTGGCTGCTGGTGCTGGAATGCCCGTGATTTACGGGGTGGGGATCGACGTGGTCGAGCTCGGGCGCTTTCAGGCGGCGCTGGAGCGGCGGCCCCGGCTTTTGGAGCGGGTCTTTGACGAAGACGAGGTGCGGTATGCCGAGGGACCGCACTACGTGTACCGTCTGGCGGCGCGCTGGGCGGCCAAGGAAGCCATCGTGAAGGCCTGCCACGGCTTTCGGGGCTCGGCCTGGCGTGAGCTCGTGGTACACGGGGAATTGAACCGCCCGCCCGTGGTCGAGATCCGCGGACCGCTCGGGGTCTGGATAAAGGACCGTGGCGGCCGTATCCTGGTCAGTCTCAGCCACGAGAAGACGATGGCCGCGGCGGTCGCGGTGCTGGAGGTGACGGATGCCGGTAATCTGGACGGCGGCGGAGGCGCGGACGGCTGACCGGGAAGCCAGCGAGCGGGGCGTCGAAGAATCCTGGCTGATGGAAGCCGCCGGGGCCGCGGTCGCCCGGGCGGTCATGCGACGAGGAGCGCGGGCGGTGCTGGTGCTGGCGGGCCCGGGCAAGAACGGTGGTGACGGGCTGGTCGCCGCCCGCCGTCTGGCGAGTGTGGGGGTGGAGGTGGCGTTCTTCAGTGGCGGCCGGCCGCCCTCGGCGCTGCAAAACGCGGCCCTCCAGTGCGGAGCCCGGCAGGTGGAGGAGAACACGATGGAAGGGGTCCTGGCCGGGGCCGACTTGGTGGTCGATGCCATGTTTGGTACAGGCGTGTCACGCCCCCTGCAAGCGCCCTGGGCGGGCCTCACCGAACGGGTCAGTGCCGCCGCCAAACCCGTGCTGGCCGTAGACCTTCCTTCCGGGGTGGACGCCGATACGGGTGCCATTTTGGGAGACGCGGTCCTGCCTGCGGTGGAGACCGTCACCTTTCAAGCCCTGAAGCCGGCACATATTTTGGAGCCGGGGGCGTCTCTTTCGGGGCGGATATCGATCGCCGATATCGGTCTTCCGGAGCGAGCGGGACACGAATTGGCCTTGATAGCACCGGAGGAGTTCGATTGGAAGGGACTCGAACGGGAGCCGGGAGCGCACAAGTACCAAGCCGGCCGCGTGTTGGTGATCGGCGGATCGCGACCCTACGCGGGCGCGCCCGCACTGGCGGGACTGGCTGCCCTCCGGAGCGGGATTGGCTACGTCGAGCTCTACGTACCGAAATCGGTGGAGCCGGGCCTGCGGACGCTGTCGAGTCTGCCGCTGGTCATCCGGCCGGGCGACGAGTCCGGCGACGGGGTGCTCATGGTGTCGGATGAGCTCTCCGAGCGCCTGCGAGCGGCACGTTCTGTCGTCCTGGGACCGGGCCTCGAAGCGGCGCCCGCCCTGGTGCGCCTGGTCCGGGGCTGCGGGGCGCCGGTGGTGGTGGATGCCGGCGCCTTTGCCAGTTGGAAGGCCCTCGGCAGTCCGCTCTGGCCCACGGCCATCTTCACGCCGCACACGGCAGAAGCGGCGTCTCTGCTGGACCTGCCCGCATCATGGGTGGAGGGGCATCGGATGGAGACGGTGCGCCGGCTGGCGAGAGCCACCGGCGGTATTGTCGTCCTCAAGGGGCGGCACACCCTGGCCGCGAGTCCGGACGGTGCCGTGGCGGTGAATCTGGCCGGAGGGTCGGAACTTGCCACCATGGGGACAGGAGATGTCTTGGCGGGCGTGGTGGCCGCACTGCTGGCGCGGGGCTGGACGGCTTGGGACGCCGCCCGCGCCGCCGTGCTGTGGCACGGGATGGCGGGCGAAGAAGCTCGTCGGGCCCACGGTCCTTTCAGTGTCACGGCGGTAGACGTGGCCGACAGCCTGGGAGCTGCGGCCCTCGTGCTGGGCGCGGGAGCCCGGCCCGCCGAATGGCCGGAGACGATACGGTGAACGGGCGACCGACGGTGGCCGAAGTCGATCTCGTCGCTATCCGGGACAATGCGCATGCCGTGAGGGGGCACCTCGGACCGGGAGTCCGGCTTATGGCGGTAGTCAAGGCGAACGCCTATGGCCATGGCGCGGGGCCTGTGGCGCGAGCGGCGCTGGCGGGCGGGGCCGGCGCGCTGGCAGTGGCCCTCGCGGAGGAGGGAGCGACTCTGCGTGCCGAGGGCGTTGACGCGCCCATCCTGGTGATGGGGCCTACGTTGGGTGGACAGGCTGCCATCGCCCTCCGGGCGGATCTCGAGACGACGATTTACGACGTCGCCTCGGCCAAATTGCTGGCGGAAGCGGCGGCGCGCGAAGGCGTTCGAGCTTCGGTGCACCTTAAAGTCGACACGGGCATGGGACGCATCGGGGTGGCCCACGACGGCCCAGTCCTCGACCTGGCCTCAGAGATCGTGCGGCAGCCATCGCTCCGGCTTGTCGGGCTGATGACCCATCTGGCGTCGGCCGACTCTGCGGATTCCGGATCGGCCGAGCGGCAATGGAGTCGCTTTCTCGATGTGGTGGAAGCCTTGCGGCGAGCGGGCATTGAGGTTCCGTTCGTGCACGGCGCCAACTCAGCGGCGGCCCTGCGCTGGCCCGGTATGCAGGGCAGCCAGGTGCGGGTGGGGATCGCGCTATACGGGATAGTCCCCGGTCCGGCGCCCGCGCGCCTGAGGCCGGCGCTGTCCCTCACCAGCGCGGTGGCGCAGGTGAAGCGGGTCGGCCCTGGATTCCGGGTCGGATACGGCGAGACGTTTGCAACCGCGGACGAGGCGGTGCTGGTCACGGTGCCGGTCGGATATGCCGACGGCTATCGGCGGGCCTTTTCCAACCGGGCACGGGCGCTCGTAGGCGGGACGTGGGCACAGGCAGCCGGGCGGGTGTCCATGGACCAGACGGTGTTTGCGTTGCCGAAGACGGCGTCGGTCGCTGTCGGAGACCCGGTCGTGCTTCTCGGCGCGGCCGGTGGCGAGGCGGTTACGGCGGAGGATTGGGCGGCATGGGCCGATACCATCCCGTACGAAATACTGTGCGGAATTGGTCCGCGGGTCCCGCGCGTGTATCGGATCGGGGAGCAATGGCGTGCGGCCGCAAGCGTTGACGCCGAATTTTTGGCCAGCCTATAATGGCGTGCCGGGATGGGGGGTCACGATGGCGCAATCGGATACCCGCGTGATGGTGCGTCTGTCACAAGAACTACTGGAGGCGCTCGACGCCTTGGGGCGGGATTTGAAGCGGCCACGGAGCCAGCTCATCCGCGAGAGCGTTGCGCGTTACGTCGCCGACTCGCGCCGCGAGCGAATTCGTCAGGCGCTCATCGAGGGATATCAGGAGTGGAGTCAGCTATACGCCCAACTGGGCGAAGACGCGTGGAACCCGATCGGCCCTCCCGGGGAATAGAAGCCGGAATCCGGCGCGGCGACCTCTTTTTTGCCGATCTCTCACCTGTCGTAGGCTCGGAGCAGGGTGGAGTCCGCCCGGTCCTCATCCTCCAAAACGACATCGGCAACAAGTACAGCCCGACCGTGATCGTGTCGGCCATCACGGCCCAACGGGGCAAGACCCGGCTTCCGATTCATGTGCCTGTCAGCGCCCAGGATTCGGCGCTCGGGCGAGACTGTCTCATCCTGCTGGAACAGATCCGCACCCTCGATAAGCGGCGGCTCCGGAACCGGGTGGGCCGGCTCCCCGATCACATCATGGTCAAGGTAGACCGCGCCCTCGCCATCAGTGTCGGCCTCACCGTACTCTGAATTCGAGAGGGATACCATCCAGCCTACCGAATGCTTGCCGTGGGAAGCCTTATTTCGGTTTGGATCCGATGTGATCTGTCAAACGCGGAGGGATTTTGATGAAGAAACCGGTCATCGGCATTACCGTCAACCATGTGGCCGAGGGGGCCCTGCCTCACGACCGCCTATCGCTGTCCTATGTCCTGGCGGTAAAGGAGGCGGGAGGGATTCCGCTTTTGGTGCCCAACGTGGGCGATGCGTCGGCGCTCTCAGCGCTGGATGGTCTCGTGGTCTCGGGCGGCGCCGACTTCGATCCTGCGCAGTTTGGACAAGAGCCTCGGGGCACGCATATGGAGGGGATCTCCGCTGAGCGTGATGCGACAGAGATCGCTCTCTTGCGGGCGGCCGCGCCTGATCTGCCCATTCTCGGCATCTGCCGGGGTATCCAGGCCATTGCTGTCGCCTACGGCGGCACGCTAATCCAGGATGTGCCCAGTCAGCGTCCGAGTGAGCTCGTGCATGCCCAGACAGGTGCTCGTGATGCCCGCACCCATGGTGTGCGGGTCGCCCCCGACTCACAGCTTGGCGCGATCTTGGGCGCGCAGGAGATTCGCGTGAACTCCTTTCATCATCAGGCGGTGGACCGGGTTCCGGACGGCTTCCGGGTGGTGGCTTGGGCGGACGACGGACTCATCGAAGGCATCGAAACAAACGCGCGCCCCTTTTGTCTCGGCGTGCAGTGGCACCCGGAGAATCTGATCCGGGTCGAAGAGCACGCCCGCCGCCTGTTTGCAGCGCTCATCGAGGCGGCTTCCAAGCGCCTTTCAGCGGAGGCTTCCTAGGTGGCCGAGGCAGCGGTCGAGTTGCGGCGCGGGGACCAGGTGGAGAGCGTGGCACGGGCCGACGTGGCCGTGGTCGACAGCACGGGACGGCTCATCGCTTTTGTGGGCGACCCGGATCGGACAACGTACTGGCGTTCAAGTGCCAAACCGTTTCAGGCGATTCCGGTGGTGGTGTCGGGTGCCGCTGAACGGTGGGGTCTTTTGCCCGACGAGCTAGCCGCCATCGCTTCGTCGCATAATGGCGAGCCGGATCAACTGGCCCGGGTGCGAGGCCTCATGGAGCGGATCGGCATTACGCCCGATGACCTCGTGTGTGGTTCTCACTGGCCGTCGGACCATGAGAGTCGCGATGCCATGATCCGGGGATTCGAGACCCCTTCGGCCCTCCACAACAACTGTTCCGGCAAGCATACCGGCATGCTGGGGCTGGCGGTCCATCTCGGGGCGCCCATCTCGAATTATCATGAGCCCGAACATGCGGTCCAGCAGGCGATTGCGCGGGTCATCCGGCTCTATGCCTACGGAAGTGAGCGGGCGCGGCTCGTAACCGGCATGGACGGCTGCGGAGTTCCCACGTTCTACCTGTCGCTCAGCCGCATGGCCTGGGCGTATGCGCGCCTCGTGGACCCACGGGGCATTCCCGAGGCCGAGGGCCGCGCCGGTCAGGTGGTGGCAGAAGCCATGCGACTTTATCCTGAGGTGGTGGGTGGGCGGGACACCATCGAGGTCCGGCTCGCTAAGGCGTCCGGTTCACGCCTGATGGCCAAGGAAGGGGCGGAGGCCGTACTGTGCCTGGGCATTCCGGAGCGTGGTCTCGGGGTGGCCATCAAGATGGACGATGGCAATCCGCGCACGCTGCCGACGGTCGCGGCCGCTGTACTGGCGCTCCTCGGCATCTTTGACGAGGAGAGCAATGGACGTCTGCTGGACATGGCGCGATCCCCAATCTATAACGTCGCCGGCCGCGAGGTTGGTGAGATGCTGCCGGTGTTCCGGCTGACGCGGGGACAGATCGCGCACTGAGGACCCCTGCGCCACGGCTGGGCGGAACGGAATGACGGGTTGGCATGCCGGCGGCGAAGGCCTTCTGGACGGCTGGGACCGAAGGCGAGAGGCAGATGTAAATGGTGGGAGCCATGGACAGTCTCGAGTTGGTGGCCCGCGAGGTGGCCGCCTGTAGCGCCTGCGCGCTGGCGTCCTATCGCACCCAGACCGTTCCCGGCGAAGGGGCTGCGCCCGCCTCGCTGATGCTAATCGGGGAGGGTCCGGGTCGCCAGGAGGACGCGGAGGGGCGGCCCTTTGTGGGAGCCGCGGGCCAGCTGCTTGATCGGATGCTGGCCGCTATTCACCGCGACCGAACTAACGTCTACATCGCGAACGTCGTGAAGTGCCGGCCGCCGGATAACCGCACACCATCAGAAGAGGAGGCGCTATGCTGTGCGCCCTTCTTGTCGCGTCAGATTGCGCTTGTGGACCCGGACGTGATCGTGACGCTGGGGGCGACGGCGACACGTCTCCTTCTGGGCGGCGACGCCCGCATCACCCGGGTGCGCGGGCAGTGGCACACGCTCGGCGAGCGGGCCGTCATGCCGACCTTTCATCCGGCATTTCTTCTCCGCGACCCCCGCCAGAAACGGCTTGTATGGGAGGATCTGCAGCAGGTGGCAGCACGGCTCGGAATTGCCTTAGGTGACGGATCTGCGGATCGCGGGTGGTGAGCGGCAAGGTTTAGCCCGGCGAGTGGCGCTCTAGAAAGTCTGCAATTAAATGGCTGACGAGTGCCGCTTCCTCGATGTGGGGCAGGTGTGCTGCCGTCTCCAGCACCGCCAGTTCGGCGTTGGGCATCCGTTCCTCGAGCGCGCGTCCATAGGCCAGGGGCACAATCTGGTCATGACGCCCCCAGATGAGCAGGGTGGGCATCACCGCCCGCTTCAAGTCGGGGGAGCGATCGGGCCCGATGGGAGCGGCCGACAGGTACCGGGCAAAGCTCGCGCGTCCGGCGTTCAGTTCCTGCGCGTCTTCCAGGGTCCGGTAGGGCGTGGTCTTCCGATAGTGAGCCGGGTCTCGAACCAGGGCGGCCACATAGCGCTCTTGGGGAACGGTGAGCGGATTTAAGATGGGAACGTCCGGGAGATGCACGCCCACGGCATCGAGGAGAATGAGGTGACTTAACCGGTCGGGCGCCGATACCGCCGCCGCCAGCGCCACGCGGCCGCCCATGGAGTTGCCGCCGAGAGCCATCCGCGTGATGCCGATGGCGGCCATCCAGTCGAGCAGCACCCCGGCCAGTTCATCGATCTGGGTTACGCCGGGGACGAGCTCGGAGCGCCCAAACCCTGGTAGGTCCGGAGCCAGCACCCGCCACCGACCGGAAAGCGCTTGCAGCTGGTACCAGAAGGCCTTGCCGGTGCCGCCACCCCCGTGCAGCAGTACCAGCGGCCACCCCCGGCCTGCCTCCCGGTGCCACAGCCGGACACCGTGCCAGACCGTTTCCACCCGTTCGACCTCTATCTCCATGGCTTCCTCCTTAATTCCTGAATGCCGTTCGCATGTCAGGCAAAAGGACGGTCCCGCTCCCTTTCATGAGAGCGGGACCGCCTCTCGCGCCTCAGCGCCGTTCCCGACCGAGCCGGCCCGTCCAAGCCGGCTCATCCATGCAGATGGATGAGGTAGTGCACGGCAACCACGGGCGCGATCAACAACGCCACGATGTTGATGACCTTGATCATGGGGTTGATGGCCGGGCCGGCCGTGTCCTTGTAGGGGTCCCCGACCGTGTCGCCGGTGATAGCTGCGGCATGCGCGTCCGTGCCCTTGCCCCCGTAATGGCCCTCTTCGATGTACTTCTTGGCGTTGTCCCAGGCACCGCCCCCGGCTGTCATCTGGAAGCCCAGGAAGAGGCCCGTGACGATGCATCCCACCAGCATGCCGCCAAGGGCCAAGGGACCCAGCACCACGCCGACGATGATGGGGGAGAGGACCGGGATGAGCCCCGGCAGGACCATTTCACGGAGAGCCGCGCGCGTCACGATGTCCACGGCCCGGGCGTAGTCGGGTGTGGCCGTGCCTTCCATGATGCCTTTGATCTCCCGGAACTGCCGACGCACTTCCTCCACGACCGCCATGGCAGCCCGCCCGACCGCTTCCATCGCGAGGGAGCCGAACAGAAACGGCAGGATGCCGCCCAAAAACAGGCCCACGAGGACGAGCGGGTTGGCCAGATTGAACACGAGATGGAGATGATTCTTGACGAGGAGCTCCTGGGTGTAGGCGGCGAAGAGCACGATCGCGGCCAGTCCCGCCGAACCGATAGCGTAGCCCTTGGTCACCGCCTTGGTGGTGTTGCCGACGGCGTCCAAGGGGTCGGTCACACCCCGCACGCTCTCGCTCATGCCGGCCATCTCCGCAATGCCGCCCGCGTTATCGGTGATGGGGCCGAACGCGTCGATGGTAATGATGATGCCGGTCATCGACAGCATCGCCATGGCCGCTACCCCGACCCCGTAGAGTCCAAGGCCGTAGTGCTGGCCAAAGACGTAGGACCCGAGGATGCCGGCGACGATGACCAAAACCGGGAGCGCGGTCGCCTTCATGCCCACCGCCAGGCCGGTGATGATGTTCGTCGCATGCCCCGTCTGCGACGCGGCCGCGATCCGGCGCACGGGGCTGAACTGCGAGGACGTGAAGAAGTCGGTGATGTACATGAGAAGCACGGTCACGGCGAGGCCGATCAAGGCGGCGCCAAAGAGGTCTATGGCATGCGGGCCGCCGATGACGCGGGTCGTGACGATGTAGAAGCCAATGGCTGCGATGATGGCCGTGATCCACAAGCTCGTGTAGAGCGTGGCCATGATGTTCTTGCCGCGCGGGGCCCGCAGCAGCAATACCCCGATGATGGCGGCGATGATGGACACGGCACCGATGTAGAGCGGAAAGGTCACGATGTTCATCGAGGGATGCGTGAGGTAGCCGAGAACCATAGCGGCGACCGCCGTGACGGCGTAGGTCTCAAAGAGGTCGGCTGCCATCCCCGCGTCATCTCCCACGTTATCGCCGACATTGTCCGCGATCACGGCGGGATTCCGCGGGTCATCCTCGGGGATTCCGGCCTCGACCTTGCCCACAAGGTCTGCGCCCACGTCCGCGGCTTTGGTGTAAATGCCGCCGCCCAGCCGTGCAAACACGGAGATGAGACTGGCCCCGAACGCAAAGCCCAGGAGGCTTGAAGGTGTCGTCGCGACTTTGGTCAGAATGGAAAGGCCCAACAGTCCGAGACCTACCACAAACAGTCCCGTGACGGCTCCGCCGCGTACGGCCACTGCCATGGCCGGGCCGAGCCCTCCCTCGGCCGCCTGGGCCGTACGGACATTGGCGCGGACCGACACGTTCATGCCAATGTAGCCGGCCCCGGCGGAAAGAACCGCACCGATGAGGAAGAAGATGGCGGTCTCGGCCCCGAGGACGAGCCAGATTACAATAAAGAGGACGACGGCGACCATGCCGATGGTCCGGTACTGACGGTTCAAAAAGGCGATTGCTCCGTCTTGAATGGCCTTGGCAATGCGCTGCATCGCGTCGGTACCGGGATTGTGACGAACGACCCAGCCCGTGAGCACCGCACCATAAACCAAAGCCAAGAGCGCGGCGATCAGCGGGAACGCCAGCGCGCTCCAGGTTGCCATAGTTAGAAAAAATCGCTCCTCTCGTCGGATGAAATGCCGTCAACCATTGTACGGACGCGCGATCTGGGGTGTCAACTTGAGCCAGGATGGCACCCACAGAGCTCACGCGGCATGGTTTCTCCTGGTCGGCGCAAAACCCCCGTTATCCGGAGCGCGTGTTAGAGGGGGGAACATCTCGAGGGGTGATTCATGAAGGCCGAGCCGCACCAGGAGTTCGAACGCTTCTATCACCGCTACGAGGCTCTGTGCGACGGGAGATCGGCATGTTAGGCGATGCGTGCGAACATCGTCGACGATCTGGTGCAAGAAACCTTCATCCGCTATCTGCGGTCCGTGGAGTCGGCGTCTCCGGATACGACCGGGCGCTCTCGTTAACGGTGGCCCACAACGTGGTCCGGCCTACCTGGCGGCGGCGGGAGGTGCCGGCGGCGCTCGCGCTGGCGGCGGCCGATCCGACCCGTTCCTTCACAGACGCGCTCATCATGTGGGATCTGGTAAGCCGGCTCCCCTACACGGACCGCGAGGTGATCGTGATCCACTATGCCCTCGACTGGTCTCTGGGCGACATCGGGCGGGTTCTGCATCTGACGGAAAGTGCCGCGAAAAAGTGGCTTCATCGGGCCCGTCTACGACCCGCCCATTACCAGTTCCCGGCGCGGAAGCGGAAAGCCTAATTCGTGGGTTCGGCGGGCGCCTGCCGGCCGCGGCGGTGTTCTTCATGGTATAGCACTGGCACCCGGCGGGGGGACGAGCCATCCACCCGATGTGGCTCATCGCCGGAAGCGGCTGTCATCGCGCGATGGGAGTCGGAGCCGCGCGGTGAGTTCTGACTCGCCGACGGGAGCCGACGCGGTGCGATCGTACACGGGCTCGGCGTCGAAGAACTCCGGCCAGTCCCGGGACTCCGAGCCAGCGGCGGAGGATTTTCTTGGTCAAAGCCGGAAAACTTCCCTTATGGAACACCAATCGGCCGACGAAGGCACGACCCTCCTGTCATTGGGCGAGCGGGGGGTTATCGAGCAGGCACGCCGTCACGCCGGGCGGCGGCGTGCCCCGCTCCTGCTCGGCATCGGGGACGATGCGGCACTCTTGACCCCCCCTCCGAACAAGCTTCTTTCCCTCACCTGCGACATGCTGGTGGAGGGTGTGCACTTTCGCCGCGACTGGAGCACGGCCCGTCAGATTGGCGGCAAAGCGGCGGCGGTCAACCTCTCTGACATTGCGGCCATGGGAGGGGAGCCCGCCATCGCTCTCGTGTCCCTGGCCGCGCCCGGAGAGACGAGAGCCTGCTTTGTCGACGAGTTCTTCGCCGGCCTTACGGCGGAGCTGGCGGCGTATGGCTGCCAGCTGGCGGGCGGGGATACGGTGGCGAGCCCGGGGCCGGTGGTCGTGGACGTTACCGTCGCAGGCTTCCAGGAGGCGGCGGTACGCCGGCGGGGCGCTCGTGCGGGGGACGTGCTGGTCCTGACGGGCCCTGTCGGGGGCGCCGCCGTCGGTCTGGCGCTCTTGGAAGCGGGATCACGTTTCCCCGGGTCGGATAAGACAGAACGTGCGCTCCTGGCCGCTCAGCTCTCGCCGCACGCTCGTGTGCGCGAGGGACGGGCACTCGCCCGATATGCCCACGCCATGACCGATCTCTCCGATGGCCTGGGGACGGCTCTGAGCCTCCTGACGGAAGACCGAGGTCTTGGGGCGCGCCTCGACCGCGAGCAGATTCCAGTAGCCGCCGGACTGCGCCAGGTGGCCGGACGCCTGCAAAAAGATCCGGACCGTCTCATCATCGACGGCGGTGAAGAGTATGAGCTCCTGGCCGCCGTGGCCCCGCGCCGCGTGCCCGCTCTCTGGCGGACGTTCGCACGGCTCGGACTTGTTCTCTACCCCATCGGGGAGGTGACGGCCTCAGCCGGACTGTTTTGGCGCGAGGCCGGAAGGGAGACGCGCATTGAGCGAGCGATCTTCGAGCACTTTCGCCTGGGCAGGAAGCTGGAAGAGCCTCCACGAACTTGAGCGTCTGGCGATCGTTCTGGAAAGCTTGTGGCGGCCGCCGGGCACCGTCTTGATTGAGGGCCCGCTCGGCATTGGGAAGACGACGCTTATCAGGGCCGTTCTCCGGACCGCGGGTGTTAAGGACCGGGTCAAGTCGCCTAGCTTTGATCTGGTCCATCCTCATCAGGGACCGTGGGGGAACTACCTGCACGTCGACCTCTTCCGGCTAGACCCGCCGCCGCCTCCGGAGGAGCTCGATATTGACGCGGAGGATGCCTTGGTGCTGGTGGAATGGGGTCGGGCCTGGACGGCCTGGTTTGCGGACCGCCTGGAGGTGCGGATGGAGTTGGCGGATGGCGTACGGCGGCTTAGCATGAAGGGTGTGGGCCGCTGGGCCGAGCGCCTCAGCTTATGGGCCGCCGAAGGATCGGAGGGAGGTGGGGGTGGTGCCCCGGATCCTGGCGATTGACGCCGCTCTGGAAGGTGTGTCGATCGCCCTCGCCGATGGGGCACGCATCATCGCCGCGGTCGAATGGCGGGAAGCCCGAATCGCTGGAGAACGGCTCCTCTTTTGGGTGCAAGAGGTCGTGGACGGTCGGGCCATCCCAGACGGGGTGGCGGTCGGTGTGGGCCCCGGATCCTTTACCGGCACACGTGTAGCGGTGACGGCCGCCAAGGCGTTGGCCTGGGCATGGGGCGTTCCCCTGCTGGCCGCGTCGAGCCTGCAGGCTCTGGCGGCCGCGGTCCCAAAGGCCCCCTGCACCGTCCTTGCGTCGACGGAGCGTCGTGGTGATCAGGTGTACATCGGGCGGTATTTTCGGGGGGAGAGCGGGGCCGAGGCCCTGGCCGAGGACTGCCGCTGGCAGCTTCCGGAGGTGCCGAACCTACCGCGTCGCCCCGGCGATGCGGTCTTGGTGGTGGGAGCGCTGGCGGCGGACGCAGGGTTCGTGGAGCGGGTCGGGGGCCTGGCGCTTAGTGAGGGGGTGCGGGCGGCGCCGGGCCTGGTCGCGCTGGCGGCGGCAGGGATGCTGGCAGCAGCTGACCCCTTTACGCTGGAGCCCCACTATCTACGCGGACCGTTGCTCGCCACCGCCGGTGCCTAAGGACACCCGCCCCAAGCTAAGGGATGTCTAACGGGGGTGTGAGATGGCCATTTCGGAGCAGGATGCGCAGGCCCTGGTCGTCCGTGATATGTATCTCACGGACCTTGATGCCATAATCAGCATCGAGCGCCAGGCGTTCCCGACGCCCTGGTCGCGGCAAAGCTTCCAGGCCGAGCTTGTCGACAACACCTTTGCGGTCTATTTGGTGCTGGAGCTGCACGGACGCATCACGGGATACGGGGGAATGTGGCTCATCCTCGATGAAGCCCACGTAACCAATGTCGCCATCGATCCCCTCTTCCGGGGCCACGGCTTCGGGGAGGCCATGATGAATGGGCTCATCGATCGTGCCCGGTCCCAGGGCTGCCATCGGATGACCCTCGAAGTGCGGCGCTCCAACCTGGTGGCGCAGAATCTGTACCAGAAGCTCGGATTTGTCCAGCTGGGTGTCCGCAAGGGCTATTACACGGACACTCATGAGGACGCCTTTATCATGTGGAAGGATCCGCTTTAGGAGCTGCCGCCGAACCCGGACGGCGCCCGGAGGCGCGTCCGCCCCACCAGGCCGCAAACCCTCCGAGTACTCCGTAGAAGCCGGCTGCCAACAGGGCATCTAGGACCGCCGACGTGACGAGATGCAGTTGGTGCATGGTAACGGCCGCCGTCGGCGGCACACCGTTGCGCCCAGCGTACTGGACGAAGGCCGACAGGGCCGGGGTCGTCTCGGTGATCACGGCGGCTCCCAACGAGCCGGCCGCGCCCGCCGCCATCCCCACGAGCGCTCCGACCCGTCCGGCCCGTCGCCCCCGCCGCGCCTGACGTCGCCCAAGCCCCACCTGCGCCGCGATCGTGAGCAGCAGTACGACAAAATGCGCCGAATTCATGAGATCATAGCCACGAGGACTCAGTGCCAAAAGGCCCGGTGCAGCTATCAGTATGGCGAGCAGCACGGCAAACAGAACAGGCATGCCCATCCCTCCGGGTCAAGACGTGTCGGCTAGACTCGAACACTTAGGGTGTCCCGGAAGAAGGCGATGATGTGGACCAGGGACCAGACGAAGCTGGGCAACTCTATCTGGGCATCGAAACCTCCTGTGACGAGACGGCGGTTGGGCTCGTCAGTTCCGGGCGGAATGTGGAAGGGGAGGCCGTCGCGTCTTCGGCCGGGAAGCAGGACCGGTATGGCGGGATCGTGCCGGAGGTGGCGGCCCGCGAGCATGTGGCCGTTCTGCCGGGCCTGGTCGCGGCCGTGTTGCAGCAGGCCCATCGGCAGCCGCAGGAGATCGCGGCCATCGGGGTGACGACCGGTCCCGGCCTGTTCGGGGCGCTTTTAGTGGGCATGACCGCCGCCAAGGCACTGGCGGTGGCTTGGGGGCGCCCGCTCGTGGCCGTGCATCATCTGGAGGCGCACCTGTACGCCAATGCCCTCACGGGCCCGATCGTGTTTCCCAGCCTGGCGCTCCTGGTGAGCGGTGGTCATACCGGCCTGTGGCTGTGGCGGGGGCATGGGGATCTGGTGCGGATCGGTGAAACGCTGGATGACGCTGCCGGTGAGGCCCTTGACAAAGGCGCGCGTCTGCTCGGCCTCGGTTACCCCGGGGGACCGGCCATCGAACGTTTGGCGCTGACGGCTCAAGGCCCGGGGCCCCGTCTGCCTATTGGCCACATCCGCGGCGGCAGTCCGTATGACATGAGCTTCAGCGGGTTGAAGACGGCCCTGAGACAAATCTTGGATCGTGATCCGACGCCGGATGCCGCCCGCTACGCCCTGTCGCTGCAGGAGGCGGTTGTTGATGCCGTGGTGGAACGGGTGGAGCTGGCGTTGGACGCGTTTTCGGCTAGGGCTGTGTACGCGGCTGGGGGGGTGGCGGCCAACCGCGCTCTTCAAGAGCGCCTGCATGCCGTCGCCCGAAAGCACGGCATCGGGGCCTTCGTGCCGGAACCCCGGTATTGTACGGACAATGGGGTGATGGTGGCGCTGGCAGCACACTATGGTTTTTCGGCGGGTATCCGGCTGTCGCTCGAGGCGGGCCCGCGGACGCCGTGGCCGCTCGGATCGGCACGGGTGTAGAAAGGGGCGGGGCGGATGCTGCTGCGTTACGGGGAGTTTGAACCTACCGTTGAGGATCCGGTGTTTTTGGCGCCGGGCTCCCACCTCATCGGGCACGTGCATTTGGAGGCGGAGGCCTCCGTGTGGTTTAACGCCGTCTTGCGCGGAGATGAGGACGAGATCCGAGTGGGGTTCCGGAGCAACCTCCAAGATGGGGTCGTGGTGCACACGGACCCGGGAATGCCCTGCTATATCGGCCGCGACGTGACCGTCGGGCACAATGCGGTCGTCCACGGGTGCCGGATCGCCGACACCGTGCTGGTAGGGATGGGTGCCATCGTCCTGACTGGCGCAGAGGTGGGCGAAGAGTCGATCCTCGCCGCGGGCACACTGGTAACGAGCCGTGCGGTCATCCCGCCCCGCAGCATGGTGATGGGGGCTCCGGGACGCGTGGTGCGGACCGTCACGGATTCCGAGGTTGCCTTCATACGCTGGTCGGCAGAGCATTATCGGATGTTGTGGAAGAACGGAGCGTGGGTGTGACGGGAGCGCAGGCGGAGACGGAGTCCAACGGACCGTCCCGCATCCATTTTATCGGCATTGGAGGCTACTCCATGAGTGGCCTCGCGCTCGCCTTGCAGGCCCAAGGGGCCTTGGTATCCGGTTCCGACCATCGCCGCTCGGAACGAACTCTCCGATGCGAAGAGGCAGGCATCCGCGTGAGCTACGGTCACGATGCGGTCAATATCGGCGACGCCACCGAAGTGGTGTTCAGCACCGACGTGCCCCGCGACAATCCCGAGCTGGCGGCGGCCCGGGAGCGCGGATTGCGCATCCGCCACCGGTCGGAGATGCTGGCGCAGCTTATCGCGCCCCGCCGGGCCGTGTGCGTTACCGGCACGCATGGCAAGACCACCACCACCAGCATGGTGGGCGCCATCCTGATGGAGGCGGGATGGGACCCCCTGGTCCTGGTGGGGGCCGACGTGGCCGACTTTGGCAACCGGAACGTGCATCTCGGAGAGGGTGGGTGGGCGGTCGCGGAGGCGGACGAAAGCGACGGTTCGTTTCTCCGCTATGCCCCGGACGTGGCCGTCGTCATGAATCTGGAGCCCGAACATCTGGAACATTATGGGGGCCGTTTCAGCGCGGTCGTGGAGGCGGTGGACCGGTTTGTCGGTCAGGTGGTGCAGGGAGGGGTCGCCGTGCTGTCGGCCGAGGATCCGGTGCTGGCGGGTGTCGCCGCGCGTACCGCCACCCCGGTGCTGACGTTCGGGGCGGGTGGTGACGTCACGGCGGAACAGGTCGTGCTGGCGCCGGACGGGTCCACTTTTGACATCTCCTGGCGCGGCGATCCGCTCGGGACCGTTCACCTGCGCTTGCCTGGGCGGCACAACGTCGATAATGCCCTGGCAGCGGTGGCGGTGGCCCGCCACGTCGGGGTCGGGACCGAGCTCGCGGTGCGGGCCTTGGCAAATTTTGTCGGCGCGCGGCGGCGCTTTGAAACGGTGGCGCTGCAAGATGGGATCCGGATCGTGGACGACTACGCCGTGCATCCCACCGAGATTCGGGCGACGATTCAAGCGGCGCGCCAACTGACGCCGGGCCGCGTGCTGGCGGTCGTGCAGCCGCACCGCACCGAACGGGTGCAGAATCTGTGGCCGGAGTTTCAGGACGTGCTGGCTGAGGCCGATGTCACCTTCGTGACGGACGTCTACATCCCCCCCGGGACGGCAGCGCCTGCGGACGGTGCGGACGGCCTGGCCCGCCGGTTGGCGACCGCCGGGCGGGCGCGGCGCCCGGGCGCCCATATCGAATACAGCGGGTCGGTAGACGCTACCATCGCGCGCTTGCTGAAGGAAATGCGCTCCGGAGACACGATCCTGGCGCTCGGGGCCGGAGACGTCTCGCGGCTTGCCAGCACACTCGGAGAGCGGGTGCGTGGGTGCCGGCCTTTCGGGTAGAGCGGCTGCCGGCCGCCGCGCGCTGTCTATGGGCCGTCCTGGATGGACGGGCGCCCACGTGGCTCGTGGGGGGAGCGGTGCGGGATCTGGCGGCCGGTCTGGACCCCGAAGACGTAGATTTGGCCACCGCGCTGCGACCGTACGAGGTGCGTCAGGTAGCGTGCGCCCATGGTCTGGCTGTGGTGCGGACGGGCGAGGCGTTCGGGCGGATCGGGGTGCAGACCGCTCAGGGTCTGGTGGATGTCACCACGTTTCGGGAGGAAGGCGCCTATGAGGATGCCCGCCATCCTACCCGCGTGCGCTTCACGGATGACGGAATCCGAGACCTCCGGCGGCGCGATTTCACCATGAACGCGATGGCCCTGTCCGTAGACGGCCGCTTGATCGACCCCACGGGGGGCCTGCGGGATCTACAGAACGGCGTCATCCGCGCGGTGGGAGATCCGGGACGGCGGCTCGACGAGGACCACCTGCGGGTGTTGCGGGCCATCCGGTTCCTGTCCTATCGCCTCGGCCCCATGCGGCTCGATCCCGGTCTCGCCGAGGCTGTCGCCGCCCGCCGCGGGGTCCTGCGGGGGATTTCGTCAAGAAGGCTCGGGGTGGAACTGGCCGCGATCCTGTCTCACCCCTGCCCCGACCGTGCGCTGGCTGAGGGCGCGCGGCTCGGGCTGTGGGCACCGTCGCGCCTGCCTGGCCGTCGCCTGAGCCGTCTCGGGGACGCGGGCGCGCGTCTTCTCGCGTTGGCGCGTGCTTACGACTTCGAGACCTGGGGGCGTCCCGAATGGCCCCGCCCCTTGCGCGCCCGCGCACGCAAGATCGCCCGCGTGCTAGCCGGCACCGATCCCGTCGAAGGAAGTGAGGGCGTCGCCGCGCAAGAGCTGGCCAGCTGGCTGGGCGAGCCGGATCCGGCCCGGTTCCTGCGGGCAGGAGAGTTGATGAGGTGCCTGCAGATCCCCGCCGGCCGGGTGCTGGGTCAGGTCTTGCGCGAGCAGCGGCGGATGCTGGCGGACGGTGGCGAGGGACGTTCGCGGGCGGAGCTCCTAGACCATCTCAGACAATTCGTGCAGAATCTGCCGGAGTCGTCCGACTAAGCCGGGAGGCGCGGTCGGGGCGCATGGTACGAGACCCCCTGTGCTATTCTTGGAAAAAGCCACGGAGGAGTGTGTCCCGTGACCGAGCATGAGAAATTTGGTCGCGAAGGTCTCACATTCGACGACGTCCTCCTCATTCCCCGCGCGTCTTCCGTCCTACCTCGCGACGTGGACGTGACAACCCGGTTCTCGCGTCACATCCGCCTCAACATTCCCGTCGTCTCGTCGCCCATGGACACGGTGACGGAGTCGCGGATGGCCATTGCCATGGCGCGAGAAGGTGGAATCGGCGTTATCCATAAGAATCTGTCGACCGAGACGCAGGCGTCAGAGGTCGACAAGGTCAAGCGCTCCGAACATGGGGTGATTATTGACCCCTTCTTTTTGGGTCCCGACTCGCTGGTGTCAGAGGCGTTGGCGATGATGGCCCGTTATCGCATTTCCGGCGTCCCCATCGTCCGCGAGGGCGGGTATTTGGTGGGCATCCTCACGAACCGCGACCTGCGTTTCGAGACGCGCTTTGAACGACCCGTGCGGGAGGTCATGACGCACGAAAATCTGGTAACGGCACCGGAAGGGACTACCCTCGAAGAGGCCAAGGCGGTCCTGGCCCGTTATCGTGTGGAGAAGCTGCCGCTGGTGGACGGGGCCGGCCGTCTTCGGGGACTCATCACGATCAAGGACATCGAAAAGGCCCGGAAGTATCCTAATTCGGCCAAGGACTCGAACGGACGGCTCCTGGTGGCCGCCGCGATCGGAGTCGGCGATGAACACCTGGAACGGGCTGATGCGCTGGTGGCGGCCCGGGTGGACGCGTTGGTGGTGGATACGGCCCACGGACATTCGTCAGGCGTGTTGGCCCAGGTCCGCCGGCTCAAACAACGCTACCCGGATCTGGAAGTGGTAGCGGGCAATGTCGCCACCGCCGACGGTGCCCGGGCGCTTATTGAAGCGGGCGTGGATGCCGTGAAAGTGGGCGTAGGGCCGGGTTCGATCTGCACGACCCGGGTGGTGGCGGGGGTGGGCGTGCCGCAAATTACGGCGGTCTTCGAGGCATACAGCATGGCCCGTCAGCACGACGTGCCCGTGATAGCGGATGGGGGCGTGCGGCTTTCGGGCGATCTCGTGAAAGCGCTGGCTGCCGGTGCGTCCACCGTCATGATCGGTTCGCTCTTGGCAGGATGCGACGAAAGCCCAGGGGAAATGGAGATCTATCGGGGGCGGAGCTTCAAGGTGTACCGTGGCATGGGGTCCTTGGGCGCCATGCGGGAAGGTTCGCGCGACCGGTATTTCCAGGAAGAAATACAAGACGAAAAACTGGTCCCAGAGGGCATTGAGGGCCGGGTGCCGTATCGGGGACCCGCATCGGACACCGTCTACCAGCTCGTGGGAGGGCTGCGTGCGGGAATGGGTTATTGCGGCGCCGCCACCCTAGGGGAGATGGCCGATGAGGCTCAGTTCGTGCGGATCACCAGTGCAGGTCTTCAGGAGAGTCATCCGCACGATGTGCAGATCACCAAGGAAGCACCGAACTATCAGACGTTTTGATTGGGAGAAGGGATCCGACTGGCGAAATTAATTATTGAGGGAGGGATTCCGCTCCGGGGGAAGGTTCCCATCGGCGGCTCCAAAAACAGTGCGCTGGCCCTCATTTCAGCCGCCATGCTGGCAGAGGAAGGGCGCGTGATTCTGGAGAACGTCGCGCCCGGACGCGACGTGCAGGACTTGTGCGAGATCGTGACCTCCCTGGGCGGAGATGCGCGCTGGGATGACGCTACGACGCTTGAGATCTGGTCTGCGCCCATCTCCCAGTATGCGGCCCCCTACCGACTGGCCCGAAAGTTTCGCGCGTCTTATTACGTCGTCGGAGCTCTGCTCGCGCGCCTCGGCAAGGCGGAGGTCGCCTTCCCGGGCGGCTGTCAGATCGGATCGCGCCCGGTCGACTATCATATCCGCGGCTTTCAGGCCCTGGGTGCAGAAATGTCGCTGGACCACGGTTCGATCCACGGGCAGGTATCTGGACGTCTGCGCGGCGCCCGTATCTACATAGAGCGAGCATCCGTCGGTACGACGGTCAATCTCATGATTGGTGCGTCCCTGGCCGAGGGTACGACGATCTTGGAGAATGCGGCCATGGAACCGGAAATTGTGGACTTAGCCAACTTCCTCAACGCCATGGGGGGACGGGTCCGGGGGGCCGGTACCAATCTCGTGCGGGTCGATGGCGTAAAGAAACTACGGGGTATCCGTCATGAGGTGATTCCCGACCGCATCGAGGCGGCGACCTACATCATGGGGGCGGCGGTGTCGCGCGGTTCGGTCGAGGTCGAGCGCGTGATTCCCGAGCACTTCCGCACCGTGCTCCTAAAGCTGGAACAGGCGGGGGCGCAAGTCGAGGAAGGGCCCGATCGGGTGCGCGTCACCTTTGACGCGCGCCCTCGAGCCGTGGATGTCGAGACCCTGCCGCATCCGGGCTTTCCCACCGATCTGCACCCGCCGATGGTCGCGGTGCTCGCCAGCGCCGACGGCGTGGGCGTGATTCAGGAGACGGTGTTTGAGAGCCGATTTTCCTATACCCACGAGCTGGCGCGGATGGGGGCCAATATCAAGGTGGAGCGTGACACCGCCATCATCCGGGGCGTGGAGCGGCTTTCAGGAGCGCCGGTGGAGGCGCAGGATCTGCGGGGGGGCATCGCGCTGGTGCTGGCAGGCCTGGGCGCCGAGTCCGAGACGGAGGTGCTGGGCATCGAGCACGTGGATCGTGGTTATGTAGGGCTGGCCCCGAAGCTCGAGGCGCTGGGCGCGCGGGTGCGGCGGGTCGAATAGGGTAGGGGACTCATGGCTTTAGGGAGGACAGGATGGGCGAAACCGTGATCGTGGGCTTCGCGCGGACGCCGTTCGGAACGCTTGGCGGAGGGCTTCGCGAGGTGCCGGCCACCAGGCTCGGCGCACACGTTATTCGAGCGGCGCTGGCCGCGGCGGGCGTGGCGGGCGAGGATGTCGACTACGTGTACATGGGCCAGGTGGTGCAAGCCGGGGCCGGGCAGATCCCATCGCGTCAGGCGAGCATCGGAGCGGGCTTGCCCGACCGGGTGCCCTCCGACACCATCAACAAGGTGTGCGCATCAAGCCTGCGGGCGGTCAATCTGGCTGATATGGGCATACGCCTCGGCGTCCAGACGATCGTGGTCGCGGGGGGCATGGAGAGCATGTCGCGAGCGCCTTATCTCGTCGAGGGCGCGCGCTTCGGCCTCCGGATGGGAGACACGACCTTTATCGACAGTGTCGTGCACGACGGGCTCTGGTGCTCGTTCGGCGGCTGTCACATGGGTGTCTACGGCAGCGTGGTGGCGCGGGAATTTGACATTTCCCGGGAGGAGCAGGACACCTGGGCGCTAAGGAGCCATGAGCGCGCCATCGCCGCCATCGACTCGGGGCGGATGGCCGAAGAGATTGCCCCCGTCGAGGTGCAGGACCGGCGGGGACGGGTCACGCGCGTGGAACACGATGAAGCACCCCGCCGCGACACCTCACTCGAGCGCCTCGCGGCGCTTCGGCCCGTCTTTGACCAGGACGGTACCGTGACGGCCGGCAATGCGCCCGGGCTCAATGATGGGGCCTCGGCGCTGGTATTGATGGAACGCGCGGAAGCTTCGCGCCGCGGCCTGCCGATCCTGGCCACCATCGTGAGCCAGGGCCAGGTGTCGGAGGCGCCGAAGTACCTGCACACGGTCCCGGCGCACGCGGGGATGAAGGCCCTCGCCGCGGCGGGGCTTGGTATCGAAGACGTCGCCTTGGCGGAGATCAACGAGGCGTTTGCTGCCGTGACCCTCGTCAGCATGAAAATTGCGGGCCTTAACCCCGAGATTGTGAACGTGAACGGCGGTGCCGTCGCCTTTGGTCACCCCATCGGCGCGTCCGGGGGCCGCATCCTGATGACGCTTATCCAGGAGCTTCGGCACCGCGGCGGGGGGTATGGCCTCGCCGCGATTTGCAGCGGCGGCGGACAGGGGGAAGCCACGGTGGTCCGGGTGGACTGAATCCCGGCCGCCCGGTGGCGGGGACCACGACGAGACCCGGGGGCGACGCCGAAGCCAATTGGCCGGTGCCGCCTCCGCGTGTGTGAAGCCGCCTTAGAGCCCGTTGCCGGGATAGCTCCACAGGTGGTGGCCAATAGGGTTTTTACCGCCAGGCACAATACCGGCGGGCAAAAAGTCGATGCCGTCCGGAATGTTGAGGTAGCCGGGGGCGCTTCCGGGCACCCCGGTGTGCCCGTACTGCCAGACGATCTTGTTGGTCTTCGGGTCAATGAGAATGACACGGTCGTTGTAGTCGTCGTTCAAAAGCACCATGCCGTTCTTCAACTCGACCGCCAAGGACGGCTGATTCAAGCGCCCGGGTCCCTGGGTCACAGCGTATTCCCACAGGACCTGTCCCGTGTGAGGATTCATCTTCACGATGTAACCGGGGTTGTTGTAGAAAGCCACGATGACGTTGCCACCGGGCGTGAAGTTGGCGTCGGAGGGGTACGGAAAGGATGTAAGACCCGGCAGCTGAGCCTGGGTCGGCAGGTGTAGGGTCCACACGACCTGATTGTGGCGATTCAGCAGGATGACGTCATCGCCGTTGATCTGGGTAACGAGCGTGCCCTGGTTCGGGGCCGGGAAATCGCCGTTGGGCGCCGAGTAGCTCACGGGCGGGTTTATGGCCGCCACTCCGGTCTGGCCGTACTGCTTGATAATCTGCTTGGTGGCCCGGTTGATGAATAAGATGCGCTGGTTTCTGATGTCGGCCACCGTGATGATGTCTTGACCGGAGCGGTCGTACAAAAAGGCGTCGTCGGGTGTATTGAGATACCCCGGAGCGCTTCCCGGCACTCCGGGATGTCCGTACTGCCAGACGACCTTCTCCTTCTTAAAATTCACGATGGCGAGAACGTCATTGCCCTCTTCATTCGTAATGATGGAGTCGAAATGGGGTCCGAAAAACACATCGTCATCGTCCACCAGGGGAGAGGGTTGTCCCGGGGGTGGGAATTGCCACACGATTTTCTTCTGCGGCGTCACGAGGAGAATCCGGTTGTTGTGGGAATCAGCGATGAGGACATCGCCCGGCAGGTAGGGATTGGTGCCCTGACTCTTCCACGGCCGGGGCGGCACTGCCCGGGCGGACTTCACCGGAGCGCGCGCCCGGGACGACGAGGCGGCCGTAGAAGACGGCGTGGGTAACGCCCCCTGCGTCCCACAGGCTGCCAGGGCTACACTGACTCCGAGAAGACATCCCAATCCTGCCATGCGTCGGGCGGTACTCATGCGAGGAGCATGCACGCGCGACCATCCTCCTTTGTTATGTAATCGCTCGCTGCCAGCGTCGGAGGGTCAGGCGTGTCGGTGTCCGATCACGAATTCGTAGGCGGCAACGGCGAGGGCCACCACCACCAGCACCGGCATGAACCAGAACCAGAGGCCGCCGAACCGAAAGAGGATGAGAACCCCCACCACACCGAGCGCCACGGCGGCCAACGGATGGCGATGAGAAAGCGACCATGCCTCCAGCAGCAGGATCACGCCGAGCCCGACCACGAGCGCCCATATCACAACGTGCACCAGCACACTGATGAGCACGAGCGCCACCAGCGCGAGGAGGATGGCACGCACCCACACGGGAATCACCCTCTTCCGCCCTGCATTCGCCGACGACGCACCTCGGGGCGCCTTCGCCGACGATTGTAGCATGCGTTTTTAAGAGTCAACGCCCCAGCTGGCGCAGGAGGGCCGAGATGGTGACGAGCCGGTAGTGGTGGGCGTGAAACCACGGTAGCAGATCTCTTAAGGCCAGGACGGTCTGACTTCGATTACCCCCGCCGTCGTGGAACAGGATGATGCTGCCGGGTCTGGTCAGACGTTCCACCGTGCTGACAATGGAGGACACACCAGGTCGGGTCCAGTCGCGGGTGTCGACGTCCCACAACACCAGCTCCAGGTGGGCGGCAAACAGCGATCGCTTGAGGGCCGGACTCTGGTAACCGTACGGCGGGCGGAAGGCTATGATCCGCGCTTTAGGCACGAACGTGTGCAGATAGACGAGCTCGCGCACCGCGTCCGACGTCATGGCGGCGGCGCCCACCCGATAAAGATTCAGGTGCGTCATCCCGTGGAGCGCAATTTCCATGCCGTCACGGGCCTCGGCCAAAAGAGCGCCTGGGTCCTTGGCGACCTTGTCACCTAGTACGAAGAAAGTGCCCTGGGCGTGGGCGTGCACCAAGAGCGCGAGGATCTGAGACGTGTAGGGGTTCTGAGGCCCGTCGTCGAAGGTAAGGGCTGCGAGGCGCTCGTATGTCGGTACGCGTGAGATGGCGGGGGCGCCGCGGGCCCGCTGCACCGTCAGCAAGAGGAGACCCAAGAGGAGGATGGCCAAGAGCGCGCGACGCATGAAAGCACCTCCGCAGATGGGTATGAACGAGCACGCTCGTTCAGGATGGTAGGCCCGCGCCCGCGAAGGAGTCCCGGGCGCCATAGTGGGTGGACGGACTCGTAAGTGGATGCTGGGACGGAAACAGCGTGGCATTCGGGGAGGACATGTGCGGGAGCGACGGACAGCCGTCTATACAGCTGGTGGTTTCGCCTTGGTTATCGCGGCGGGCTTGTGGCTCCGCCTGCCGCTGCCGGCAGGGCACCATCTGCGGGGCGTATTGATGCTCGGACTGGTCTTGGTCTTCTTGGGCATGCTGGGGCTCGGACTGGCGCGCGGAGGCAGGGTGGGACCGGTGGTCCTGGGCATGACGACGACGGTGATTGGTCTTGGGATTTTGGCGTGGCCGGCCACCGGGGTGACGCGCGGGGTTGCGATAGGAGCCGCCGTTGGCGTGCTCGGGATCCTGCCGCGCTGCCTGCTGGACGTGGCACGGATGGCGCCCACGCGCTCTCGGACACCCGCCGGGGAGGAGCGATTCGGTGGCAGAAGGCCCTATTAGAAAGCTCACCCATCTCGATGATGCGGGTGCCGTGCGCATGGTGGATGTGGGAGAGAAGAACCTAACCCGCCGGGAGGCGATTGCCTGGGGGAGACTCCGGACGGGTCGCGACGCGGTGGCAGCCATACGTGACGGCCATGTCGCCAAGGGCGACGCGTTGGCCGTGGCTCGGGTAGCCGCCATTATGGCGGCCAAGCGCACTCCGGAGTGGATACCCCTGTGCCACCCACTGCTTCTCTCGGGCATCGAAGTGTCGGTCGACCTCCAAGAGGACGCTGTGGAGATGACCGTGAAGGTCCGGACAACAGGACCGACGGGCGCGGAGATGGAGGCGCTCACGGCTGTATCGGCCGGCCTCCTTACCGTCTACGACATGTTAAAGGCGGTAGAGCGAGGCATGGTGCTGGAAGAGGTGAAGCTGTTGGAGAAATCGGGCGGGCGGTCCGGCCGGTACCGCCGGACGTCGTCGTGACCTACCCTGCCGGTGTCCTTACGGTGAGTGATGGCGTGTTTCACGGGACCCGCGCCGATAAAAGCGGGGACTGGCTGGCCCAGGGGCTCGGCCCCGCGTTCTTCGTGCAGTGGCGCGCGGTGGTTCCGGATGAACGCGATCAGATTGAGGCTCAGCTACGGGCATGGGTCCGGCAGGCGCGCCTTGTCGTAACCACGGGCGGAACCGGTCTCGGTCCGCGCGACGTGACGCCGGAGGCGGTGCGGGCCGTCATCACGCGGGAGGTTCCAGGCATGGCCGAGGCGATGCGGGTACCCCTCATCGGCCGTGCCCCTCACGCAATGCTGTCCCGCCAGGTGGTGGGGGCCTGCGGCGCCACACTGATTGTGGCGCTTCCGGGATCGCCGCGTGCGGTCCGGGAGGGATGGGAAGCGATCGCGCCCGCCGTGCCCCACGCCCTGGAGCTCCTCGCCGGCCACACGCAGCATCGTAGCGAGCCGTCCTCGGGTAGAGCCTGACATCCCGCCTAGAAGACATAGAAGGGCGCGCCCGAGACCTGCGCTGGCGCGCAAGAGGGAGCAAATTCGCATAAACTCCCCGTGTTCCCCCCTAAATCGGTGCCAATCCTTGCGCGCGGTTCCTCACAGCGGCCCAGGGCGTGTCACGGAGATTTGATTCCCAGGAGCTGGGCCGGTATAGTTACCGGTGGAACGGTTAGCACTCTCGAGGGTGGAGTGCTAATGTGAACCTGGTGAGAAGGAGGGGCTCTGGGATGGACATCCGCCCACTTGGGGACAAGGTCGTGGTGGAAGTTATCGAGGAGGAAAAGACCGCCTCCGGCATCGTCCTGCCGGACGTGGCTAAGGACAAGCCTCAGCGAGCGCGGGTCGTGGCAGTGGGCCGGGGGCGCTGGCTCGACAACGGGCAGCGGCAGCCGGTCGAGGTGGCGGTGGGGGACCTGGTCCTGTTCGACACCGGCGCCGGGACGCGCGTAAAGGTGGAGGACCGCCAACTTTTGGTGTTAGCGGAACGGGACATCGTGGCCGTCCTCGCCACCCAGCCGGTGTCGGTGTAGCACCCCCGGCGGTTTTTGGTTGATCGCATCAGTCGACGTGGGAGGGAATCGCGGATGGCGAAGCAGATGGTGTATGAGGAGGAAGCCCGGCGGGCGTTGGAGCGGGGCGTCGATAAGCTCGCGAACGCTGTCAAGGTGACGCTCGGCCCCCGGGGCCGCAACGTGGTGCTGGAGAAGAAGTTCGGAGCCCCCCTGATTACGAACGATGGCGTGACAATCGCTCGCGAGATCGAGCTCGAAGATCCGTATGAGGCGATGGGCGCGCAGCTCGTGAAGGAAGTCGCTACGAAGACGCAGGATGTGGCCGGCGATGGCACGACCACGGCGACCTTGCTGGCTCAGGCGATGATAAGAGAGGGCCTGAAGAACGTGACCGCGGGCGCGAACCCCATGAGCATCAAGCGGGGCATCGAGCGTGCGGTGGAAGTCACCGTGGACGAGATCAAGAAGATGTCGCAGCCGGTGAAGGGCACCGACGCCATCACGCAAGTGGCCTCGATTTCCGCCAACGATGACGAGATCGGCAAGCTCATCGCCGAGGCGATGGATAAGGTAGGCCCGGACGGGGTCATCACGGTTGAAGAGTCGAAGGGCATGGGTACCACCCTCGAGACCGTAGAGGGCATGCTGTTCGACCGCGGATACATCTCGCCCTACATGGTGACGGACACCGAAAAGATGGAAGCGGTCCTCTCGGACCCCCTCATCCTCATCACCGACAAGAAAGTCTCGGCGATTCAAGACCTCTTGCCGGTGCTGGAGAAAGTCGTGCAGCGCGGGCGTCCGCTCCTCTTAATTGCGGAGGATGTCGAGGGCGAGGCATTGGCCACGCTCGTCGTCAACAAGCTTCGGGGCACGCTCACGGCCGTGGCTGTGAAAGCGCCGGGCTTCGGGGACCGTCGCAAGGCGATGTTGGAGGACATTGCCGTGCTGACGGGCGGACAGGTCATCTCGGAAGACATCGGGCTTAAGCTCGAGAACGTCGGTATTGAGATGCTCGGGACCGCCCATCAGGTGAAGGTGGCCAAAGAAGAGACCACCATCGTCGGCGGAGGCGGCTCCCAAGACAACATCCAAAAGCGGATCCAGGTCATTAAGAATCAGATCGAGGAGAGCACCTCGGACTACGACAAGGAGAAGCTTCAGGAACGCCTCGCGAAGCTCGCCGGCGGCGTGGCCGTCATCCAGGTCGGTGCGGCCACCGAGGTGGAGCTGAAGGAGAAGAAGCTCCGCATCGAGGACGCCCTGTCGGCCACCCGGGCTGGCGTCGAAGAGGGTATGGTGGCGGGTGGGGGCACCGCCCTCCTGCGTGCCCTGCCGGCCATCGAGAAGGCGATGGGAGATCTCAGCGGGGATGAGCGGGTCGGAGCGGCCATCGTGCGCCGGGCTCTTGAGGAACCGGTGCGGCAGATCGCCTTTAACGCCGGCCAAGAGGGGTCCGTCGTGGTGGCCCGCGTGAAGACCGAGAAGGGCAACATCGGATACAATGCGGCCTCCGGGGTCTTCGAAGACCTGGTGAAGGCAGGGGTAGTCGACCCGGCCAAGGTGGTGCGGATCACACTCCAGAACGCCGCCTCCATCTCAGCTATGCTCCTCACGACGGAGTGTCTGGTGGCGGACAAGCCGGAGAAGAAGGAGCCGGCCATGCCGAACCCAGGCATGAACGACATGATGATGTAGGGTTGCTTCAAGAAAACCCGCGGGCCAAGGCCCGCGGGTTTCTTTATATCTAAAAGATTTCCCGGGCCGCCAATCACTTTGGCAGGAACTGGGAATTCCGTGGCCAATGGTTCTCCGAAGAGGCGGGAGGGGGATTGGGGATGCCAAAGCGTTCCCAATCCGCAATCAAGAGTTTGATGGAGGCCGCATAGCCACTGGCGGCACTGGGAAGGCTTGGGATAGGACACGGAGAGAGAGGGGGGACTCCCTTCCGGGAGACCGATGAACGTAACGTTGACGCAGATTGCTCGAGTATCGCCAGAAGTCGCGGGGCGGTTGCGAGATGCCATCCGGGAGAGTCAGATTAAGGCCGAGCGTCGGACCGGCGTGGCCGGACGACCTTATACGCTTACGACTGAGGCCCTGCTGGAGTGGGACCCGAGCCTGAAACCCATCGTACAGCAGTTGGAGAACGGGGGCGGACTGGATCGCCTGTCCCGGCCGCGGCGCCTGTCGCGCACGCTTGGCGGTTCCGGGGCGGACGATGATCAGATGGGACGCCTCGTCACCATCATGGAAAGCCAGTCGTCTATGCTGCGAACCTTGGTGGAGAGCATGGCCCGCGACTCCGACCAGCGGGAGCATCGCCTGAATCGCGTGCAGGAGGAGCTTCAGCAGCTCCATTACAAGCTCGGGCAGGCGCATCAGGAGATCGGCCGACTCGAGCGCCAGCTGGCGGAACGCCGGCTTGCCCGCGCTGAAGAAGCCTAAAGCGTGTGCGCGCTCAAATTGTCCACTGCGCCGTGACCCGCTGCCGGTTTAACGAACACGGGCGGTGTGCGCTCGTCGAAGTGGTGATCGTCCCCCGGACACGGGGCGCCCCCGATGGGGACGGCACCGGTCAGGCGTGGGGTGCCGATTGCCAAAGCTACGCGTCCAAGTGAGGCCAGGGCTCCGATAACAGGAGCCCTGGTTTCGCTTGCCGGGTCACTCCGGTACACTGGAGGGGCGGCGGGTTTCTTTGGAGCCGCAGCGGCCGCAGGGGAGGAACCTATGGCGACCCGCTCTGCCTCACAAGCGTCCATGGCCGAGGTGCGCCGTAAGACCGGTCTGTCCGAGCGTCAGATTCGCTACTATGAGACCCTCGGGCTCGTGAGTCCCGGTCGGTCCGAGGGGCGTCAGCGGCTTTATACACCCGCTGATGTGGAGCGCCTCCGGCAGATCAAAGAATGGATGGAGGCTGGAGTGGCACTGAAGACGATCCACGAGTGGCTCGTCCGAGACCCGGGGCCCTCTGAGCATGAAGATAGCGACGCGGCGTCCTATTTCCGGGGCCAGAGTTGGGTACGTTCCGGACACACCGATCCCGCTCTCTACGATCTTACCGAACGCCCGGATTTGGGCCGGAGGCTCAAGCCGGATGATGACACTTCGCGGGAGTGAAGCTTCACGATGGCAGTAACATACCCGGGCGAACACACCAACGTCTTGGTTTCAGCCGAGCAGATCACCCATAAGGTTCAACAACTGGCGCACCGTATCACGCTCGACTACCAGGACAAGCCCCTGGTCCTGGTTGTGATTCTGAAGGGTGCCTACGTGTTTGCGGCCGACCTTATCCGATACATTGATCTGCCGCTGCACGTCGACTTCATGGCACTCTCCTCCTACGGCCCCTCGTCGCGGACGTCCGGCGTGGTCCGCATTCAAAATGACCTGAACGATTCGATTGAAGGGCAGCATGTCCTCATCGTGGAGGACATCGTGGACACGGGCCTCACGCTCAACTATCTCTTCGGGCACTTGAAGGCGCGTGGACCGGCCAGTGTCCGCATCTGTGCCCTCCTTGATAAGCCTGACCGGCGCATGGTGGCCGTGCCTGTTCACTACAAAGGCTTTGAGATTCCAAACGAGTTTGTCGTGGGCTATGGACTCGATTTTGCTGAGCGCTACCGCAATCTTCCGTACGTAGCCGTGTTGCACCGGGACGCCGAATGACCGCCGAGCATCCTGTCTTGGTGCTCGACTTCGGAGCCCAGTACAATCAGCTGATCGCCCGCCGCGTCCGCGAATCCCACGTCTTTTGCGAAGTGATTCCTTATGACACGCCGCCCGAGGTCATTCGAGCGCGCGCGCCCTCGGCCCTGGTTCTGTCGGGTGGGCCCGATAGTGTGTACCTGCCGGGGGCTCCCCGGCTCGATCCCATGATTCTCGAGCTTGGGGTGCCGGTTCTCGGGATCTGCTACGGCTTTCAGGCGATGGCGCTCGCGCTGGGCGCCCCCGTCGAGAGGGCGCCCTTGCGCGAGTACGGGAAACGTCAGCTGCATGTGCGGGCAGCCTGCGAGCTTCTCGCCGGTGTACCGGATGGCGATCAGGTATGGATGTCGCACGGTGACCGCGTCAAAGACGTCCCGGATGGTTTTCGTATCGTGGCGGAGACCGAAGACTGTCCGGTAGCGGCGGCCTGTGACGACCGCCGTCGGCTTTATGGCGTGCAGTTTCATCCCGAGGTTGTCCATACCCCGCACGGCCAACGCGTGTTCCACAATTTCTTGGAGCGGCTGGCGGGCATCAAGCCCGACTGGCACCCGGCGCAAGACATCGCCGCGCGAACGGCCGAGATCCGGGAAGCGGTCGGGAGCGATGACGCGATCATTGCGCTGTCAGGCGGTATCGATTCGGCTGTCGCGGCAGCGCTGGCAGCCCGTGCGCTCGGCGATCGCCTTCATGCGATTTTGGTCGACCATGGCTTGATGCGGGCCGGAGAGGTGGAAGAAGTCCGCCGGGCCTTCACGCACCTCGATCTGACGGTGCTGGAGGAGGCGCCCGTCTTCCTCTCCGCCTTGGCGGGCGTAACCGATCCGGAGGCAAAACGGAAGATTATTGGACGCGAGTTCATCCGCGCCTTCGAGCGAGCGCTCACCCGGTTCCCTCGAGCGCGCGTGCTGGTTCAGGGCACGGTGTATCCCGATGTGATTGAGTCTGGCGGCAGGGACGGCCGCACGATCAAATCCCATCACAACGTGGGCGGCCTGCCGGATGACGTGAAGTTCCGCCTGGTGGAGCCCTTGCGCTGGCTCTTCAAAGACGAGGTGCGCGAGCTCGGGACAGCACTGGGCCTGCCCGAAGCTCTGGTGTGGCGGCAGCCGTTTCCGGGCCCCGGCCTTGCCATCCGCATTATTGGAGCGGTGACGGAGGACAAGCTGGCCATGGTGCGCGCGGCCGACAGCATTGTGCGAGAGGAGATTCGCAAGGCAGGGCTTGAGCGCAAGATCTGGCAGGCGTTTGCCGTCCTGCTCGACATGCGCGCCGTCGGGGTGATGGGTGATGAAAGAACGTATGGCCATCCGGTCGTGGTGCGGGCCGTGGAGAGCCTGGACGGCATGACCGCCGATTGGGCGGCGCTTGACCCCGCCGTCCTCGACCGCATCCAGGCGCGCATCATCGGCGCGGTTCCAGGGGTCAACCGAGTCGTCTACGACGTGACCTCCAAGCCCCCGGGGACCATCGAGTGGGAGTGAACCGTGACACATGGGGGAGGCGGGGCATCTCGTGATTGCGCGCTACAGCCGTGAGGCGATGCAGCGTCTGTGGACCGACCAGGAACGCTTCGCCCGCTGGATGAAGGTGGAGATTTTGGCGGTCGAAGCCTATGAGGAGCTTGGCACAGTCCCGCCCGGGACGGCAGACCGTATCCGAGGATCAGCCCGGGTGACGCCGGAACGGGTCGCGGAACTCGAGCGGACCTACCGCCACGACGTCATCGCCTTTCTGACCGCCATGGCCGAGAATCTGGATGCCGACGACGCGCGGGCGCTTCATTTTGGGCTCACCTCTACGGACGTGGTGGATACGGCCCAGGCTACGATCCTCACGGATGCGGTCGACCTCTTGCTGGAGGATTTAGAACGTGTCCGGGAGGCGCTCTCGTCGCTCGCTCGACGATACCGGGACACGCCCATTATGGGCCGGTCTCACGGAATTCATGCGGAGCCGACGACCTTCGGATTGAAGATGGCGCTCTATTGGGCCGAGTTCACGCGGCATCGCGAGCGCCTGGCCCGGGCGCGGTCGACCATCGCCGTGGCCAAGATTTCAGGGCCCGTCGGCACCTACGCCAATGTGCCCCCCGACGTGGAGGCGTATGTGGCGAGGGCACTCGGTCTCGGTGTGGATCCGATCTCCAATCAGGTCATCCAGCGTGACCGCCATGCAGAGCTCGTGACGACGCTGGCGTTGGTCGGCACCAGCATCGACAAGTGGGCGACCGAAGTGCGCCACCTGCAGCGAACCGAGGTGGGGGAGGCAGCGGAGCCGTTTGCTGCGGGCCAGCGAGGGTCTTCGGCCATGCCGCACAAGCGGAACCCCGTTTCGTGCGAACAGCTGTCTGGTCTGGCTCGCATCCTGCGCGGCTACGTCGTCCCGGCCCTCGAAGATATGGTGCTCTGGCACGAGCGCGACATCTCGCATTCCTCTGTCGAGCGCATCATGCTGCCCGACGTAACCATTCTGGCCGACTACATGCTCGACCAGATGGCCCGGATCGCCCAGGGCCTCGAGGTGTATCCGGAACGCATGCGGGCGAATCTGGAGCGAGGGGGCGGGGTCGCCTTTTCGGGCAAGGTGCTTCTGGCTTTGGTCGAGCACGGGATGGACCGGGATGACGCATACTCGGTCGTGCAACGGGCCGCGCACGCCGTGATGGATGGCCAGATCGCCAGTTTTCGCGACCGGGTCGCCCAGGAGCCGGCGGTCACCGGGCTGTTCGATGCAGACGAGTGGGCGTCGCTGTTTGACCTTCGACCCTACGTACGCCATGCCGACACGATTTTCGCGCGGCTCGGCCTGGAAGGAGACAGACCAGTGGCCATCGATTGACAGCGTGAGCCTCCTCCACGGCGGGCATGCTTCGCCCGGGGGAATGTCGCCATGGCGCGCATGCATTGGCGCTGGTTGGGATTGTTGATGGCCTTCGGAATCCTGGCGGGGTGCTCGCTCGGGAGTTCCGGTGGTTCTCCGCAGCACGGCTCCGCCAGTGCGTCGTCCCCGGGTGGGGGTTCCTCCGGCGGAAGTTCATCGTCAGGTGCATCGTCCGGCTCGGAGCCTTCTCTGGCCCTGCAGAAGGCGGTGAAGGATGAACTGGAAACCCCGAAAATGCAGCGTCTCATTGCCGAGTCCATTCATACGGCGCAGATGAGAGCCGCGCTCAGCACACCAGAGGGTCAAAAAGCCCTGGAACATTCGGTGAGCCTGATCCTGGCCAGTCCCACCGGCAGCATCCTGGTGGAGTCCGCGGTGAAGACCGTCCTGAAGTCGCCCACGACTGCGAAAGAGGTGGAGTATATGGTGCGGCAGGCCGTTATGAAAATGGCGTCGTCTTCCTCCTCATCGTCTTCAGGCTCCTCGTCCTCAGGTGGAGGGTCTTCTGGCGGCGGAGCCTCGGGGGGCGGTTCCTCGGGGGGCGGCGGCGGGACTGGAGGCGGTGGCGGCGCCGGTTCTTAGATGACGCGGCGCCAATAAACCGACGTGAATTTCGGTGCGGCGGGACGTCGCCGGGCAAATTCGTGGGGCCTCCTGCGGTTCCGGTGCGAGGCCAGGAGGGATTTTGGCACGTCGCCGGGTGAGTTCTGACGTGTGCCGCAGTTCCGGACGACCCCCCTGCTATAATGAGGACAGCGGGGGGATTCGGTGCAGGATTGGTTTCAGGGACTCAATGCCGAACAGCGCCGCGCCGTCGAATTGACTGAGGGCCCCGTCCTGATTTTGGCAGGCGCCGGCAGCGGCAAGACCCGCACCCTTACCCAGCGGATCGCGTATCTGGTGCACGGGCTCGGCGTGGATCCGGGACGCCTTTTAGCCTTTACCTTTACGAATAAAGCCGCCGCGGAGATGCGCGAGCGGGTTGAGAGCCTGGTCGGCAGCGAGGCCCGCAGGGTCTGGGTCGGCACTTTCCATGCCACCGCCGTCCGCCTGCTGCGGGAGACCTTTCCGCTGCTCGACCGTGATCCACGCTTTTTGGTTTACGACCAGGAAGACTCGCGCGCGGTGATGCGGGAGGTGGTCAGGTCCCTCAACTGGGATGAACGGCAGTGGTCGCCCCAGAGCCTGCTCGGCCAGATCTCGCGGGCCAAGAACCTCTGTCAGGGGCCGGACGATGTGGATGACACCACGTTTTTGGGGCGGCGCCTGGCCGAGGCGTACTCCCGTTACCAGGATCGGCTGAGACGGCTTAATGCCCTCGACTTTGACGATCTCATTATGCAGACAGCGCGGCTCCTGGAACGAACGGACGAGATAGCCGACCGGCTGTCACACCGCTTTCAGTACATCTTGGTGGACGAATACCAGGACACGAATCATGCGCAGTATCGGATGATTAAACGGCTGGCGGACGGTTTTCGCAACTTGTGCGCCGTCGGCGACGACGACCAGTCCATTTACGGCTGGCGCGGGGCCGACGTTCGCAACATCTTGGAGTTTCAGCGCGACTTTCCCGCTGCGTCCATCATTCGGCTGGAGGAGAACTATCGGTCCACAGGCGTCATTCTAGGCGCCGCCAACGCGCTCGTCCGCCACAATGACTCCCGTCTCGGCAAGGAACTGTGGACACGTCGCGAGGATGGGGAGCGGATTCGGGTCTATGAAGCTGCGGACGAGGAGACCGAAGCCTGGTATGTGGCCCAGAGCATCCATGATCATGTGCAGCAGGGGTACGCGGCCGCCGACATCGCGGTGCTGTACCGGACCAATGCGCAGTCGCGGGCGCTGGAGATGGCTCTGTCGCGGTCAGGGATCGGTTACCGCCTGGTGGGCGGCGCGCGCTTTTACGAGCGGAAAGAGGTCAAGGACCTCATCGCCTATCTGCGGGTGGTCTACAACCCGGGCGACGATCTCTCGTTGGTGCGGGTCGTCAATATGCCGCGCCGTGGGATCGGCGAGGTAGCTCTTTCGCGTCTTCGCGGCTACGCCTCGGACCAGGGGCTCACGCTGGCCGAGGCGATGACCGAGGCGCTCAGAATCCCGGAGCTGGCACCGCCGGCGGCTCGTGCCGCAGAGACCCTGTCGCAGCAGTTCAACAGTTGGCGGAACCGAGTGGGGGTACCCCTGGCAGACCTGGTGATGGCCGTGGCCGAGGAAAGTGGCCTCGCTCCCTACTGGCGCACCGAGGGGACCCGGGAGGCTGAAGAGAGGCTGGCGAACCTGGGCGAGCTGGCGTCAGAGGCGAAGCGCTTTAGTGACACTCAAGGGTCAGCCGACCTCGGCGACTTTCTCGGCTGGGTGGCGCTCCTCGGCGACCTTGATCAGGTGGACAACTCGGGCGGCGTCTGGCTGATGACCCTTCACAGTGCCAAGGGCCTCGAGTTTCCGGTGGTGTTTCTCACCGGTCTGGAGGAAGGGGTCTTCCCGCACCTTCGCGCCATGGAGGATGGGGACGTGGAGGAGGAGCGGCGTCTCATGTACGTGGGCCTTACGCGGGCGCGGGACCGCCTGCACCTCCTGTTCGCCCGCAGCCGGACGATGAACGGGCGCACGATGCAGAATCCGCCGTCACGGTTCCTCGAGGAGATACCCGAAGAGATGAAAGAGGTCGTGCGGACCAGCGCTGCGCGCGGACGGAGTGCCGGGGTGGTGGTGACCGGAACTTTCCGGGCCGGAGAGCGGGTGCGCCATCCCCGATTCGGCTGGGGGACAGTGGTGGCCCAGCGGGGCGCGGGGGAGGATCTGGAAGTCACCGTGGCCTTTCCCGGCGGAGGCGTGCGCTCGCTGCTCGCTCGCTACGCCCAGTTGGAGCGCGAGCAGGCATGAGCGCACCGGACGAGGTGCGCGCACGGATGGCCCGCCTCACGGAGATGGTTCGTGAGTTAGCCCGGCGTTATCACGAGGACGACCGACCAGCCGTCAGTGACGAGGAGTATGATGCCCTGTCGGCCGAACTTCAGCGGCTGGAGGCCCAGCACCCCGAGTGGGCGGACCCGGAATCACCCCTGGCCCAGGTGGGCGGGCGGCGAGCGTCCGGGCTCGCGGCCGTCCACTTCGATCGGCCGGTCTTGAGCCTTAACAACGTGCGATCGCTGGAGGAACTGTCCGAGTTTGACGCGCGCATGCGGCAGGCATTGGGCACCGAGCCCGTTTACGTCGGCGAGCTTAAGATCGATGGTCTTTCGGTGATCGTCACCTACGAGAGGGGCCGGTTCCGCCGTGCCGCTACCCGGGGAGATGGGGTCACGGGCGAGGATGTGACGGAGAACGTTCGCACGATTGCCGATGTTCCGGATCGACTCTCCGAGCCTGTCAACCTCGAGGTCCGGGGCGAAGTCTATCTGCGGCGGAGTACGTTCGACGAGCTCAATACGGAGCGCAGGGCGCGCGGCGAGTCGCTGCTCGCCAATCCCCGTAACGCCGCTGCCGGATCCCTCCGCCAGCTGGATCCCGTCATGACCCGCGAGCGCCGACTTTCCGCGTTTTTCTATGAGATACGAGAGGCGGACGCCCTTCCCGGCACTCAGGCGGCTGCTCTGGAGCGGCTGGGCCTTTTGGGTTTGCCGGTGGAGCCGCATTGGGCGCTGTGCCCGGACTTTCGCGCCCTAACCCAGTTTGTCGTCAGCTGGGAAACGGCGCGTCGCGCTCTTGATTATGTAACCGATGGTCTGGTTGTGAAGTTAAATGATCTAGAAGCGGCGCGGCGCATGGGACATACCCAAAAAGCTCCGAGGGCTCAGGTCGCCTACAAGTATGCTGCGGAAGTGGGCGTGACCCGTGTCGTTGGCATCAGCCTGTCGGTGGGCCGCACCGGGACGGTGACACCGACGGCGGACCTGGAACCGGTGAGCCTTCAGGGCACAACCGTTACCCGAGCGTCGCTGCACAACGCAGACATCTTGGCCGCGCTAGACGTCCGGGTGGGCGACACGGTGGAGGTGCGCAAGGCCGGCGAGGTCATCCCGGAAGTGGTGCGGGTGGTGGTCGAACTCCGGACCGGCCAGGAGCGTCCGTTTCGGTACCCATTAGTCTGCCCGGAGTGTCAGAGTCCCTTGGTGCGCGAACCGGAGGAAGTGGCGTGGCGGTGTCCGAACCGGTTCGGCTGTCCGGCGCAGCGGCGGGAGGCGCTCATTCACTTTGGCTCGCGCGGGGCCATGGACATTGAGGGGCTGGGAGAGAAGACGGTAGATGCTCTGCTGGAGGCGGGGCGTGTGCAGTCGCCGGCGGATCTCTACCGGCTTCGCGTCGACGATTTAAGAGGGTTGCCGCGATTCGGGCCAGTGATGGCCGAAAATCTGGTGCGGGCCATCGAGGCGAGTCGGGAGCGGCCTCTCTCGCGCCTGTTGGTGGCCCTCAACATCCGCTACGTCGGCGAGAAGGCGGCCGTGCTGCTGGCTCGGCACTTCGAGACACTCGATCGGCTGCGGGATGCCTCGGTGGAGGAACTGGCGGACGTGCCGGGAGTCGGCCCCGTGGTAGCCGAAAGTGTACGACGGTTCTTTGTCACCCCGGAGGAGCGGGTCCTGGTGGAGGCGCTGGCTGCGGCCGGTGTTAATACCGTGGAACCGTTGAGCGGGGAAGTTTCGGGCCCGTTCTCCGGCGATACGGTGGTCATAACGGGCAAGCTTCGTCGCACGAGCCGCCCCGAGGCCGAATCGCTGGTGCAAAGCCTCGGCGGGCGCGTTGCGTCCTCGGTGTCCTCGCGCACCACCCTGCTTGTCGCCGGGGAGGACGCGGGCAGCAAGCTGACACGGGCACGGGAGCTCGGGGTAGCGATTATTGACGAAGAGGAGTTTTGGCGCCGGGCGGCGAATGGGCGGATGTCCTGAATTTAGCTGTGTGATCCGTATTGGGAAGCCATTGTACAGGGTAATTGGTGCACCTATAATGAACCAAATCGTGCGGGGCAGGGGCGGATGGCCGCACACCGTCTTTTTCGATTTATTTTAGGGCCATACGCCGAAAGGAGCGTTGCTGGTGGCTCGAGTACTAGAAGTGAAAGGGCTCGTCACTCAGTTCACCACAGACGACGGGGTCCTACGAGCCGTCGACAATGTGAGCTTTTACGTGGACGAAGAAGAGACCCTGGGCATCGTTGGGGAGTCGGGCTGCGGCAAGAGCGTCACCTCGCTGTCGGTGATGCGGCTGGTGCCGTCTCCCCCGGGAAAGATCGTCGCGGGTGAAATTTCTCTGGAAGGTGAAAGCCTGCTCAGTAAGAGCCCAGACGAGATGCGCAAGATTCGTGGAAACCGCATGGCGATGATCTTTCAGGAACCCATGACGTCACTGAACCCGGTCTACACCATCGGCGATCAGATCACGGAGGCTGTCCAGCTGCATCAGAAGATGGACCGTCGAGAGGCTCTCCAGCGCGCCGTGGAGATGCTGCGGCTCGTGGGGATTCCGGCTCCGGAACGCCGTGTCAAGGAGTATCCCCACCAGTTGTCCGGCGGCATGCGCCAGCGCGTGATGATTGCCATGGCGCTATCCTGTAACCCTAAACTTTTGATTGCCGACGAGCCCACCACCGCGCTCGACGTCACGATCCAGGCACAGATTCTGGAACTCATGAAGGACATGAAGCGCGAGTTCCACACGGCCATCATGCTCATTACTCACGACCTCGGGGTCGTGGCGGAGATGACGGACCGCGTCATCGTGATGTACGCCGGCAAGGTGGTGGAAGAAGCCAAAACCCTGGATCTGTTCCGGGAACCCCTGCACCCGTACACCCAGGGACTGCTCGCCTCCATTCCCCGACTTGACCAAGAAGCCCACAGTCAATTGCACGTCATTGAAGGCGTGGTGCCGAACCTCTTGCATCTGCCGACCGGGTGCAGTTTTGCCCCGCGATGCCCGCATGTGATGGATATTTGTCGTCAGAAGGAGCCGGTGCTGTCGGAGATCGGCGAGGGCCGCAAGGTCAGTTGTTGGCTACACGCCGAAGGTCAGGAGGCCGTATCATGAGCGCCGCCGAACAAACCGTCCCGCGCCAGGGCGAACCCCTCCTCAGGGTCACTGACATGAAGGTTCACTTCCCCATCCGGGGCGGGCTCCTGTCCAGAACGGTCGGGTATGTGCACGCCGTCGATGGCGTGAGTTTCGATATCCTCCCCGGGGAAACCATGGGGCTCGTGGGCGAGTCCGGATGCGGCAAGACCACGACCGGACGGGCCGTGTTGCGGCTCGTCGAGCCGACGGCCGGTTCGGTGGAGTTTGAAGGCACCAATCTGCTGAAGCTCAATCGCGGACAGATGCGCGCCATGCGTCGTGAGATGCAGATCATCTTCCAGGATCCCTTCGGTTCGCTGAATCCCCGTATGTCGGTGGGTGAGATTATCATGGAGCCGCTCGCCATTCACAAAATGGGGAGCCGTGAGGTCCGTGAGAAGCGGGTGAAGGAGCTGCTGGAGGTAGTGGGTCTCGCGTCCTATCATGCTCGCCGGTTCCCGCATGAGTTTTCCGGGGGCCAGCGGCAGCGCATTGGCATTGCGCGGGCACTGGCCCTGAATCCTAAGCTTATCGTGGCCGACGAGCCCGTCTCCGCTCTGGACGTGTCCATCCAGTCGCAGATCCTGAACCTGATGGGACAACTGCAAAAGGAATTCCACCTCACCTATCTCTTCATTGCCCACGGCCTCAACGTCATCCGCCACATCTCCGACCGGGTGGGCGTCATGTATCTGGGGGTCATGGTGGAGACGGCCGCGGCCGCTGACCTGTACAAAAAGCCCCTGCATCCCTACACGGAGGCCTTGTTCTCGGCCATCCCCATTCCGAATCCGGCCATGCGTCGCGAACGCATCATTCTGTCGGGGGATGTTCCGAGTCCCGTCAACCCCCCTTCCGGATGCCGATTCCACACGCGCTGTCCGATCGCGCAGGATATCTGCAGCCAGGAGGTGCCGGTGCTGCACGAGGCCGGCGACGGACACATGGTGGCGTGCCACTTCCGGTAGGAGTGCGGCAGCGGGCGGGAGCACATCCCGCCCGTTTTTGCTGTTTGGGAGGCGCCGCGGCTTGGTGTAACGTGGAATCTCAGGGAGTGGACAAGGAATGCGGTTGAGCCACGAGGACGTGGAGCATGTAGCGGCATTGGCGCGAGTGCGCCTGACTCCGCAGGAACGTGAGCGGATGGTGGAGGTGCTGTCCTCAGTCTTGGGGCACATGGAAGTCTTGGGAGACGAGATGGCGGGCGAGCGGCCGCTCTCGACGGATCGCATCAATGTGTTAGCCAGACTGCGAGAGGACCGGCCGTGCCCGATCCAAGATTCTGGACGGCTGCTGGCGCTGGGCCCCAATACCCGGGCAGGACAATTTGTCGTGCCCCGAATCGTGCAGGATATATGAGCGGCCTGCTCGATTTAACGCTCACCGAGGCCGTTCGCGCCACTCGAAGCGGGAGCGTGTCGACGAGTGAACTCGTGAGCGCTTACCTGTCCCGCATCGGCCGTTTCAATGGCCCCTACCATATCTTGCTGGAAGTTTTGGAGGAGTCGGCCACTCAGCGTGCGCACGAGCTTGACGCGCTGTCGGCGTCAGAGCGTGATAGGCTCCCCTTGTATGGGGTGCCGGTGGCGGTCAAGGACAATCTGGTGATGGATCGGGGATCGACGACGGCGGGATCGCGCATCCTGGAAGGGTACCGCGCGCCCTATAACGCGACGGTCGTGGAGCGCCTGGAGCGGGCAGGGGCGATCGTGCTGGGCAAGACCAATCTGGATGAGTTTGCGATGGGGTCCTCGACCGAACACTCCGCGTATGGGCCCACGCTGAACCCCTGGGACCCCACTCGTGTACCGGGGGGGTCAAGCGGGGGTTCGGCGGCTGCCGTCGCGGGACGTCTTAGTCTCGCCGCGCTCGGGTCGGACACCGGCGGGTCCATCCGCCAGCCGGCGGCTTACTGCGGGGTCGTGGGACTCCTTCCTACCTATGGACGGGTGTCGCGCTATGGGCTTATCGCCTTTGCCTCTTCACTGGATCAGGTGGGCCCGATCACGCGGACGGTAGACGATGCGGCGGTGTTGTTGCGGGTGATGGCGGGATTTGATCCGCGTGACCAGACGTCCTTGCGAGAGCCTCCGCCCGACGTATCCGACGAGGCTTCGGTGAGAGGGCTCCGCCTGGGCATATTGTCGTCCTACCCCGAGGGCGTGGACCCCGTGGTGCGGGCAACCCTTGATCACATGACGCGTGCACTAGCAGACGCCGGTGCCCGTCTCGTGTCGGTGGACCTTCCTGATCCGACCCGCGCACTGGCAGCCTATTATGTCATCGCACCGGCCGAGGCCTCTTCCAATCTGTCCCGGTACGATGGCGTGCGCTACGGAAAGCGGAAGGAAGCCGAAGGTCTATACGCACTCTACGATGAAACCCGTGCGGCCGGGTTCGGCCCTGAGGTGAAGAATCGCATCATGCTGGGGACCTTCGCGCTGTCGGCCGGCTATTACGACGCGTATTACGGACGCGCTACGGCGGTGCGCAAGGCGATCGCCGATGGGTACGACCGGATCTTTGAACGGGTCGACGCGATCGTGTGCCCGACCACCCCCGACCGTCCGTTCCCCCTTGGCGAACGGTTGTCCGATCCGTGGCGGATGTATCTCTCAGACCTCTATACGGTGTCCCTCAACCTGGCTGGCCTGCCCGGCCTGTCGGTGCCGGTCGGTCTTCAAGAGGGACTCCCGACCGCGGTTCAGGTCGTGGGCCCGCGGCTGTCCGAACCGCTCCTGTTCCGGATCGGGCGCGCCATTGAGCGGGCGGCGGCACCGATGCCGGCCCCCGACCTGAAGGAAGGGGGGGCGGCATGATCCTGGACAACGGGGCCGAGGTGATCATCGGATTCGAGGTGCATGTCGAGTTGAAGACGGCGACCAAGCTCTTCTGCCCGTGTCCGACCGCCTTCGGCGCCGCACCCAATACATCTATCTGTCCCGTGTGCTTGGGGCATCCGGGGGTGCTGCCGGCCCTGAACCAGGGGGCGGTCCACCTGGCCGTCCGGGCAGCCCTGGCGTTAGGGTGCCGGATCAATCTGCTGTCGCGATTTGACCGTAAGAATTATTTCTACGCCGACCTGCCGAAGGGGTATCAGATCTCACAGTTTGATCATCCCCTGGCGGAGCGGGGAGCCGTGGCCCTCCCCGGCACCTCCCGTCAGGTGCGAATCCGGCGCATCCATATCGAGGAGGAAGCCGGCAAGCTCAACCACGAGGGGGAGAATCTTTGGACGGCGCAAAGCTCCCTGGTCGACTTCAACCGGGCTGGTATTCCCCTGATCGAGATCGTGAGCGAGCCGGATATGCGCTCGCCTGAAGACGGGCGGCTCTACCTTCACAGCCTCATCCGTACCCTCGCTTACCTGGATGTATCGGATCTGCGAATGGAGGAAGGCTCGCTGCGCTGTGACGCCAACATCTCGTTGAAGCCTGCGGACTTCGAAGGCGATCTGGAGGACATCCCGCGGGTGGAGCTCAAGAATCTGAACTCGATTCGGAGTGTGGTCCGCGGCCTTGAATATGAGATTGAACGGCAGGCGGCCCTGCTGGACGCCGGGCGCCCCGTCATGCGCGAGACGCGGGGCTTCGATGACGCGAGCGGCACCACGCTCTCGCAGCGGAGTAAGGAAGCGGCCAACGACTACCGCTACTTTCCGGAGCCGGATCTGCCGCCGTTGATGTTGGAGGCGGCGTGGGTGGATGGGGTCCGAGACGCGCTCCCGATGCTGCCGGACGCATGGGCCGCCAGGATGGCGGAGTATGGCGTGCGGGCCCAGGATGCGGAGGTACTGGTCTCCGATCCTGCGCTCGTCCGTTTCACGGACGCGGTGCATGCGCAGGGTGCTCCCTTTCCCGAGGCTGTGAGTTGGATCTTGGGCGATGTGGCGCGCCTGCAAAACGCCCATCACCTGCCTTATGGAGAGGGTCCACTGACAGCCCCGCGGCTCGCCCGGCTGCTCGCTTTGGTGCAGGATGGCAGGCTGTCGGGGCGCATGGCGAAAGAGGTCCTAGAGGCCATGTACGACAATGACCAGGATCCCGACGTCATCGTGGAGACGCGGGGTCTCCGGCAGGTGTCGGATGTCCAGGCGCTGACCGCCATTGTGGAGAGAGTGATAGCCGAGAATGCCAAGGTGGCTGAGGATTTTCGTACCGGCAAGGAAAAGGCACTGGCGTACCTGGTCGGCCAGGTGATGAAGGCGACGCGGGGACAGGCGGAACCGGCCGTCGCAAACCGGTTGCTGCGTGAGCGTCTCACTGGGGGAGGCTCGCAATGAGCGACTCATCGTCGTCCGAAAGCCTTCTCCTCCGCATCGAGCGCATGGGCCGCGATGGGGAGGGGGTCGCCAGCCTCCCTGATGGGCGGGTCGTCTTCATTGCCGGTGCCCTCCCTGGGGAGACCGTTCAGGCCACGGTGGTGGAGGAGCACCAGCGGTACGCCCGTGCCGTGATGACCGCATTGGCCTCCCATGCTCCGGATCGGCGGCTTGCGCCGTGTCCCATCTATCGTGAGTGCGGTGGGTGCACCCTGCAGCACTGGAGCTACGAATCCGAGACCGAGTACAAGCGCCGACGGGTAGAAGACGCCCTCCACCGCATCGGGGGACTCACCAGTGTCCGGGTGGAGCCGGTAAGGGCGCCGTCGTACCCGTACCGTTACCGCTCCAAAGCCTCCTTCGTATGGACGGGAGGGCCGGGCTCGGCACGACTGGGTCTGTTCCGGCGCGGCACCCACGAGGTGGTGAACACCGACCAGTGCTTGGTCCAGGACCCGCTTCTGGATGAAGTGCTGAGGGGAGCCGTGGAGGCGGCCAATCAGTTCCGCCTGGAGCCCTACCAGGAAAGCGAGGATCGTGGTCTCCTCCGTCACCTGGTGGCCCGGGTGAGCACGGCCGAGGCGCGCACGGTGGTGCTGTTGGTGGCCAGCCGCCGCGACCCGCGCTTCATGGAGTGGGGCCGTGAGCTTATGCGACGGGTTCCGCACCTGAAGGGCGTGGCGCTGAGCATTAATGCCGATCGCACGAATCGTATCCTCGGTGGCCCCGCCACCACACTGACCGGTGACCCGGAGTTGCGGGAGAATCTGGCCGGCATGTCGTTTGTTCTCGGGGCCGATGTGTTCTTCCAGGTGAATCCTCCCCAGGCGGAAGTGCTGCTCGAGGTCGTGGCACAGGAAATCGGCCCCGGACCCGGGATGCGAGCCGCTGATCTCTACGCCGGGGTAGGGGTGATGGGCAGCCTCCTGGCGCACAAAGGGTACCGGGTGCTGGCGATCGAAGCCTCCCGGGCAGCGGTGTCGGATGGGCGGCGGAGCGCCCTTCAGAACGGGTCTGGGATCGAGTTCCGGCCAGGCGCGGTGGAGGTGGTTTTCCCCGCGTTGGTGGCGCACGATTACCGTCCGGATATTGTGGTTCTGGACCCACCGAGGAGCGGCATCAAGCCGGAGGTGGCGGCTGCACTCAGCGTGGCGTCACCATCCAAGATTATTTACGTCAGTTGCGACCCGGAGACCCTGGCCCGCGATGTGGCGCGGCTGTCGAGCTACCGCGTGACTCACGTCACACCCGTTGACCTCTTCCCGCGTACCGACCACGTCGAGACCGTGCTGGTGATGGAGCCGCTAGAGGGGGACGGGGAGACGTGAGTCTGTTTTTGTGGTTCCTCGTGGTGATTGGCGGCCTCGGGCTATTTTTCACCTTCTGGCTCATCCAGAAGGGCTATCAGATGGAGCGCGAGGAGCGCCGGCGGGACATCGGGCAAGATGAGTCAGGCGGGGAGGGATCGTCACGGGCGCGCTAATCGGCAAGACGGTGGACCAGAGCCGGACGGAGATGACCGAGCTCGTACTGCCGAACGACTCCAACATGCTGGGACATATCTTAGGCGGCCGGGTCATGCACCTCATCGACCTCGCCGGCGCCATCACCGCGGCCCGGCACGCGGGCCGTGTCGCCGTTACGGCGTCAATGGACAGCGTGGACTTCCGGCATCCCATTCGAGTCGGGCAGGTCATCCGTTTGAAAGCACATCTGAACTGGGTGGGTCGCACCTCCATGGAGGTGGAGGTGAATGTATTCTGCGACGACGTGGTGCTGGGCACCTTAACCAAGACCAGCACCGCCTACCTGACCTTCGTGGCTATTGATGATGCCGGCCGGCCTGTCGAGATCCCCCCGCTGGTCCTGACAACGGCTGAGGAGCAGGCGCGCTTCCAGGAAGCAGAGGACCGTCGTCGGGAAAGACTTTCGCGGCGCGCCAGGCGGCCTTCTTAGAACGCTGGCGCCGGACCCGCAATCTGGGTAAAAACATCGAATCGTGTCGAATGCCCGCACCTTTGGCGTCCCCAAGCACCTTGCCATATGGCAAGGCATTAGACGTCTCGTCAACTTTGACACGAAAAATTGCCCTCCCCCTCCTTATCATGCAAGCGTTGCGTAGATGTGCGCGACGAGGAGGGGCCATGCCGGATACCCAGATGGTGGCCGTCATTGCGCGACTGACGAGTCTGCTCGTGACCATTTCGGGGGGACTGTTTACCCTGGTTATGGTCTACGGAGGCGTGCGGTACATGGTCGCAAGCTCGCCACGGAGTGTAGAAGCGGCCAAAAGTGTGATGATGCGGGCAGCGGTTGGGCTGCTCCTCGTGCTCATGGTCGGTGTCGTTCGGAGCCTTCTCCAGTTTATTGCCTCGTGAACCCCGTGCTGAGTCTCCTGAACCTTGTGGTCGGAAGCTTGCTCCACCTCGTGCTCGGGGGTGCCGCCACACTCCTGCAGCTGGTCGTGTTCCGACCTCTCGCGCTTCTACCGGCCGCGTCTGCGTTCGTGGGTGCGTCGCGGAGCGTGGCACTGGCGGGAACGGGTGCGGCCGTCATCCTGGCCGGCGTGAGGGCTCTGTGGCCAGGGCTCGTCGGCTACGGCCGCCCCGAGTTCACAAGCGGTATCCTGGTGCGGGCCGTGGCGGCAGCAGGTCTGATGGCGATGGAGCCGGCCGCACTTCGCCTCCTGTTCTTCCTGAACAACCGAATCGTGAGTGCGTTCGTGAACCCCATGAGGGTGCCGTCGGGAACCTTCTCACCAGGGATGCTGGCCTCAGCGCCTCTCTGGCTTCTGGCCCTGCTGGTCATTCTGCTGATTATCGTGACCTACCTGAGCCTTCTCTACGTCACGCGTCTTATCCACATCGTGTGGCTCGCTGGCCTTATCCCCTGGTTTCTGCTGTGGTGGCTCGTGAGCGGCGACGACGGGCGGCTCGGCGTGCAGGTGCGGGAGCTTGTGGCGCTCACGCTTACCCAGGCGCTGCAGGCGACGGCATGGTGGCTCGCGGTTCAGTACATGGGGACGGCGGGAAGCCTGTCGGAGCTCCTGTTTGCGGCCGGGTCACTCTGGTTCATGGTCATGGTGCCCGGTGAGTTCCGGCGCCTCATGGGTCTGGGGTCCCAGGTCCGTCCGCGGCTGGTGCTGTGGTGATCCGCCGCATTCCGCTGCCACTAGCCGATGAATTGAACGTGCTGTTCGGAATCCCGGCGGGAACCGTGGCCGTGGTGCTGACAGGAGCCTTTCTGGCGGCGCTGGCAGTCCTGCACGGCGGCAGTCACCGGTGGATCATGCTTGGCGTGGTCGCATCCCTGACCCTGTGCGCCAACCTGCGGCTTGACGAGATGCCCGTATATGTCTGGATAGGACTTCTCGGCCGGTTCGTGGTGACACCCCGGGTCTATGTGTGTCCTCCGTCGGCTGCTGGCGCCACTGGGCTCAGCACGGCCTTGTCGGAGGCGCACAGCCGGGAAATCTAAAGCCAGACCAAGATACCAAGACATCCAGATACGAAGACCAAGACCAATGGAAGATGAGGTGATTCGGATTGGCCCGCTCCATGCAAAGGTTGTTTCCAATCCGCGCGATCGGCGGTGATCTCTGCCTGATGGATCGGGACCGCTATCTCGCGGTCCTGGAAGCATCGCCCGTAAGTTTTGCCCTCAAGGATGAACGGGAACGACGCGCGCTCATCCTCGGCTTTGCCCGATTCTTGAACGGGCTCACGTTCCCGGTGCAGCTCCTGATCAAGACCGATGTCGTACGGCTCGACGAGTATCTCGCCGAGATGAAGGCACGTGAAGCGGACCTCGAAGCCCATTTACGTCCGGCGCTCGGCGACTATCTGCGGTTTCTCAATGAATCGCAGCATCTCGAACACCTCCTGCGCCGGCGTTTTTACATCGTGTTGTCGTGGCTCGGGACTGACACCCGATCGCGTCCCATCCGGAGGGGAGAGGGTCTGTGGGAGGAGGCTGAGCGGGAGTTGGCCCGCAGGATGTCAGTGGTGGACGAGGGCTTGCGGCCCATCGGCATCAAGGTGAGACGACAGGGAACGGAGGAACTCTATCGGTTCATATTCGCGTGTCTGAACGGGCGCGAGGCGGAACAGGGGGTGAGCTGGTCGTGGAACTCGAGCCTGTTGCTGAAATAGAGATGGAACGTCGACTGGAGAGTCTGTGGCCAGACGCGGTGGAGGTGCGATCGGATCATGTGGCGTCGGACGCCGAGCTTGTGCGCGGGCTGACCGTGCGGGGCTGGCCGCGCGAGGTGAGTCCGGGATGGGTGCTGCCCCTGGTTCTTGCCAATGAGGCGTTGACCGTTTCCGTAGTCCTCACACCCGTCGCCAGCGAGGAACAGATGACGCTGTTGAATCGGCGACTGGTCTGGAACCGGGGAGCTCAGCGCGCCGCGGAAGGCATGGGGCGCCTCTACGACGCCGGACGTCTGGAGGCGATGGAGGATGCAGACCGCCTTCGTCGAGAGATTGCGAGTGGCCGCGTGCGCATGGTGCGGGTCGGACTGTCCTTCCTGCTGCGTGCGAGGACCCAAGACGCGCTCGACCGGCGAACGGACGGCCTCATGAGCCAGGCCGCGAGCCTCATGCTGCCGCTGGGCACGGCGCGCTACCAGCAGGATGCGGCTGTGCGGGCGACGCTCCCCGGTGGGGAGCCGATTCGTGGCGCACGGATTATGGATACCACGACGGCGGCCACCTTGTTTCCCTTGGTGGGCGATGACCGTCATGATCCGAGAGGCGAGATCTGGGGTGAGAATGCCCTGTCGCGGTCACCGATCGTGATTGACCGGCGACTGCTCCCGGCGCCGCACAGCTTCACGGCAGCGTGGTCAGGAGCAGGGAAGAGCTTTGCCACCAAACTTCAAATCCTGCGCGCCCGCTATCATGGGCAACGTGTGGTCGTTATTGACCCTGAGGGCGAATATCGGGGTCTGTCCGGCCCGACCGGATTGGTGGAGGTAGGCGCGGGGCGCGGACTGAATCCCCTGTTCTGGACAGCGCCGAGTCCTACGGAGCGCGTCCGCCGGTCTCTCTTCGCACTGCGCTGGGTCGAAATGCTGACGGGTACACTGGCGCCGGATATCCGTCGCGATCTGAGCCGGCATCTCGATGCCGCTGACGACCTCACGCCCGGCATCTGGCTCGGCATGCTGGCACGAGACCTGCCCGAGGTTCATGAGCGGGTTGGCCCTGCGTTGGCGCACTGGATTGCGGTGATGGGTGAAGGGGAAGGGGCCTTGCCAGACGCGGGCCTCACCGTCATCGATCTCGCGCCGGTGCCGGATGGGATGAGGGCGGCAGCATATCTAGCGGCCGTGGAATATGTGGTGGCTACGCTGCCCGACAACCGGCCCCGATGGGTGGTGTTCGATGAGGCGTGGCGCTTGCTCTTGCACGCTGACCTGGCTCCCTATCTCGAAGAGCTCTATCGCCGGGCGCGGAAGTGGCATACAACCCTGGTTCTTGTCACTCAGGACGCCCATGACGCACTGCGTACCGCGGCTGCGGAAGTGTGCCTCCGGAACAGTCCGCTGGTGCTTCTCTTAAAGCCGCACCCGGAGGCGCTCACCGACTGGAGTCGCCTTTTTCATCTCACGGTACCGGAGCGTGAGTGGCTGGCGGGGGCGGGTGTAGGTGAGGGACTCCTCTTGGCGGACCGATCCCGCCTTCCCATCCGGATTGTCGCGAGCCCGCGGGAGCGCGCACTCATTCAGGAGGCTGAAGCGCATGCCCGGGTGGGTTAAGAAACCGGCTCTGCCGATGCTAGTGGCGGCGGCCCTGTTTGCCGCGTTGAGCCTGGCATCACGCGGACCGGGCTCGGCCTGGGTCGTAGTGCGGCCGGTGGCGGCTGGCTCTCCCATCACCTCTGCCGACGTGCGTTACGAGACGATTCCTTCCACCTTCAGCCCGACGGGTCACGCGGTGGCCAGGATTCCGCTGGTCCCAGGGATGGTCATCGGACCTGGTCTCGAAAGTTCCCGGCGCCGGTCGGGGGGTGACGAGCTCTCGGTGTCTGTGACTACGCTGTCGGCCCAAGACCTGAATCCGGGGCAAACTGTCCGTCTCGGTGCGGCCCAAAACGGCCGGATATGGCTCTCGCCGCCCGTGACAGTGGTGGATGCGACGGGTGGAGGAGTCGGATCCCTGTCAGGGATGCTCACCGTTACGGGATCGTCTGCCGCGATGCTGGCCTTGGTGCAGCACGATGGGAATCCTTCCGGGACCTGGGTTGTCATGACTGTCGGGTCCTCACGATGATCGGCGATGCACGCGGCATCGTGGTGGCCACCACGCACCAGGCCCTCCGACAGGCCCTCCTCGAGGCCGGGGCGCTGGTGGCACCGTCAGTGGCGGAGGTGGAGGGGGCCATAACCTCCGGTGCCGCCGTTGCGATCCTGGCCAGTCAGGAGTTCCCAGGTCTCGATCCCGAGCGGGTGGAGGCGTGGGCGGTCCAGGGACTGCCCGTTTTGCTCTGGATCGAGCAGGATCCACCCCCGTCGTGGGCCCGAACCTCCGCCGTTGCCGAGACCGTCGTGGGCGAGATCGCGGACGAAGATATCAACCGCTGGATGGCTTCCATCGCCCTCGCAGACGACTTGGCCCCCGAGGCGCGCATCCATGGGATCCTCGGTCTCGGGCGGCCCGTCGCGGAGCTGGCCTGGCAGTGGAGCGCTCGACTGGGACAGCGCCGCGGGCCGGGGCTCCTCGTCGATGCCGATTGGAGTGGCGGCGGGCTCACCGAGATGTTGGCTGCCCACGTGTGGGGAAGGGTCTGGGATTTTGGAGGCGGGCATCCCCTTCCCCTCTCTGCCGGGCAGCTGCTGCCGGCACCACCGCCGTGGGCAATAGGAGGAGACGAGAGAGGCACGGTCGGCGAGGGAGATCTGATCTCCACGGTGCCCTGGGCCGTGGTGGACCTCGGCGGAGACTTTCGCCGCCAACCGGCCCTCTCCTGGATCGCTCGGCTCGATGTCGTGGTGATAGATGGTTACGGACATGCACCCTTGCGGGTTCGGGAGACGCTCCTTTCTATCCGCTCCCTGAATCCAGGGGCCGTGCTCGGCTATCGGGGCGACGATGCCGTGGGGCTACCAGAGGTCGTAAAGCTTGGCGAGCTCTGGCCAAGGATGCCCCAGGCGTCGAGCAAGACGCTACCGCGGAGGCGGCGCCTCGGCCGGGTCCTGCTCGCACGCATCCGGGGTGCGCTTAAGTGACCAACAGCGCATGGGAAAGGGGTCGACGATGGCCAGGGAGAGCAAGGAGCAGGGCAAGATAAGGGGCCGCGAGGACGATGGCGCCAGGCGCTGGAGCCTGCCCCCGGTAGCGCGGGAGGCGACGACACCCTTCGCACCTCCCGAGGAGACCCGGGAGGTCGCCCGGGAGGTGGAGGCGGCGTTCCCCGATCGCGTGGGATACCTGGTCTGGACACCTGAGCGGCTTGCCCGTCTCGGGGAGGCCGTAGATGCCGCACTTGACCGACGAGGAGTGCGGGCGCTGGAGGCACGCCCGCTTATTCGGCGATCGGTTGTGAATCAACTGACGGGGCTCGGACCGCTTGACTCCCTGCTCTTAGACGACAGTGTGACGGAAATCATGGTGAACCGGTTTGACGATGTGATGGTGGAGCGCGACGGGGTGTTGGACCCGGTTGCCTCCATCTTTGTGGATGACGATGAGGTGTTGGCCCTCGCCCTCCGGCTCGCGGCGCGGAGTGGGCGAAATCTCAACTCGGAGTCTCCGATGGCTGATGCCCGCCTCGCCGATGGCTCGCGCATCTCCCTGGTCATTCCCCCGGTCAGCGAGCATCCAGCGATGGCTATCCGGCGGGCCAACGATACGGGACTCGAACCCGACGACCTGATCCGCCAGGGGAGCCTCAGCGCCGAGGTCTGGGACTACCTGGTGGACGCGGTGCGTAAGCGGCGGAACATCATCGTGGCCGGGGGGGCAGGAACCGGCAAGACCCACCTCGCCCGGCTTCTCCTGCGCGAGGTGGGTCCGCTAGAACGCCTCGTGGTGATCGAAGATGTGCGGGAACTCAATCTCGCGCGGCATGGAGTCCTGGCTCTGGAGGCTCGGGGGCGTTTTTCCACCCATGACCTTATTGTTCAAGCACTTCGGCTTCGTCCTGATCGAATCGTGGTGGGTGAGGTGCGCGGAGGCGAGGCCTTGGATCTCATCGAGGCTATGGCGAGCGGCCATCCCGGTTCTCTGTGTACCGTGCACAGTCCCGGCGGCGGACTCGCTACGATTCATCGCATCGCGCGAGCCGCCATGCGCAACACGGCTGCCATGCCATACCCGGCACTCTTGGAGGAAATCCGGGCGGCCCTAGACTTGGTCGTCTTTCTCGCGCGCGACGAACGCGGGCGGCGGGGTGTCTTCGGGATCGACGCGATCAGGGCCGACGGGGTCTCCCCGGTCTTCGTGCGGGAGACCGACGGCATCCGTCTGGTGGCCCAGGCATGACCTGGGCCGAGACGGCGGCAGTGGCCATCCTGGGCCTCGTCTACGCGGAGGCGGGTTGGGAGTGCGCTGTGGGTGGGGTGTTGGGCGCCCTCATCGGCGGCCCTGTACTCGCCGTGACCGGCATTGTCGCCGGGGTCGGTATCCATCGGTACCGAGCCTATGGGACCGACCGGGCCCTGGATGAGACAGCCCGTGCGGCGGGAGAAGCGATGTTGGGACGGCTTCGTCAGCGGCTCCGGGCAGGTCAGCCCGTGTCAGCCGCCCTGGAAAGCACGCTTGAGGTACACGGGGTGACCGACGTCGACACGGCTGTTCACCATCTCGCTGCGAGGATGCCTGCGGGGATGCGTCCGTATGCGGAAGGGCTGTGGCACGCAGCCGTGCGGCGGGGAGGGCGGATCGATCGGCTGGTGGACCTCCTACTGGCGCAGCTGCGGGATGAGCGGGCCATGCGGGATCAGTTGGAGGCAGCGTTCGCCGGCCCACGGAGTACGGCGCTGCTCTTAATGCCGGCGCCGTGGGTCGCAGTGGTCGGTCTGCGGTTCACGGTGCCGGTGTTCTTTCACCTGTTGACCCGGACGCTTCCTGGCACCTTGACGCTTCTGGTGGTGGCAGGCGTGCAGACGGCCGTGCTGTGGGTGTTGTGGCCGTTGGGAGGCGTACGGTGAACGCGGTGGCCGCAGCCGTCGCCGCAGTTCTGTTGCTGGAAGTATGGCTCGCCCCGGGCTGGAGGCGCTTCACGTGGCCGGCCGTGGCCCTGGGCCTCGGCGTCGACCACCAGGGGACGGCGGCGCTGGTAGCAGCTGCGCTGGCCGCGACCCAGTGGTGGCCGGAGCGGCGCCCGTGGTATCCGCGCCGGCTAGCCTTAGCCCGCTACTGGGAGACCGTGGCGCTTATGGCCACGGCCACCCTGGGTGTGCTAGAGGCGCTGGAGGCCGCGCTCCCCCCAGGAGAGCTCGGGCGCGATCTCGAGGGAGTCCTGACGGCGCTGGCGGCGGGGACGGCGGAGCCATTTAGCGCGTGGCGGGCCCGTTACCCCGTGCCCGAAGCGCATCAGCTGGCCCGGCTCATTGATCGGGCGTGGCACGACGGGCTGGACCCGGAGGCGGCGTTCGAAGAGGCGCGGGGCATGCAGGCGGCGCTCATGGCAGAGCGTCGCCTGGCGTTGATGAAGCAGCCGCTCTACGCATCCGTGCTGCCCGCCGCGCTGCTATTCGGCCTGCTGCTCATAATGTTAGTTCCCTTGGGAATGGACATTGCCGGCACATGGCTCCGGCTGTGACACGGCGGCGAGCGCGGTTCGATCCCTGTGCGGACGAAGTGACGTGGAGAGTTCCAGCGGGCCCCCGGTGGGGGCCTACCCGGAGTCGGCTCCGTGGGGAAGTCGATGGATGGGAACCGGGGGCTGGGCGTCATCTCCAACAGATGCGCCGTGGCGCAAGCGGGGGAGAGGGGCCGCCGAGGTTTTAGCCGCTGGCGTCTCGACGATCAGTCGGGGACGCACCGGATCAGCGGCTTTCGAACATCGGGCGGGATCGCGTCGCCGCGCCACCTCAACCGGCTTCAGCCGAACCCGGCTGGTACCGGAGAGCACCGGACGCTCGTCG
>JAKATP010000005.1 GCA_021818685.1 Bacillota bacterium | reverse complement strand
ATCGTCGACTATGACGTGGCCCTGCCTTCATGCCCATGGTGATGGCGATCTCGCGCGCTGGGTCGAGATGAACGCCGTAGCGCGCGGCATACCAGCGTGCCGCCGCCGCCTTCAAATCAGAAAGCCCGGAGAACGGCCCGTAACGCTGGTAACGAAGCTCGCCCGCGGTGGACCGGAGGCGGTCGACGACATGCGGCGGGGTCTCGTCGATGGGATTGCCCTGCCCCAGATTGATGACATCGTGTCCAGCCTTTATGCGTGCCGTGGTCTTCGCCACCAGGTTCGAAAAGAACTGTTCCGGCAGGGCCTGCATCCGATCGGCCAGAGGACGTCCCCCGGGGATGGCGGAGGCGCCCTGCCCGTGTCTCGTCGCGCGCCTCACGCGGCACCGCCCCAGCGGGCGAGCGCCTGCGCGAGCTCGTCTGGTAGGGGTCCGGCGTACCCCGACAGGCGGTCCAGTGCCTGTGTGAAGGCGGCTGCCCCCGCCCGCGGACCTCCGGGATGGCCATGGATAGCGACCGAGGCGTCGATAACGATGTCCGGACCGAGCTCCCGGACCAGACTCGGCAGGATCCCGGGATGAATGCCGAAAGACGGCGCCGGCCACGCCGCGCGCCGGAATCCCGACGCGGCGAGGGCTTCGCCCACCGACGCCTGATCCGTGGCCGCGAGGGGTGCCGCACGCCCCTCGGGAGCTGCGATATCATACCCCGACACATCCGCTCCCGCCGCCCGCACCAGCTCACCGAACAGTACCGCCGGTGCGAGAACCGCCGGAGTCGCCGCTGGCGCCTCGCGGGGCTTCGCCATCGCTACGATCACCGGGCTGTCAGGCAGCCGAGCTACGGCCGCCAGCGCGTCGAGGTCCGACACCGTCCATTCCACAACCAGGGCTTCGGCCCCCGCATCCCGAAGACGCTCGGCCTGCGCCACGAGATCACGTCCGGACGGGAACAGACGGGCGGCGTAGAGCGGCCGCCGGGGAGTGTCCAACGCGATGCGGGAAGCCTCCAAGCCTGCCCTCTCGAGCCGGCGCATCGTCTCCGACCCATCGGCCGTGTCTTCACCCCGCCCCTCGACGAGGATGTCGACGCCGGCCAGCCATTGGACACGGAGAGCAGCGCCCCAATCGTCGAGATCGTCGGAGACTCCGTCTACCGCCGCCAGAAGGAGGGGACGGAACCGTGTTGCGAATCGCCGCCGGAGCTCGGGCACCCCGTACCGCGGGCCCGGCAGGTGTTCTTCGAGCCTGGAGGGCAACTCGACATGCACGATGCGAACGGCAACATCCGTCGGCCACCCACTCTCGAGGGCGTCGACGATGGCCGCGAGGGACGCCTGAACCGGCAAGGACAGGGCCGCCCGCACCTCTAGCCCTCCGGCGCTCTCTGTGGCCTCCAACGCGCGTCCGCCGCGCGGGGCCGGAACCTCTCCAAGAAAGCGTCCACGCGCCCGCCACGCCTCCGTACCGCCGGTAGTCGCCCTTCCGATGACCGGATCCGTCTGCACCTGGTAGACGACCTGAAACTCGCCCGGCCGTCCTGCCGATCCGTCCTCCATGATCCCCACGTCCTTCCGTCCATCAAAAAAACGGCCCGAGGAGGGCCGCAGCGTGCAGGGCTCCGGTTCCTCCCTCATCTGTCGGCGTCTGGCGCCGTCGGAGTTGGCACCGCACGCATCGTGCGCCGGTTGCCCAGGCATCATCGGGCCGATCCCTCTGCCTGTCTTGATAAAGGTGGAAGCGCTATGAAGTTGCGGCCACTATAGCATCGGTCCCAGCCAAGGTCAACGGACGCGGCCAGGACCTAGCCGTCTTCACCGTCGCGAAAACGGGAAGGCTAGGGGTACCTTGAGCGCTACAAGGAGACGAGAGCGTGCACGACTCCCTTTCCCACCCGTCCCTATCGCATCAGGAACCGCCCCACCAGACGAAGGCGGCGACGGAACGGTACTTTTGGATCGAACCCGTCCTGGTAGGCGCGGCCCTCGCCCTGTTTGTCCTCTACTCGCTGTGGGAAGTCTTTTTTCAGGTGCATGGCCGCTATCACAACTACCTGTCGCCGTACTTTTCGCCTGATCTTGGACGCTGGCTTAAGATTCCGGTCTTTCCGGCCCTGTGGGTGGCGTGGGTGCCGCTCTTGTTCCGTGCCTCTTGCTACTACTATCGGCGGGAGTACTACCGTGCCTGGTTTGGGAGCCCGCCGGCCTGCGCCGTTCCGGACCGTCGCACCCGCTATACCGGAGAAACACGTCCCCCGATGGTGTGGACCTATTTTCATCGGTTCTTCTTCTATCTGAGTACGGTCGTCGTCGTTTTCCTGTGGGTCGATGCCCTCCACGGATTTGACTTCGGAGGTCGGTTCGGGATAGGCCTCGGGTCCCTCCTGCTTCTGGTCGACGCCGCGCTCCTAAGCCTCTATACGTTTTCCTGCCACGCATTCCGACACCTGGCAGGTGGAAACCTGAACTGTTACCGCTGTAAGCCGCGCCGTCCCCGCGCCCGCTACCACCTCTGGCGGGTCATCAGCCGACTCAACCAGCATCACGGTCTTTACGCCTGGATTTCCATGTTCTGGGTGTGGGGTACGGCCGTGTACGTCCGGCTCCTGATTCTCGGACTGATTCGGGATCCGAGGCTCCTCCGATGAACATCGACCCCCTGCACTATGACGTCCTCATCGTGGGAGCGGGAGGAGCCGGGCTGCGTGCGGCGCTAGCCGCGGCTGAGGAGGGCGCCCGAGTGGCGGTCCTGTCCAAGTCGCTCCTCGGCAAGGCGCACACGGTCATGGCCGAAGGCGGCATCGCGGCCGCGCTCGGGAATCTCGACCCGTACGACAGCTTTGACACGCACTTCTACGACACCATGAAGGCCGGCCACTTCCTGAACAACTACCGGATGGTTTCGCTGTATACCCAGGAGGCGCCGGACCGGGTGCTCGAGCTTGAAACCTGGGGGGCCGTCTTTGACCGCACCGAGGACGGCCGGATCATGCAGCGTCCCTTCGGCGCCCACTCGTTCCGCCGACTCGCACACGTGGGCGACAGCACCGGCAAGGAACTGATCCGCACGCTGGAGTACAAGATCCTGGCCACCAAACGGGTGGACGTGTACCCGGAGGTCATCACGACCCGCCTCTTCCTCGACGACAATGGTCGGGCGGCTGGTGCATTCTGCTACCAGCGCGACGATGGCCGCTTTCTCATCTTTTCAGCGCATGCCGTCATCATGGCCAGCGGCGGTTGGGGCCGAGTCTATAAGGTGAGCTCGAACTCGTGGGAGTCCACCGGCGACGGAGCCGCCATCTCCTTTCGGGCAGGAGCCGAGCTCATGGACATGGAGATGGTCCAGTTCCATCCGACAGGTATGGTGTGGCCGCCGGGCGTGCGTGGCATTCTGGTAACCGAAGGGGTCCGCGGTGAAGGCGGGCTCCTGTTCAACAGCCAGAACGAGCGCTTCATGTTGCGCTACGACCCCGAGCGGAAGGAGCTCTCCGCGCGCGATGTGGTCTCGCGCTCCATCTTTCGGGAGGTGCAGGCGGGCCGGGGGACACCCCACGGGGGGGCATGGCTCGACATCAGTCACAAGGGCCCGGCTTATATCAAGCGGAAGCTTCCAACCATGTATGAGCAGTTCTTAAAGCTCGCCGATCTAGACATCACCCGGGAGCGATTCGAGGTGGCGCCGACGACCCACTACACCATGGGCGGGCTCCGGGTGGAAGCGGAGACCGGCGCCACCAATATTGAAGGTCTCTATGCATGCGGGGAGACGGCGGCCGGCCTGCACGGCGGCAATCGTCTCGGTGGCAATAGCCTGGGCGACCTTTTGGTGTTCGGCCGCCGCGCCGGCCTCGCGGCGGCGGCCTACGCCGCGAGGCGCCCCGGGACGTCTTCCTTGTCGTACTCGTCCATAGAGGAGGAGCGCCGGCGCGTCCTCGCCCCTTTTGCCATCGAGAGCGGCGAAAACCCCTACCTGATCCACGCCCAGCTTCAGCAGCTCATGTCCACCTATGCCGGCATCATGCGCTCCGGCACGAGCCTCACTGACGGACTCGGCCACCTCGAACGGCTCTCGGAGCGGGCGAACCGGATGTCGGCCGACGGGGGCCTGCATTTCAATCCCGGCTGGGGGCTCGTGTTTGACGTGCAGAACATGCTCACCCTGGCCCGCGCCATCCTGACGGGTGCGCGGGAACGGCGGGAGAGCCGTGGTGCCCACTGGCGCACCGACTACCCGGACGAGGACCCCGAAGAGGGTCGTCGCAACATTGTCCAGACACTCGGTCCAGACGGCCGGATAAAGGTCCGGGACGAGCCGGTGCCGGAAATGCCCCCGGATCTCCGCCGACTCTTTGATGATCCGGTGTCGCCCGGCGTCAAGCGGCAGCGGGAGGAGGCCTCCCGCGCGAGGGGGTCGGAAGGGGCATGACGGAGGACGGGTTCCGGGGCCGCGAGGTGCCGATCTGGATCTTTCGCGGGGACGGCCTGAGCGGCGAGGAACGGCAGTACATGGTAGAACTATCCCCCGGGATGGTGGTGCTGGACGCCGTCTTGTACGTCCAGCAGCATGAGGCGCCCGATCTGGCTGTGCGCTGGAACTGCAAGGCCGCCCACTGCGGATCGTGTGGGGCCGAGGTGAACGGACGGCCGCGCCTCTTGTGCAAGACGCGGATGGATGATTATATGCGGCGGAACGAGGCCGTTCATGTGGGACCGATGAAAACGTTTCCCGTCATCCGTGACCTGGTGCCGGATATCCGAAAGAACTACGAAATCGCGCGCCGTATTCCGCCCTTCACCCCCGCGCACCCAGCGCCGTTTCAGCTGTGGCCGGAGGACGTGGAACGGCTCAAAGAGTTTCGCCGCTGCATTGAGTGTTTCTTGTGTCAGGATGTGTGCCACGTGCTTCGCGATCATCATCGCCTAGACCACTACATGGGGCCGCGTTTTATGCTGAAACTGGCGGAACTCGACATGCACCCTCTCGACACGCGGGACCGCACACCGTACGTGCGCCGCGAGGGCGGCGTCGACTGGTGCAACGTGACCCGATGCTGTTCAGACGTATGTCCGGAAGCGATCGCCATCACCGAAAACGCCATCATTCCGTTAAAAGAGCGTGTGGCGGACCGCTATTTCGATCCGATCCGCGATTTCTGGCGCGGCCGGAGCCGGCGCCCAGCTCCTGAACCCCCGGAGAAGTAGGCCCCGACCACCCCGGCCCGGTTATGCTGAGGCGGGAGGGCGACTATGACGAGCGCGGAGGGCTTCGAGCGCTTCTCGGCGCGGGTCCTGGAGAAAGACGGCTGCCCGCTCCACTATTGGTCCGGGGGAGATCCCCAAAACCCCCCCGTGGTGCTGCTCCACGGCGCGGGTACGGATCACAAAAGCTTCTCGGCCCAGCTGCCTGCGCTCGGACGTGACTACCGCATCCTGGCCTGGGATGCCCGTGGCCATGGCCTCTCCCGACCGATCGGAGCCGGATTCTCGTTTGATCTGTTGACTGATGACCTGCTGGCCGTCATGGACCGTGAAGAGGTGGCCAGCGCCACGTTCATCGGACACTCGATGGGGGGGAACCTGGCGCAGGTGGTGGCCGTGCGGCAGCCGGACCGCGTCGACGCCCTGGTCCTTATCGACTGCACCCGCAATACCGGTACGCTCGGCTGGAGCGACCGCGTCGCAGTCCGGCTGGCTCCCCGCATCCTGGCCTGGTATCCGTGGGGCGCCCTCGTGTCCGCCGCCAGCCACGCCAGCTCTACGCGGCCCGAGGTGCGGCGATACATGGCCGAATGCTTCCGCGTCCTCGGCCACCGAGACTTTACCCGGGTCTTCCTGGAAACGGCGCGCTGCCTGCACCCGGATCCCCATTACCGCTTCGGAAAGCCCATGCTCATTGTGGCCGGTGATCAGGACCCGACCGGAAACATCAAGCAGGTAGCGGACCGGTGGGCGCGTGAGGAGGACCAGGCTACGCACGTCCTCATTGCCAACGCGGGCCACGCCGCACACCAGGACAACCCGCGGGCCGTGAACGACGCGATCGTCGAATTTTTATGGGAGAGCCGGCGGCCACCCGAAGGGTAGACGCGCTTTAGACTCGAAGCCGCTCTCCGGAACGCAGGCCGCCTCCCGTCCGGTTGTGACGGGAGGCGACCCGAGCCTTCGTGTTCAGGAACGTCCGGCCTTAGGGGACCGGTGCCGGCACGAGCGTCATGGTGGCGCTCTCCTGTTGACCGGCGGTGTTGACGAATCCCACGCTGACACGTTGGCCCACGTGAAACGGCTTCTCCAACGACTGCAGCTGTGACGGGCTCGTGACCGTCTGCCCGTTGAAGGCCACGATGACGTCCCCCGGGGTGATGCCCGCCTGGGCGGCCGGGCTGTTGGGTTCCACGTATTCAACGTAGGCACCTGAGGTCGGCATGCCGGGCTGGCTCAGGAAGAAGGGGCTCGCCTGGCTGGTGGGCACGGCCACCACGCCGATCATGGGCCGCTGGGTCAGGATCACGGTAGATGACGCCTGCCCGGCCTGCATCTGCTGCACGATGTGAAGTGCCCTCGCGATGGGAATCGCAAAGCCGACGTTGGTGAAGCTGGCGCTTGACTGCTGGCCCGAATAGGCGGCGGTGTCCATGCCCACAACCTGTCCGTTCGTATTCACCAGCGGACCACCGGAGTCGCCGGGGGCCAGGGCCGCGTCCGTCTGGAGCATCCCGTGCAGGCGCTCACTATTGCCAAGCGTGTCACCCGCGGTAATGTTGCGGCCGAGTGCGGTGATGGTGCCCTCGGTGACCGTCGGGGTGCCATTCATCCCGAGCGCATTGCCAATGGCGACCACCGGCTCGCCGACAGTCGGTGCGGATCCGGCCAGGGTGACGGTCGGCAGGCTGGTCTTAAGACCCTCGATCTGGAGCAGCGCCACGTCGGACGTCGGGTCGACTCCGATGACGCGCGCCTTGTAGGTCCCCCGGCCGGGTACGGTCACCCTAATGCTAATGGAGCCCTCGACCACGTGATTGTTCGTCAGTACCTCGCCCGATGACGTGAGAATCATCCCGGTGCCGGCCGCCGTGCCCTCGCCCTGTTGGAGGATCACGTTGATGTCGACCACGGCTGGCTCGACTTTCTTGGCGATGCTCCCGACGTTGACGTTGGTATTGCCGACAGCGCTGGCCTGACTCGCGACGGTCGATGGCGCCACCGAAATGGAAGTGGACGGCGTGCTGAAATAGTGGCGCGCGGCGAAGGCCCCGGCGCCCCCGGCCAGCACGGCGATGGCGGCGACCGCCGCTCCGGTCCTCAAGGCGTGCCAGCGCGGCCGCGGCGTGCCGGGGCCGAGCCCGCGGTAAGAGTCGCCCGACTGCTCCGGCCGGGCCACACCGTCCTCGGGTCGATCATCGAAGGACATTTGCCATCCCTTCCTTTCCGACCTGATCTGATGTGATCTGATCTGCCTGAACTGAATTGGACCTGAACTCTGTCAGCACCTCTGCGACCGGCGCTTCCGATGAGCCCGTTTACGTCCGAACCATCCCGTGACCCCCATGGTTGTGTGGGGCGCGCAGGCCGCGCTGTTGACGACCCGTCTGTCTGCAACACCCATGATGAGATCCCAAACTTGGAGACTCCTGAGAACCCACTCGGAGAGACATTGGCGTCTTGTGAGACCGCGTCCTGGGTTTGGGTCGTTTGATAGCCCTTTGACGAACGCTTGCTGGACGTTGGATGGATGTTCGATGGATGTTCGATGGATGTTCGATGGATGTTCGATGGATGTTCGATGGATGTTCGATGGATGTTCGATGGGCAGGAAACGCGCCCGCGATGCCAGAAACCCGGAAGATGCCCGGCAGCCATCGGCGGCGCGGCACCTCGATCGAAACGGGGCGGGACACACGACGCAAGACCAAGGGCCCACTCGCCACCGCCTCCCTCCCCGGTTTGCTGCCCTGATGCTGGCAGCAGTCATCGGGGTCTCCCTAACGGCATTCGAACGGCCATCGGTGAATCGCACGCCCGCTCCGCCGAGAGACAGCGGTTTCGTCGTGTTGTACGATCCCGCGTCCGTCCGTGTGTTTGCCGCGCAGGCTCCTAAGCTCGCGATGGTCTACCTCGACGCCGCGGTCATCACGAGCCAAGGCGGACTCTACGATAGTGCGCCGCCGTCGCTCGTCTCGGAGCTAGCGGCCCACCATGTGCCTATCGAACTCACCGTATCAAATCTGGTCTCTCCGAACGCCGGTACGGATCGGAAACTTCTCGTGCGCCTGTTGAACAAGGGGGGGCGTGAGGCCGCACTCATATCCGCCCTGGTGTCTTTGGCCACCTCGGGTCCCTATGCCGGCATCAACCTCGACTTCGAAGGCGTTCCGCGCCGTGAGCGCGGGGCCCTCACCGCCTTTGTCGGACGGCTGGAGGCCGCTCTCCACCGACGCGAGAAACTTCTCAGCATCGACGTGCCAGCCCTTACCCCGAAGAGGGCCCGCTCGAGCGCCTTCTCCTATCGCGCGCTCGGCCGGCGGGTGGACGCCATACTCCTCATGGCCTACGACTATTCATATCCGGGCAGTCGCCCCGGTCCCATCGCGCCCCTCTGGTGGGTCCGCCAGGTGCTCACCTATGCCAAGGCGACCGTTCCACTGGCCAAGATTCGTCTCGGGCTGCCGTTTTACGGGTACGACTGGGTCGGACGGCGCGCATCCGGCCTCACGCTCCTTCAGGTGAAGAGCCTGGCGGGGTTGCATCGGGCCCGCATCCGATGGGATGCCCACGGCGATGTGCCGTACTTTCGCTACGGTCCACGCCGTGCACGCCACACCGTCTACTTCACCGATCGGAGAAGTCTCGTCCTCGAACTTCAAGCCGCCCGCCAGGCCGGCATTCCGGGGGTGTTCTACTGGTTTGTCGGGTCCGGCACCGGGTCCGTCTTTACCGCTGCCGCCAACTACCAGCCCTGACTCCCAGGCGGCACTCAGAGAAAACTGAGCGAAGACCCAGCAGCCTCTCACTTCGTCTGCTACGCTCGGAAAAACAGCCCGGGTGTCAGCTCGGCATCGAAACGAGGAGTGGGCATGACAACGGCAGGCGAGCGGCCCGCAGTGTTGGTCGTGGACGACGAACCGGCCATCGTCGACGCCGTATCGACGACGCTTCGTTACGAAGGATTTGAGGTCCGGGAAGCGGCCAGCGGCCGGGCCGCCCTGGCGATGGCCCAGGACGCGCCGCCGGACCTCATCGTCTTGGATATCATGCTGCCTGACCTCGACGGCCTGGAAGTGACCCGGCGGCTTCGCCAGGATGGGGTGCGAAGCCCTGTCTTGTTTCTCACCGCCAAAGACGCGCTCGAGGACAAGGTCATGGGCCTCACCGTGGGCGGGGACGACTATGTAACCAAACCGTTTGCGCTGGCGGAGGTGGTAGCCCGCGTCCGCGCCATTCTGCGGCGGACCGGGCATGACGCCGAGACCAACCGCTCACGGCTTGAGTTTGCGGATGTCGTGCTGGACGAGGACACGCACGAGGTGTTTCGAGCCGGCTCCCCCATTCATCTGTCGGCCACGGAGTTTCAGCTTCTGCGGTTCTTCTTGCAAAACCCACGCCGGGTGCTGTCCAAAGCGCAGATTGTCGATCACGTATGGCATTACGACTTTGGGGGCGATCCGAGCATCGTCGAAACGTATGTGAGCTATCTGCGCAAGAAGCTGGACCGCCTGGGCCCGCCCCTCATTCAGACCGTGCGCCTCGTCGGATACCGACTCCGCGAACCGGATCCGGAGATCTGACGTGTCGCTCCGGGCTCGGCTTCTCTCAGCCGCCACACTGGTGGCGCTTCTGGCGCTGGCCGTGTTCGGGGTCGCGACCTACTCGGCGTTGCACGCCGAGCTCTATCGCCAGGTAGAGGCCGAGATGCAGCGCGCAGCCGCTCCCGTCTCCGTGCTGGTGGACGAGAGTCTCGCCCGCGGTCTCCCGCCCGCTATAGCCGCCCAGGACGCGCCCGGCATGTACATCGGCATTTATGCTTCAGGCAAGATCTTCGAGCTCGCGCCCGCCTACCTGGCCGGGAAAGCCTACCGGCCCGCCCTGCCCGCCGCCATCAAGAATCCCGGCACCGGATGGGAGTACTTCAACCGCCCGTCGCAGGCCGCCGGCGGGCCTGACTTTCACGTGCAGGTCTCGACCCTTATGAACGGGGTCTACCTCATCCTCGCCGACCCCCTCACGGCTGTGAACGGGGTGCTCGACCGCCTCATCGCCGTAGAGCTGGCCGTGGCGGCCTTCGCCCTGGCCGCCGCCGTGGCGCTTGGCTGGTGGCTCGTCCACGCCGGGTTACGTCCACTGCGGGCGATGGAAACGGCAACCGCCGCCATTACCGCCGGCGAGCTCGACCGGAGGGTGCCAGAACCCCCGCCCCATACGGAACTCGGGCGGCTTGCGCGTGCCTTCAACCTGATGCTCGACCGCATCGAGGACGCCTTTGCGCGCCGGGATGCCACCGAGGCCCGCCTGCGGCAATTCGTGGCTGATGCTTCCCACGAATTGAGGACCCCGGTGGCAGCCGTCCGCGCGTACGCCGAGTTGTTCTCGCGCGGCGCCCAACATCGGCCGGAGGACCTGGCGCGCGTCATCCACGGCATCGAGCGGGAGAGCGCCCGGATGGGCGGTCTGGTGGAAGACCTGCTCCTCCTCGCGAGGCTTGACGAAGGCCGGCCGCTCGCTCGCGAGCCGGTCGAACTCGTGAAGGTGGCCCTTGACGCGGCCGAGGCGGCGCGACTCGTGGGCCCGGAGTGGCCAGTCACGGTGGAGGCGCGCCGGCCGGTCGAGGTGCTGGGAGATCCGGCGCGCCTCCGCCAAGTACTCGATAATCTGCTCGCGAACGTGCGCGCACACACGCCGCCCGGCACGCGCACGCGGCTCGTTGTCGCCCAGGTGGACTCGGAGGTTCAGGTCGATGTCACCGATGACGGCCCCGGCCTGCCGGCCGACGCGGAACGCGTCTTCGAGCGCTTTTTCCGAGCCGAATCCTCCCGGACCCGTGCCACCGGCGGCGCCGGCCTCGGTCTTGCCATCGTAGCGGCCCTCGTGCAGGCCCACGGGGGTCGGGTGGGGGCTTACAACAACCCGGAAGGGGGCGCCCATTTCTTTATTCGCCTGCCGCTCTTCGTACCTGAAGGCGCCAGCGCCGAGCCGGATCGGACGGACAACGAGGAAGGTTCCACCACGAGTACGGGTCCCCTCCCGCCGCCAGGCTGCGGGCGAGGCTCGCACACCGGCCGCCGCCCCCCCGACAGGGATCCCGGGGGATGACGCCTCCCCGTGTCGATCAAGCCCCACGGCGACCGGAGCGCCGACCATCATCTTCGTCACGGAGGGCGGACGAAACGTCCCCCGTGACACAATCAGGGGACGAACCGTATTGGCCGACGTGCGCACCCAACGGCTGCCAATGGTGTCCTGGACCGCCGAGCTGATTGACGCGGTTCTGCATGATTCCTCACCGTTGGAAACCATCGTGGGGGCAACGCTTGCTCCCGGGTTCCCGAACCACCCCGTCCGTAACTTGGTGTTGCCCACCACCTTGGCCCGCGTACGATGCCATCCTGGCTATGGCTGGTGGAACGGCATGATCGTTCATACCGGAGACCGCGTCGTTATCGGCTCGATGGGCTTTAAAGCGCCGCCTGACGACGATGGCGCGGTCGAAATCGGATACGACATCGTGCCGAACTACCAGGGGCAGGGATATGCCACGGAGATGGGCCGTGCCTTCGTCCATGGGGCGTGGCAACAGCCATCCGTAAGACCCATCACCGCGGAGTGCCTGTCAGACAACCTGGCCTCCATCAGGGTGATGGAGAAACTGGGCATGCAACGGGCAGCAGAACAGGACCACATGCTCGACTGGGCATGGACCATTCCCGAGTAGAGGTAGAGAACCGGGACAGGCAAGGCCAACGAGTCCCACCTGTCGCGGTTGATGCCTCAGGTTCGCATGGGAATCCAGCTCAACCCTGAGTCGCCTCGGACATCCGCACCGGGGCCGGCGTCCGCTGACTCTGGATGACGGCGCCTACTCCCAGCAGGAGGAGGAATCCGCCCACCGCCATCATGGACGTCACCCGCTCCCCCAGCACCAGAGCGCCGAGCACGACCGCCACGAGCGGATTCACGTAGGAGTAGGTGGTCACCACCGTCATCGGCAGCAGGCGGGTCGCCAAAATGAACGAGGTAAACGCGAGCCAGGACCCGAGTACCACCAGGTACGCGGCGCCGATGAGGGCCGTGCTACCGGGATGGGGCAGGGGTTCATGGGTCACGAGCGCCAAAAAGACGAATACCCCGCCGGCGAACAGCTGTTGCCAGGCCGAACTCACCTGGGCGTCCGTGGTTGTGAGCCACCAGCGTTGAAACGACATGCCGAGCGCCCAGCACCAGCTGGCGGCGACGAGCAGGAGAATCAAGATCTGATGGCCCGTGGCGAGGTGAAGACTTGTGCGGGTCAGAAAGTAAAGCCCCCCGAGGCCGATGAGCATGCCGGCGACCAAGATCGGTCGTAGGCGCTGTCCGGAAAAGAGTCCGATGATGGTGACCCAGATTGGGAGGCCGCCCATCACGAGGGCCGAGTAACCGGAGGGCAGATGCCGCTCGGCCACCATCACGAGCCCGTTGCCACCCACCCATAAGAAGACGCCCGAGAGAGCGGCCACCGCCAAGCTCCGCGTACTAAAACGCACCGGCCGGCCCCGGATAACGGCGTAGGCCAGAAGCCCTCCACCACCGAGCAGCATCCGGACGGCCCCTAGGTAAAACGGTGGAAAGCCATGGGGGCCTTCCACGGCCAGGCGGATGCCCAGATAGGTGCTGCCCCAGACGAGATAGACAACCAACAGGTGGAATAACCCCGCGCGGGGAAGCCCGAACAGGCCTGCGGGCTTCCCCCGCTCCTGGTCGCGCGATGGGACGGCCATTTACTCGCCGTCGAGTGCGCCGAGCCTCGCCTCCGCGCGGGCCAGGGCGGCCCTCGCCCGCGCCAGGTCGAGATCGACCCCACCGCGATCGATGCGCTCCTGAGCCCGGCGCCTCGCGTCCTCCGCACGGCTCCGGTTTATCTGCTCGGACGGCTCGGCCGTATCGGCCAGCACCACCGTCTCCTCGCGGCCCACTTCCAGAAAACCACCGCCGAGGGCGAAGCGGCGTCTTGTGCCATCGGTCTCGACGACGTGTAGCACGCAGGGAAGAACCGCTGTCACGAGTGGCATGTGATGGGCCAGGACGCCAAGATCCCCCTCGCTGCCCCGCAGGATGATTTCCGTGACCGGTCCCTCATACACCACACCTTCCGGCGTGACGACCGTAAGCGGGTAGTCTGCCATCGTGGATCTCCTTAAAGCTTCTGCGCCTTTTCGATGACGTCGTCGATGCCGCCCACCATGTAGAACGCCATTTCCGGCAAGTCATCATGCTTGCCTGCCAGGATCTCCGAGAAACCCCGCACGGTCTCCTTTATCGGGACGTAGCGGCCTTCCTGACCCGTGAAAACTTCCGCTACGAACATTGGCTGCGACAGGAAGCGCTCGATCTTGCGAGCCCGGGACACGGTGAGCTTATCGTCGTCGGACAGTTCGTCCATGCCCAGGATGGAGATAATGTCCTGCAGATCTTTGTAGCGCTGCAGGACTTCCTGCACGCCCCGGGCCACCCGATAGTGCTCCTCGCCCACGGCTGTCGGGTCCAGGATCCGGGAAGTGGACGCCAAGGGGTCCACGGCCGGGAAGATGCCCTTCTCCGAAATGCGCCTCTCCAGGTTGGTAGTGGCGTCAAGGTGAGCGAACGTGGTGGCGGGTGCCGGGTCCGTGTAGTCGTCGGCCGGTACATAGATCGCCTGAATCGACGTGATGGAGCCCTTCTTCGTGGACGTGATGCGCTCTTCCAGCGCCCCTACGTCCGTGGCCAGCACGGGCTGGTAGCCCACGGCCGACGGCATGCGGCCGAGCAGGGCCGACACCTCCGAACCTGCCTGCACGAACCGGAAAATGTTGTCGATGAACAGTAGGACGTCCCGACCCTCATCGTCCCGGAAGTACTCTGCCATGGTGAGGGCGGACAGGCCAACCCGCATGCGCACCCCCGGCGGCTCGTTCATCTGCCCGTAAACCAGAGCCGTCTTATCAATGACGCCGGACTCCGTCATCTCCCGGTAAAGGTCGTTGCCCTCGCGGCTCCGCTCTCCCACCCCGGCGAACACGGAGAAGCCGCCGTGCTCGGTCGCGATGTTGTGGATGAGCTCTTGGATCAAGACGGTCTTGCCCACGCCGGCGCCGCCGAACAGGCCCACCTTGCCGCCTTTCGCGTAGGGCGCCAGGAGGTCTACCACCTTCAGCCCGGTCTCGAAGATCTCGGTCACCACCGACTGCTCCGTGTAGCTGGGAGCCAGTCGGTGGATGGGCAGCACCTGCACGTTTTCCGGCGCCGGTTTGCCGTCAATGGGCTGGCCCAGCACGTTGAACATGCGGCCGAGCGTCTCGTCGCCCACCGGCACCCGGATAGGCTCACCCGTGTCACGCACCCGCATGCCTCGCACCAGTCCCTCGGTGGACGCCATCGCAATGCAGGCTACACGGTTGTCGCCCACCTGATGCACGACCTCGAGCGCGAGCTCTATTCGATTACGCTGCGTTGTAGCCTCGGGCGCCTCGCCGGGTGCGTCGCGGTCCTCGTCTTCGACGATCACCTGGTTATAGATGGCGGGTAGATGCTCGGCCGGAAATTCGACTTGGACCACCGGTCCGTTCACTTCCACCACGTGTCCGAAACTCTCCGCCATTGCGCTGTCTCCTCTCCGTCCCGTGCGAATTATTCGAGCGCCGCCGCGCCGCCCACCAGCTCCGCAATCTCGCGGGTGATGGCAGCCTGGCGAAGGCGGTTACGGGTCAACGTCATGGTTCGCAGAAGCTCTTCTGAGTTTTTGGTGGCAGCGTCCATGGCTGTCATGCGCGCCCCGTGCTCACTGGCCTTCGACTCCAACAGCGCCCCGTAGAGTAGGACTTCCACGTACCGCGGAACCAGGTCGGCCAGCACCGTCTCCGGATCCGGCTCAAACACGTACTGCACGCTAACAGCTCCCGCCCCCGCACCGCTCTTCAGATCCTCGGGTGACATCGGCAAGAGGGAGACCGCCTTCGGTCGCTGGATCATCGCGTTGATGAATTCCGTATATACGAGCGTCACCCGGTCCACGTCGCCCGCCAGATACTGTGCCATGATGGCGTCCGCGATGGCCTTGGCCTGAAAGTAGTGGGGGTCGTCGCCGAGCTGGATGAATTCGCCCAGCATCGGTACGGCGCGACGCCGGTAAGCATCCCGGGCCTTGCGGCCCACGGCAAACACGGCCACCGTCCCCGGACTCCGCCTCATTTGCTCGGCCGTAAGTCGGAGCACATTGGCGTTGAAGGGTCCGGCCAGGCCGCGATCCGACGACACCACCACGAAGCCTTCGCGCCTCACTTCACGCGCTTCAAACAGCGGGCTTTTCGTCATCGACCCCGCGCTGTCCGCTGCTCGGGCCATGGTCTCTCGGATGGTGTCGAAGTACCGGCGCGAACGCTCCGCGCGTTCCTGGGCGCGCCGGAGCTTCGCGCCCGCTACGAGCTTCATCGCGCGGGTAATCTGCGCCGTGTTCTCGACGCTTCTAATCCTGCGCTTCAGCGCCTGAATCCCCAGTGCCGGCATTAGACCACCATCGTTCCCTTAAAGGATTCAATGGCCGCCTTCAACTGTTCGGCGGTCGCGTCCGACACCGCCTTCTCGCTGCGGATGGCATCAAGAACGGCGGGATGCTCCTCGCGCAGGAGCCGAAGCAGGCCCCGCTCAAATTCCCGCACCGCCGTGAGCGGCAGGTCGTCCAGGTAGCCGTTGGTGGCCGAATACAGCACCACCACCTGCTCCTCCACGGGCATCGGCTGATACTGAGGCTGCTTCAGAACCTCCATGAGACGTTGGCCCCGGTTCAGCCGCTCCTGCGTGGCCCGGTCCAGATCCGACCCGAACTGCGTGAATGCCGCCAGTTCACGGTACTGGGCCAAGTCCAGCCGAAGGCGTCCCGCCACCTGGCGCATCGCGCGAATCTGGGCTGCCCCGCCCACGCGCGACACCGAATTGCCGACGTTGACCGCCGGCCGGAAGCCCGCGAAGAACAGGTCGGTCTCCAGGAAGATCTGCCCGTCGGTGATGGAGATGACGTTGGTCGGTATGTAGGCGGAAATGTCGCCCGCCTGGGTCTCAATGACGGGCAGGGCCGTGAGGCTCCCACCACCGTGCTCATCCGCCAATCGGGCCGCCCGTTCTAGGAGGCGCGAGTGCAGATAGAACACGTCGCCGGGGTACGCCTCCCGCCCGGGCGGGCGCCGAAGCAGCAGGCTCATGGCGCGGTAAGCGACCGCATGCTTGGAGAGGTCATCGTAAACCACGAGCACGTCCTCGCCGCGGTCGCGGAAATACTCCCCCATGGTGCAACCGGCGTACGGCGCCAGGAACTGCAGCGGCGCCGGCTCTGAGGCCGCGGCCGAAACCACGATCGTATACGCCATCGCGCCCGCGTCTTCCAGTGTCCGCACGATACGAGCCACGGTCGACTGCTTCTGACCGATGGCCACATACACACAGGTCACGCCCTGACCCTGCTGGTTCAGGATGGTGTCGATGGCCAGCGCCGTCTTGCCGGTGGACCGATCGCCGATGATGAGCTCGCGCTGACCGCGGCCGATGGGGATCATGGAGTCAACAGCCTTAAGCCCTGTCTGCAGGGGTGTGTCGACGGGCTGACGGACGATGATGCCCGGCGCGGGCCGCTCCACCGGCCAGCGGTCCGCCGCCTCGATGGCGCCCTTGCCGTCGATCGGCTGCCCGATGGCATTGACGACCCGGCCTACAAGCGCCTCACCCACCGGTACGTCCACCACGCGGCCGGTGCGCTGCACGCGGTCGCCCTCGTTGATGCCCGTTTCCTCGCCCATCAGCACAACGCCCACGCTGTCCTCCGTGAGGGAGAGCACCATGCCCGCCGTGCCGTTCTCAAACGTCAGCATCTCGCCCGCCATGGCGCGCTCGAGCCCGTAGACCATGGCAATGCCGTCGCCGACCGTCAGCACCGTGCCCACCTCTTCCAGTGCGAGGTGCTCGTTAAAGTGCTCGATCTGGCGCTTCAGGATGTCCGTAATCTCGTCGGGTTTAAGCTTCACCACTCACACCTCACGTTTCAACTGGGCCTTGAGCCGTGCCAGACGTCCGCGAATGGTTCCATCAAGAACCCGACCGGGGAGCCTGACCTCGACGCCGCCGATAAGGGTCGGATCGACTTCGTAGGTGGACACCACGTCCTGTCCGAGCCGCAGCGACAGGGTCTCTTGCAGTCGCTTCATCCAGGCCGGCGGCAATGGCTCGGCCGTGCGCACGACCGCCCGCACCCGGCCCTGCCGCCGCATGATCTCGGTGTCGTACTCCTGTGCAATGTCGGCGATAAGCGCCTCCCGCCGGTTTTGCAGGACGATAGCCAACAGCCGATACACGGGGTGGGCGGGATCAACCAGTTCGCCCACCACTTGCTGCTTGGCGCGCGGAGTCACGAGCGGGTTCTTCAGGATCTGCCAGGCGGGGCCGCCCGTGAGAACCCGGGCGGCCGTCCCGAGGACGTCGCCCGCCGGGACCCGCTCGGCCTCGGGAAGGCTTTGCCAGAGCGCCAGCGCATACCGCCGCGCGGCGGCCCCATATTTCATGACCGCTCCGCCTCGGTCTGGAACTGCTCCAGGAGCTTCTCACTCTGGGCATCCGTGAGCCCCTGCCCCAGCACCTTGGTGGCGACCGCTACTGCCAGCTCCACCGCCTGTGTCCGGACCGTCGACAATACCTGGTCGCGCTCGGCCTGAATCTCCGTGTGCGCCTCTTCGACAAGCCGGCGCGATTCCTGTCGCGCCCGGTCCAGAATTTTGGCGGACTCAGCCTCCGCATCGCGGAGCGCCCGGTTCATCGCGGCTTCGGCCCGCTGCCGCACGTCCTTCAGCTGCTGGTCAAGCTGGCTCTTCAAGTCCTCCGCCTGCAGCCGGATATCCTCCGCCGCCTTGATGTCGCTCTCGATGCGCGCCTGACGGTCCCGAATCGCCTTCAAAAGCGGGGGGAACGCCACCCGCCGCAAGACAAAGAACAGCAGCAACACCGCAATCAGGGTGTTCAGCATGTCCAGCGGGTGGATGTTGATGTGATAGGCCATGGCTACACCCCTTCCCCGCCGGGCTTATCCAATCAGGTGGATGAGGAATAGCACCAGGCTAATGATCGGCAGGGCCTCCACGATCCCGACGCCGATGAACGCGAGCGCCATCAGGCGGCCCTGGGCCTCCGGCTGGCGTGCCACACCCTCCACCAGACGGCTGAACACGAGGCCGTCACCGATGGCGCCTCCGGCCACCGCGACACCGAACCCGATTGCATCTCCGATTGCGCGAGCCGAGGCGATATTCACCAGCACTGCCATGGGAGGCACCTCCGTTAATGCGATTGCGACTGGGCGACGTATGAGAGGGTCAAGATCATGAAGATGAAGGCCTGCACCACGTTCACAAACGCCGTGAAGGCCCACCAGACGAATCCCGCGACAAACCCGCCCGTGTAGTAGTAAAGGCCGAAGCCAGCGATGATCTCCATGAAAATCTCGCCGACCAGAATGTTCCCGAAAAGTCGGAAGGCCAGCGTGAGCGGTTTCGAAAAGTCCTCGATGATGTTGATCGGCAGCATCACCTTCCCGATGGGCCCTTCGGGATGCGTCCAGTGACGGAAATAGCCGAGTCCATGGGCGCGAAATCCGTAGTACCACATGAGGATGAAAACCGAAATCGCCAGCATGGCCGTTACGTTCAGGTTGGCTGTGGGCGAGTGCAGGAGCGGGATCATGCCCTGGAAATTGGCGACCGCCAGGAACAGGAAAATCATCACCAGCAGTTCCAGAAACACCGGGTCGCGCTCCAGGTCGAGCGAGCTCCGCGCCAGATCGCCGATGAAGTCGAAGACAAATTCCATCAGGCTTTGGGCGAGCCCCGGCACCCCGGCCGTCGCCTTGCGGGTCATGAGCCACGCGAAGAGCGCGGTCAGCACCACACTGACCCAGACATAGATGGCCAGATGCCAATCAAACCCGGTGAGGCTAAAAGTCACGCGCTACATCCTCCTCGTGTCCGGGTTTCGGGTCGTACGGGCCCTTCAAAAAAAGGAGCGCCGCTGCGAACAGAACCTCCGGCATGAAGAATCCGCCGACGAGCGGCCACGGCTTGACATCGGGCCGGGTCGTCAAAAGCCAGGCCATGACACCCATTACCAGCACCAGACGCAGGATTCCCGCCATCGACAGCGCCGAACTCGCCGCCCGCGAAGGGATTTTCAACCCGCGCCGAAACGACGACGACAGCATCCGCACGTTCAGGAGCCCCATCAGCAACCCGACCAGAAACGATAGGCCCAAACCCTTTACCGAAGGCGTCAGGTAGGCCGCCACGCCGAGTCCCGCCAGTACCCAGAATCCCCGATGCGTGAGGGCCAAAGCCCTGTCATACCGCATGTGCCTAGTCCCTGCCCTTGGTGGTTAACACCCGGTACATGGCCCAAATGCCGCCGGCGAAGCCGAGGAGGATACCCACCACGGTCAGCCAGGGGGTCGTGTGCAAGACCCCGTCGAGCCATCGTCCCGCGAAGAACCCCAACAGAAACCAGAACACCATCTCGCCGCCGGCGGCCGCACCCCGCACCAGCATTCGCGTGCGCGGGTCTCGGTCCATGTTCCGCCTCCGCGTTTACACAAAAAACCCCATCGGGGTCCTGCACTCCAAGGACGGCGGTGGGCTATGTCAACACGCGGCGGGCCGTGTCGGTTCCGGATGCGACTCCAAGAACACCGCCTGAATTATAACGGACGCCTGCGGGGCCAACAAGTCTATAAGTGAAACAAGGCACAAAGTCACCGGACCCGGGAACCGTCTAGGGCAGGGTGCCGAACTGCCGGTCGCCGGCGTCTCCCAGCCCCGGAACGATGTATGCCTGATCGTTCAACCGCTCATCGACGGCCGCCGCGTAGATGGACACATCCGGATGCTCGGCACTAACCCGGCGGATGCCCTCCGGCGCCGCGATGACATTTACGAGCCGCAGGTCACGCGCCCCCTCCTGCTTGAGGAGCGTTAAGGCGTCCACGGCCGATCCGCCGGTTGCCAGCATCGGATCCAGCAACAGGACGGGATGGGCCATCAACCCCCGCGGGAAATTCGTGTAGTAGCGCACGGGCTCCTTGGTGACATGGTCTCGATAAAGGCCCAGGTGCGACACCACCGCATCCGGCACTAGGTCCAAAAAAGCCTCCACCATGCCGAGGCCCGCCCTCAGCACGGGAACCAGCACCGGGACCTGGACCAGCCGGTGGCCGGTGGCGCTGCCGAGAGGTGTTCTGAGCTCATATCCCTCCACCGGCAGATCCACCAGCACCGGATAGGCCATGAGCCGTGCGATGGCCGTGAGGTGGCGGCGGAACGCGTCCGCTTCCGTCTCTTCTGCCCGAAGTCGAGACACGTGCACCGCCAAGAGGGGGTGCTCCAGCACCTTCAACAACCGACCATCCACCTCCATGCAACTCGCGGCCTGCTACCGGTCGGTCGTTAGCTTCGCTCCAATCCGGCAATCTCCTCCACCCGACGCTGGTGCCGGCCCCCGTCAAACCGTGTCTCCAAGAACGTCGCCAATACCTCCTGGGCGAGCGCTGGCGCGGCAATCCGACCACCCATCGTGAGCACGTTGGCATCGTTGTGCTGCCGCGCCAACCGCGCCGAGAGCACATCGTGGCAGGTCACCGCCCGAATGCCCCGCGCCTTATTGGCGGCGATGGCCATGCCGAGCCCGGTTCCGCAGAAGAGAACGCCAAAGGTGGCCTCCCCGGCCGCAACCGACTCGGTCACCCTGGCGGCAAAGTCGGGGTAGTCAACTGACACCCCCTCGTCGAACGTACCTACATCGTGCACATCGTAGCCCCGCTCCATGAGCCAGCGGACCGTGGGCTCCTTCAAGGGAAAGCCCGCGTGGTCAGCGCCAATGGCAATTCGCACCGGTGGTTGCCTCCTTCGTCCTTCAAGCAATGTCTGCCTGACTGTCTCCGCACGTCACTCCTGAATCCGCCGCATCAACCCCAAAAGCCGCTCCGCCAGGCCGCGATAGACTTCGAGGCCTGCTCCGAGCGGGTCTGGAATGTCACCCCTTTCGCCCGCCGCCTCGGTCAGGAGCTCCACGCGCGACTCCCACTCCGGCCGCATCCGCACCACCTCCTCCGCCTGCTCACGCGTCATCACGAACACGCGCCGGACCGGCTCCACGACGTCACGCACGTGGCGAGAGCGGTGCCCGGACAGATCCACCCCGTATTCGAGCGCCACCCGCTGGGCCGCGGCCGCCGCCGGGGATCCCGGCCACGCCCCGACCCCGGCGGACGATGCCCGGGCCCCGGGATGAAGCGCTGTCCACAATCCCTGGGCCAACGGGCTCCGGCACGTATTGCCCGTGCAGACAAATAGGACCGTGCCCCCTTCAGACATGGTGCCCCTCCCCGGCCGCCTTCTCCAGGCGATTCATCACCGCCAGTCCGCGGCCGCGCGTCTCGGACCAGACGGCGACAATACGCACGAGGCCCGGCTCCCGCTCCAGCCGGCGCAAGCCTTCAAAGAGGCCTGCCGCCGCGCTGTCGGCGTCCGGACCCAGATCCACCCCCCGGTAGGCCGTCAGGGCTTGCCGGACCGCCGTCGCGGCCAAAACCGCGGTATCGGCGGGGTCAAAGTGCGTGCGGATCATCTCGATGGCAGCCTCAGGCTGCAAGCGGAGGAGCCGGACGGGAAGGGTGGGCGCATAGTGCCGGTACTTCATGCCGGGCGCCCGCGGTGCCCCGGCGCCGTCCCCGACGCTCAAAAGAGGCCCGGCCACCGCCTCCAGCTCCTCCCGGCCGAGCCCCCCCGGTCGCAGCAGCACCGGCATGCCCGTGGACACGTCGACGACCGTCGACTCAACCCCGATGCCGCTCGGGCCGCCGTCCAACACCAGTCCGTCCGCTCCGGCGAGATCCTCCAGCACCGCCTCGGCGGTGGTTGGGCTCGGACGACCCGACCGGTTCGCCGATGGTGCCGCCAGCGGAAGCGCGGCCGCTCGCAGCAGCCGGAGTGCCAAGGGGTGATTCGGGCAGCGTACGCCCACGGTGTCGAGGCCCGCGCGAGCGGCAGAAGCGACCTCCGGTCGCGCGGGCACCACCAGGGTGAGAGGTCCCGGCCAGAAGCGGGCAGCGAGACGCTCCGCCAGATCGGACCAGCGGCGGGCGAGCCGCCGTGCGCCCTCCTGGTCGGCCACATGCACGATGAGCGGATTGTCGGAGGGCCGGCCCTTGGCGGCGAAGATGCGCCGCACGGCGGTGTCGGAGAGTGCATCCGCGCCGAGACCGTATACAGTTTCGGTCGGAAAGGCCACGATGCCCCCCGCGCAGAGTAGCGCCGCCGCCTCCCGGATTCCGTCCTCACCCACCACGCGTCTCACTTCAGGAAGCCTCCGACCCATATCCATGCCACAGACACCACCACCAGGCCGGCCGTCAAAGGTCCTGCCACCCGGATCCAGTCCCTAAAGCTTAACCGGTAGCCGCGCGCCTTGGCGAGGCTGCCGGCTACCACATTGGCCGCTGCCCCGTACAGAGTCGCGTTGCCGCCGACCGCAGCCCCGACGGCCAATGCCACCCAGATCCCGGGAAAATATCCGGCGTGTCCCGCCGTCAAGCGGTCCACGAGCGGGATCATGGCGGCCACGATGGGCAGACTGTCCAGGATGGCGGAGAGCACGGCTGCGCCCAGGAGCACCACTACGGGAAGCCCCAGACCGAGGTGCCGATCCAGGATGAACGTGGCCAGGGATGCCACGACGCCCTGCTGCACCATGGCCGCCACCACCACAAACAGCCCGCCAAAGAAGATGAGGGTCGACCAGTCGACGCGGGCCACAAGCTGATCGAAGTCCGAACCCACCACCATCACCGCCAGGAGCGCCCCCAAAAGGGCCAGCAATCCGATGGGCAGGCCGATTTGGGGCTGCAGGACGAACGAGGCCGCCATCACGCCAAAGAGGATGAGGAGCATGCGGACGTGGTGCGATGGCTGATGAAGAAAGATGGGCTCGCGATCGGAGGCGTTGTGTACGCGCGGGGATCTCTTCCCGAGCAGCCAAAATACCGTCAGCATCGTCAGCACCACGGCCAATGGGCCGAGGTAGCGGAGGAAGTCGAGGAAAGTCATGGACGAGGCCGTGCCGATGAGGAGGTTCGGCGGGTCGCCGATGAGGGTGGCCATGCCGCCCAGATTCGATACCACCACGCTCAGAATCAGGATGGGCGGCGGGTGGAGTCCGAAGCCTTCGGCCAGCGAGATGAGGGCAGGACCCACCATCAGGACCACCGTCACGTTCGGTAGAAACGCCGACGCGGCCGCTGTCATCAGCATGAAGAAAAAGAGCACGCGCCGGGGACTGCCGGCGCCCCACCTTTCGGCCCGCTCCGCGAGCCACACGAAGAGACCCTCCTGCTCCAGGATGACCACCATCAGCATCATGGCCAACAGGAGCACCAGCGTGTTCAGATTGAGCGCCCGCGCCGCCGCCCCCGGCGACAGGAGCCCCAGGCCCACCACCGCCACCGCACCCATCAGCGCTGCCACCGCCCGATGCACCCATTCGGTGACCAGCACCACGTAAAGACCTAAGAACACCCCGACCGACAGCCACCCGCCTGCCGAGATTGCCATGCTCAGGGCCCTTCGGCCCGGATCCAGGCATCCACCCCACCCACGAGGCGGGCCACGTTCGCGTAGCCCTGCTCTCTCAGCACTTCCTGGGCGTATTCGCTCGCGCCATGGCCATGCTGGCAGAACACGACCAACAGCGCGTCCGCGGGGTACTCGCGCGGCTCGTCCTCCAGATCCGTCACGGGAATCTGCAGAGCCCCCGGAATGGTGCCCACCTTGGCCAGACGGACATCTATCAAAACCGTAGGGGCGCCGGTCTGCAACCGTGCCTTCAGATCGCCCACGGAGATGACGTCGTCGGCGTCGTTCATCACGTCTTCCACACCCCCCAGACCACGCGTTCCTGGCCGCCTAAGTCTACGGCCGGCGGTCCCACGTCAAATCCCGCGCCCCGCATCGACCTCGCCACCGGCCCTGCCTGTCCGGCTCCCACCTCCACCAGGAGGACCCCGTCGGCGACGAGCTTCATGGGAGCCTGATGGACGAGCCGCTCGATGAGCTGTACACCACCCTCAAGCGCAAAGACGGCCTGCCGGGGCTCAAAACGGACTTCGGGATCGACCGGGTCGTCCAGACCCACATAGGGCAGGTTCGCCACCACGGCGAGGAGTCCCGGCTCGACCTGGCTCAGGAGATCCGAGGGATAAATCTTGATGGGCAGGCCGAGCCTGGCACGGTTAGCCCGAGCCACGGATAGGGCGCTGAGGTCGAGATCAACGGCCTCCACTGACCAGCCGGCATGTCCCGCCGAGGCGATGGCCAAGGCGACGGCCCCCGATCCGGTCCCCACGTCCACCACCCGGCCCGGGCGGGGAGGTATCACGCTGAGAGCTCTATCGACCAGTGTCTCGGTCTCGGGGCGAGGAATCAGCACCTTCGGTGACACGGCCAGGTCAAGTCCGTAGAATTCCCGCCGGCCCGTCAGATACGGCAACGGCTCCCGCATGGCGCGGCGGCGAAAAAGCTCGCGAAATTTCGCCCGCGATCCCGGACTCATCGCCGGACCGTCCCGGTACAACGATTCGCGATCCTGTCCCGTCGCGGCCAGCAAGAGCAGGATGACCTCGCGTTCGGGGTCGGGGATGCCCGCGCGGGCGAGCGCGGTGACAGCCTCGCGCAGATCGGGGTCTGCCCTCATCACGATCTGGTCCCGATCATCCGAGACTCTCCATGCCCATCTGCAGGCGCTCTTGCTCGGCCTGGTGGTTAAGCGCCGTGATAAGCTCATCGAGGTCTCCGTCGAGGACGCTTTCGAGCCGGTGCAGCGTAAGACCCACGCGGTGGTCGGTGACACGCCCCTGAGGGAAATTATAGGTGCGGACGCGCTCGGACCGATCGCCGGTCCCCACCTGGGATCGGCGGTTTTTTGCCACCTCCGACGCCTGCTCGTCCTCGAAGCGTTCTTTGAGGCGAGCGCGCAGGATGTGCATGGCCCGGTCCCGATTTTTATGCTGCGAACGCTCGTCCTGGCTGTGCACGGAGATGCCGGTTGGGAGATGCGTGATGCGGACGGCGGACTCGGTCTTGTTGACGTGCTGCCCGCCGGCGCCCCCGGACCGCATGGTTTCCACCTTCAGATCGTCGGGATTGATCTCGAGTTCGACTTCCTCCACCTCGGGCAGCACGGCCACGGTGGCGGTCGAAGTGTGGATGCGCCCGCCGGACTCCGTAGACGGGATGCGCTGCACGCGATGCACCCCGCGCTCGTATTTGAGGCGACTGAACGCGCCGTCGCCTTCAATTAATAAGACGACCTCCTTCATGCCGCCGATATCCGTGGGGTTTTCGGAGAGAAACTCGCTGCGCCATCCGTGACGCTCTGCGTATCGGAGGTACATGCGCATGAGTTCAGCCGCAAACAGCGCCGCCTCTTCGCCACCAGCGCCGGCTCGGATTTCCACGAGCACATTCTTGTCGTCGTCGGGATCGCGCGGGATGAGGTCGAGCTGAAGGTCGGCCTCCAGCTCCGCGAGCCGCACCCGGAGCCTGTCGAGTTCCTCCTCCGCGAACGCCCGCAGATCCTCGTCCGACTCCTCACGCACCATCCTTTTCAGCTCCGCGGTTTCCCGCTCGATGCGCCGCCATTCCTGATAACGGTTCAGGATGGGGGTCAGGTGGCGGAGTCGGCGGCCGAGGCGCCGTGACTCAGCGGGGTCGCCTATCACGGCCGGGTCGGCCATGCGTTCTTCCAACGCCTGGCGATCCTGGTCCATGTCGTTCAAGCGGCTCAGCATCCGCGCATCCATCGTGGGCTGCCTCTTTTCCGTCCAGGGTTCGAGACCAAAACAAAAACAGAGCCGTACGGCTCTGTCCTGTTATTTCAAGCCGTACTTGCGCTTGAATCGTTCCACCCGGCCGCCCGTGTCCACGAGCCGCTGACCGCCGCCTGTATAGACGGGATGGCATCGACCGCAGACCTCCACATGCATGTTCTCCCGGGTCGATCCAACCGTATAGGTGGCGCCGCAGGAGCATGTGACCGTAGTGCGGGCGTATCGGGGATGAATCTCGTCGCGCATGGTTATCCCTCCCCGACGTAAAGTTGACGCCTCTGAAAGCTGATCCATGTTACCAGAAGTGCGGCCGGCCGGCAATCCGGCTTCCTTGGCTAACCGCCGTTTTCCGCCATGGCCGCAAAGGCCCGGAAGAAGTCGGCGTTGGCTCGGGTGCGCTTCAGGTTGCTCATGAGAAGCTCCGTCGCCTCCGGGGTATCAAGCTTGTGAATCGCCTTTCGGATCGCCCACATGGCTTCGAGCTCCTCGGCCGACAGCAAGAGTTCCTCCTTGCGAGTGCCGGACCGCTTGATGTCGATAGCCGGGAAGATGCGGCGCTCGGCCAGACGCCGGTCGAGATGCAGTTCCATGTTGCCGGTGCCCTTGAACTCCTCATAGATGAGGTCGTCCATCCGCGAGCCGGTTTCCACCAGCGCGGTGGCCAGGATGGTGAGACTTCCGCCTTGCTCCAGATTGCGGGCCGCACCGAAGAAACGCTTGGGTTTGTGCAGCGCCGCGGGGTCCATGCCCCCTGACAAAGTGCGGCCCGATGGCGGGATCGTCAGATTGTACGCGCGGGCCAGGCGCGTGATGGAGTCGAGCATGATGACCACGTCGCGTCCCGTCTCCACCAGCCGTTTCGCACGCTCTAACACCATCTCGGCCACGCGGATGTGATCCTCCGGTGGTTCGTCGAAGGTCGAACTGGCCACCTCGCCACGCACGGAGCGCTGCATGTCCGTGACCTCTTCCGGGCGCTCGTCAATCAAGAGGACGATGAGGTGAACCTCCGGATGGTTGTGCACGATGGCGTTGGCGATCTTCTTCAGGAGTACGGTCTTGCCGGCCTTGGGGGGCGCCACCAACAGGCCACGCTGACCCATCCCGATGGGGGCGATGATGTCGACCAAGCGTGTGGCTAACTCGTCCCGTGTCACTTCGAGCCGATAACGCTGGTCGGGGAAGACAGGCGTGAGCGCGTCAAAATCGATGCGTTCGGCCGCCTTCTCGGGGGAGAGACCGTTCACACCCTCCACGCGCAGGAGAGCAAAGTAGCGCTCTCCCTCTTTGGGCGGCCGCGCCTGACCGGACACGAGGTCCCCGGGACGCAGATCGAACCGGCGGATCTGAGATCCCGACACGTAGACGTCCTCGCGGCTGCGGGCAAAGTCCGCCGGCCGGAGGAAGCCGAAGTCGCCGACGACATCCAAAAGACCCTGGGCAAAGATGAGACCGTCCCGATGAGTCCGAGCGCGGAGAATCTCCCACATGAGGTCAGACTTGGTGACCGACCGGTAATCCGCGATATCAAGGGCCTTGGCCATCTTGTAGAGGTCGAGGAGCGGCATTTCCTCGAGCTGCGTAATCGTAAGCTGCGGCTCCCGGGGTTCGCGCGTGTCGCGCGCCTCCCGGGGCTCGCGAAATTCCCGCATTTCGCGCGGCTCCCGATTCTCGCGCGGGACGCCTCTGCGGTCATCACGGCGGCCATTGGGGGCCGGGCCCCGCTGCCGGTCGCGAAACCGGTCGTTGCGTCCGCCTCGCTGCCCGCGCGGTCCCATTGGGGGCACGGGCCGCACGGAGGGTCTCGGGACACGAGACTGCCCGTTCACCGCCTGCGGAACCGACTCGGGGGATTTCGGCGGAGCGATCGCGGCCTCCGAGTCACCCGTCACCGGCGCCTCGGGAATGACGGCCACGGGATCTGGAGAGGGAGCAGGAGCCACCGGCGCGGCGGGTGCCGTCGTAACGGGAGCTCGATCGGGCGCCATCTCCGGTGTCATCTGCGGAACCGTCGCCTCCGAAGCCGCGGCCGCGCCGCGGGTGGAAGTCCTTCTCCGCCGAGTCTTCGGAACGGCTGCCGTCTCAGGAGCCGGATCCGGGGCCGATTCGACAGGGCTCTTGCGAGGACGCCCCCGCCGCTTGGGGGCAGATTCGGCCGCTGCGACGGTTTCCGCCGCGGGCGTGGCTGCTACTTCGACGCTCTCTAACTCCGGCGATGCCTCGGTCTGGGTCCGACGTCGACGCGTCGGCTTCTTGACCTCCTCGGTCGGGTCATTCGCCATTAAGCACGCATCCTTCCCGCGTCCGGGGTTCGCCCGAAACGCCGCTTCTTTTCGAGCCGGTGCTCGGCTTCGACAAATCGCACGGTTCCCGTCAGAGAGCGCATGACGACACTTTCGGTGCGCGTTGCGTCCTTCGTGTACCGGACCCCATGCAGAAAATCTCCATCGGTGATGGCAGTCGCCACAAACAAGACGTCGTCTCCGCGGATTAAGTCATCAAGACGCAGGATCCGGTCAATCGGCCGGACGCCCATGGCCTCCGCACGTTCACGCTGGATGTCATCTTCGGGGAGGAGCCGCGCCACCATTTCGCCTTCCAGGCACTTCACCGCCGCCGCCGCCAGCACACCTTCGGGCGCACCGCCGCTCCCGGCCAGCATGTCAACCCCCGAACCCTCGAGGCATGCCGCCACCGCCGGGGTGACATCGCCATCGCTGATGAGCTTGATCCGGGCGCCCGCGTCACGGATGCCCGCGATGAGTTCACGATGCCGGTCCCGGTCCAGCACGACCACTGTCAGATCGTTCACCGGGCGTCCGCTTGCGTGTGCCAGTGCCCGCAGATTGTCGCCGATCGGGGCATCCAGATCCATCACACCTCGCCCGGCGGATCCCGTCACTAATTTGTCCATGTACATGTCGGGAGCATGCAGGAGGCTCCCGGCGGGACCGATGGCCATGACGGCGATGGCTCCGTTCATGCCCTTCGCGACCAGATTGGTGCCCTCGAGCGGGTCGACGGCCACGTCGACCGGATCGCCGTCGCCGTTGCCCACCTGCTCTCCAATGAACAGCATGGGGGCCTCATCCAGCTCGCCTTCGCCAATTACGACCCGCCCCTGAATCGCCACCGTCCTGAGGGCGCTCCGCATGGCGTCCACCGCCGCCTGATCGGCTGCGATCTTGTCGCCGCGTCCCATCACCCGGGCGGCGGCGATGGCAGCGGCCTCCGTGACCCGCACCATTTCGAGCGCCAGCTCTCTATCCACCCGTCATGCTCCTCCCGACTTCCGCACCCCTTTGGGAGGGAGCGGCAGATCCTGCCATACGTGTTCGGGTTCCAAAGGCGGTTCCATTCCTGGCGGGTGCCGGGCTGCGCGTCGTGCCCACCCCGCAGCGGTCCTGACCCGTGGTCTTCAGGTTGTGATCGGGGCCCGACCCGTCAGGTCGGAGAAGAAGGCGCGCTCTTCGCTGGTGCGTCATCACCACACGTGTTAGCCGTCGAAACGCCGGACCACAAATTAGGCGGTATCGCGGCACCCCCACCCGGTCAGCGTCCGTCCCGCGCTCGCAGTTCAGGACATCATCCGTCAAATCGGCCCGGGTTGTGCACCGCGACCAGGTGCGCCGAATCCAGAGGGCTCATCACTGCCATGGTACTCCATGCCACCAGCAGTTCTCAATGCTTTTTGCCGGGACTTCCCCCGTTCTCGCCGCAAATCCGGCTATGAAATAATAGCGGGCATGGGGAGGCACCACATGTCCCGCGACGAGGGCCAGGTCAGACACATCATGTGGGCCGCGACCCTCATCACCGCCGCTACTATCGCCTCTCGTCTCTTGGGATTCGTCCGTGCCTCCCTGATTGCCGACTTCTTCGGGCAGACCGCGACGGTCGACCACTACAACGCTGCCTACGTCCTGCCCGACACCCTGTATCTGCTCCTCATCGGCGGTGCCATCAGCTCAGCGTTTGTGCCCGTCATGGCGGGTTACCTGAACCGTGGGGAACATCGCGAGGCGGAACGGGTCCTGAACGCGTCGCTCACCATCATTGTGGCGGGACTCCTGCCGGTCCTCGCGGTCGCGGAGATCCTGGCTCCGCTGGTGGTGCGGGTGGTGGCCGTCGGCTTCAACGGAAATCCCGAGGCCATCCGGGCCACCGCCTACCTCACGCGCATCATGCTCATCGCCGTCCTGTTCCATGGACTGAACGGGGTGCTGGTGGGAGCGCAGTATGCCCGCAAGAGCTTTTGGGCCACCGCCGTCGGGCCGCTCTTATATAACATCGGGATCATCGCGCTCGGCTTCCTGTTCGGCCATCTCTGGGGCATCCAGGCCTTTGCCTGGGGCGTCCTCGTGGGCGCCTTCGTGAACTTCCTGCTGGAAGTATACGCCGTTTCGCGCCTGGGGTTTCACTACGCCGTGGTCTGGGACCCGGGCCATACCGGCCTCCGCACCGTGGGGCGACTCATGCTGCCCATCATGTTCGGGGTCGGGCTCGGCCAGATCAATTTGATTGTCAACCAGACCTTTTTCGGGTCGCTGCTCCCAGCCGGCAGCATCAACGCCTTGAATCTCGCGAGCCGCATCATGATGGTGCCGGTCAGCCTGGCCGCGGCGCTGGCCATCGCGATTCTGCCCAATCTGGCGGAGGTGGCGTCGGCCGGAGATCGCGACACTTTCTACCGGTACCTGTCAGGCGCCATGCGGGTGATCATCTTCGTGTCGGTCCCGGCGACCGTCGGCTTTTGGCTCCTGCGCGTCCCGCTCGTGGCCGTGATGTTCCAGCATGGTCGCTTCACCGCCCACGACGTCACCGTCACGGCCGGCGCGCTCGGCTTCTATGTGCTCGGCATTCTGCCGTACGGGGCCATGGAGGTTATCGCGCGCGGGTTCTACGCCTATCAGGACACGCGCACGCCGGTCGCGGTGGGCGTGGTGGCCATTGGGGTCGGGTTTGTGGCCAGTGTCCTCTTGATGGGACCCCTGCAGCAGGCGGGGCTGGCGCTGGCGTATGCGATGACCGGGTGGACCAATCTCTTGCTGCTGATGCACATGATGCGGCGACGCTTCGGGCCTATCGGCGCCACCCGCATGCTGCGGACCGGGCTTCGCACCCTGCTGGCAGCTCTCGTCATGGCGATCGGAGTCGCCATGACCCGCTACCTGGTGCTGGCCTGGGTGGACTCGGCGCACTTTGCCGTGCGGGCGGCGGCCCTCGTCTTGATGATGGTGATCGGCACGGCCCTCTTCTTGTTGGCGGCGCGCCGCTTTCACGTGGAAGAATACGACCTTATCGTCTCGCGCGTGTTTTCCCGGCGCGCCCGCTAAAGCGGCCGCTCCATTTCGAGGCGGATAATTTCGTAGCCGGTCCGGCGGTAGAGCTGCACCGCACCCGCATTGCTATCGGTCACAAACAGGCGCACGTAATTGACACCGGCCGTGCGCAGATGATGATGGGCGGCATCAAGCAGAAGCTCCCCCAGGTGCCGGCCCCGGTACGGTGGCTGCAGGTAGATCTGGTCCACGGATCCGAAGGCGCCCTGCAGATCCATGCGGATGACCGTCCAGATAAAGCCGACCACCTGACCGCCGTCGTCCAGTACGAAGAGCTGGTGTTCGTACGGGCGGCGCGCTGCCTGCCGGAGCCGGGCTCCCTGCTCGGCCACGAACTGGGGAGTGCAGACAAAGCGGGGAAAGTTCAGGGCGTAGAGGTCGCACTGCGCGTCCAGCACCGCTCTGAAATCCGTGCTAGCCCGGTAAGGCCGGACTCTCGTCTCCGCCATCTGACCGCCTCCGAGCGACAAGCGCCGTGTGCTCCTATTGTACCAAGGCCCCGGGAGCCGCTCTGGTCCCCGTTTTTGGGGCCTCCAGGGTCACCCGGCCCCTCCAAGCGGGGCCGTTCGGCCCTCCCTTACCGGTCGTCTTTCGTGTTCGCTGGAGTCGGTTGGCACATGACCCGCGCCTGAGCGACGGGAGGGCGCCTGATGGACGATGATCGCACCCTGGACTTCATGGCCCGCCTGGATGCGGGCGACAAGATTGAAGCCGGAGACTTTATGCCCGACGCGTACCGGTCCGAGCTCATCCGTCTCATCACCCTGCACGGCGTGAGTGAGATCATGGGCACCCTGCCTGAAAAGGAGTGGGTGCCCCGTGCACCGACCCTCTATCGCAAGCTCGCCCTGATGGCGAAGGTGCAGGATGAGGCCGGCCACGGACAGATCCTGATCCGGGTCGTCGAGGACCTGATGGCACCGCTTGGAAGAAACCGCGAACACATTATGGCCGACCTATTTTCCGGCCGGCAGAAGTTTCACAACGTGTTTCACCTGGAGGTTCCGACCTGGGCCGACGCCGGCCTTATCGGCTGGCTCGTAGACGGTGCGGCTATCATTACCCAGGGCATGCTCCTCGGCGGATCCTATGCCCCCTATACCCGGGCGCTCCGGCGTATCGTCGAGGAAGAGGGCTTTCACATCCAGCATGGCGAGAGCATCTGCATGGCACTCGCCGAGGGAACGCCCGCCCAGCGAGCCCTCTTCCAAGACGCGCTGCATCGGTGGTGGCCGTCTCTCATGATGTTTTTCGGCCCCCCGGATGTGGGGTCGCCGACCTCGCACCAGGCGGCTGCCCTCCGATTTCGGATCCGCAGCCGTAGCAATGAGGAACTCCGGCAGCGCTACCTGTCCAAGTACGTTCCCCGCATCCGGGCGCTCGGGTTTACGATTCCCGACCCGAGCCTCCATCAGGACCCCCAGAGCCGTCAGTGGACCTACACCCCGCCCGACTGGGAGTTGTGGCGCGCTGTCATCAACAACCGCGGCCCGCGGTCCGGCGCACGTCTCCGCCTGCGCCAGACGTCGTACGAAGAGGGGGCCTGGGTCCGCCGCCTCCTCACGGACGCCGGGAAGGGGGCGGCTTCCTGATGTCGGAGCACGAAGAGCATCCAGTCACCGGACGGGACGCCGACGGCGTCGTGTACGAGGTGTTCGCGCGCCTGGAGCCGCACGGGGCCTATGTGCAGCGGGGAAGCTTCGTCGCCGGCTCGCCCGAGATGGCCATCATGCTCGCCCGTGAGAACTTTCTGCGCCGCGGACCCCTCTACGGCCTGTGGGTCATTCCCCGTGAGGCCATTTTCATGCTTGAAAATGGCGATGGCCTGTTTCGCGGGGACAAGTCCTATCGGGAAACGGCGGACTATCAATACCTGGTTCATAAGTGGCGTCGATACCACCAGCACGCAATGACACCAGATACGATGGCGTAACGCCGGGGCGATCGAACCGTCTCGAGGGAGGCAATCCATGATCCTGCAGCCGGAAGCCCAAAGCCTATTGGTCGAACTGCTGTGGCAAATGGCGGACGATGACTTCGTGGTGGCGCTTCGCGCGTCGGAGTGGCTCGGCGTCGCTCCGCACTTTGAAGAAGACGTGGCCTTCTCCTCCATCGCCCAGGATGAGATGGGACATGCCGCCACCTATTACGGGCTGCTAGCCGACCTCGGCGCCGGAGCGCGGGACAGTCTCGCCCACCTGCGTCCGGCGAGTGCACGGCGCAACAGCGTGCTGGTCGAGCGGCAGAATGGTCCCGGCTCCTATCGGGAGCTGCCGCATTTTGACTGGGCCTATGCACTCGGCCGCCACTACCTCTACGACACTTTCGAGAGCCTTCGTCTCGATCGCGCCGTCCAGTCGAGCTATGCGCCGCTCGCCGAGAGTGCCCGCAGCATCCGGCGCGAGGAGCATTACCACCTTCTTCATCACGAGGCGTGGTTGCGCGCCTTCGAAGCGGGGAAAGGAACCGACGGCGACGCGCGCCGGCGGCTCCAACATGGTTTTGAGCGCGCGTTCGCGGACGCCGGTGACCTCGCGTATTCCGCCCCCTGGCAGTCGGGATGGCGCCGGACAGGACTTCTCCCGGATGCCGACAGTCTCGGGCAGGAGTGGCTCGACCGCGTGAGTCGGCGGCTTCTCGCCCTCGGACTTGACGTACCGGGCGCGGCCCTGTTCCGGAATGGACGGCTTGGTCAGCACACGCCGGAGCTGGACGCGCTCTTGGCCGACGCATCGGAAGTCGTGCGGATGGATCCGGGCGCATCATGGTGAAGGGAACACAGGTCGCCAAATCCGCCCCGGTTACCGAAGACGACGTCTACCGGGTGCTGTCTTTGGTATCCGACCCCGAGATGCCGGGTGTGAGTGTCGTGGATCTCGGCATGGTGGATGCGGTATCGGTGACGCCGGACGGGATCCAGGTGACGCTCATTCCGACCTTCGTCGGCTGTCCCGCCCTTGAAATCATGCGCGAAGATGCCTTCCGACGGCTTGTGGCCGCCCTGTCGGATCGCGCGACCGCGATCCGTGTGGTGTTCACGAGCCGCACCGGGTGGACCAGCGACCGCATCCGGCCCGCCTGCCATGCGGCCCTTCGAAGCCGCGGGATTGCTCCCCCGCCGCCGCCAGATGCGCTCCCGCACTGCCCCTGGTGCGGGTCGTCCGACGTGGTGGCGGAGAGTCTCTTCGGCCCCGCCGCCTGCCGATCCATCTATTATTGCCGGGCATGCCGCAATCCCTTCGAGGGCTTAAAGCGCCTGAGTTGAGCCGGTAGACGCCACGGGCCGCTCCGGCATCGGAGCGGCCCGTCATCGTCTCCGTCTCACGCGGTGACAGGGCGTCCCCGCGTCCACAGCCAGTACACGCCGCCGGCCACGATGAAGCTGACGAAGTAGGAGACGTCCCCGATCTGAGGCAGGTGGGTCGCCACCGGACCCGCGTACATCGACTGGTTGAAGAACGGGATCGACACGACGACGCCTATCGCCCACGCCCACAGTCCTGGCCGCAGCACGCGCCGCGCGTTGTAGAACAGCACCGTCTCGAACTGCCCCTTGCGGTACATGAAGTAGTCCACCAGCACGATGGCCGCCCATGGGGCTATCCAGTAGGCCAGGAGGAAGAGGAAGTTCTCGTACTCCACATAGTAGTTGGTGTGGCCGATGTATGCCACGACCGCCCCTACCACTCCCACCACGATCGCGGCCGTCCAACGCTTCAGCGGAATGTTCACAACCAGCGCCGACAGGGAGCCGGAGTAGATGTTGAGGACGTTTGCCGTGACGGTGCCAATGCAGACGGCAATCAACGCCAGCGCCACGAGCCAGTGGCCAGGAATCGCCGTCAGCACGGCCACCGGGTTAGTGCCGGCGGCGGCAGCCGGAAACACCGTCGCCAGCGCCACCCCCACCAGTTCCAGCCAAAGACAGGAGATGAAGCTCGACCACCCCGCACTGCCAAACACCGAAGCCGGCCGGGTTTTGGTCGGCAGGTAGCGGGTGTAGTCGGAGGCAAACGCCGTCCAGCCAAACAGATACGAGAGCGCCAGGGCCATGGATTCGATAATCCCACCCGATACCCCGCCGAAAGCCACCGGAGCCTTGGCGTCGAAGGGCAGATTGTAGTGTGCGTGCCCGAACGCGAACACGGACACGCCGATGAACACCAGGGTGAGTACGATCGCCATGACGCGTTCGAAAGCGTGGATGAGATTGTAGCCGTAGACCGCCACCAGGACCTGGATGCCGGCCATAATGATGAGCCCGACCAGGAAGTTCATACCCGTGAGCGCCGTGAGCGCAAACACGCCCAGCACGGTGTTGACGCCAAACCACATGACGCCCGCAATCATATTTAAGATGCCCGGCGCGAAGTTGCCGAAAAAGCCGAACGCGGCGCGCGACTGGACCAGCTGGGGCACTCCGAGACGGGGCCCGAACGTCGAGAGCCCGGCGAGAATGAGCGCACCGATGACGTTCCCGATGAGAATGCCGATGGCGGCCTCTTTGAAGTTCACGCCAAAGAGTGCCACCGCTGCTACACCCGTGGACAGGGTGGCGAGCTCCACATTGGCCCCCCACCAAAGGCTGAAGACGGAACTGGGCCGGCCGTGCCGTTCGGATTCGGTCACGTGCTCGATGCCCTTCGGTTCGATGCGGACGATTTCGTCTCGATATTGTACGGCCGAAGCCGCTTCAGGCGCGTCGCCGACTGCCATGGAGTTCCCCCCTGGGATGATGGGACGATTGGGTTCCGAACAATACCAATCGAATCGTAATCAATTGTTCGCGTGCGTGTCAATCGCTGTCGTCTACGGTCAGTCTGGCTCCCCGTCCCCACGGACAACCCGATAATCGGAAGGGGTCGTCTTGCCCCACCTCGGTGTCGCGGCTATCCTCAGGACAAAAGCAAGGCGGGGGGCGGCCATGAATCCCAGTGTTTTTCGGGAATACGACATCCGCGGCGTGGTGGGGACCGATATTGTAGAGGCTGACGTGGAGCGGCTCGGTCGCACGTGGGGCACCTATCTGGAGCGGCGGGGCGTCCGTGACGTGTTAGTCGGCTACGATACGCGAGCGTCGTCCCCGGCTTTCCGGAATGCGCTGGTGGAAGGGCTCACGGCCGTCGGCCGACACGTGATTGACATCGGTACCGTCGTCACGCCCATCTTCTATTGGGCGCGCGTTCACTACGGCGTGGATGGCGGAGTCATGATCACGGCCAGCCACAACCCGGCCGAGTTCAATGGCTTTAAACTGGCGCTCGGTCCCGCCACCATCTACGGCGAGCAGATTCAGGACGTGCGCCGGCTCATGGAGCGGGAGGTGGACAAGCACTCGGCCGCGCAGGCCGATGACCGTTCCATCGAGAGGGGCAGTGTCGAGCACCGGAACCCGGTTCCGGACTACATCGCCATGCTGGCCGAGAAGATTACACTCGGTCCCCGCCCGCTCAAAGTCGTGGTGGATGCGGGAAACGGCACCGCCGCCCTGTTTGCGGAGTCCGTCATGCGCGCCTATGGGGTGCAGTCAGTGGTGCCCCTCTTCTGTACGCCGGACCCCACGTTTCCGAACCACCATCCAGACCCGGTCGTCGCGAAGAATCTGGCGGATCTGATCGATGAAGTGAAAGCGACCGGCGCCGACGTCGGGATCGCGTTTGACGGCGACGGAGATCGGATCGGGGTCGTGGACGACCGGGGCCAGATCTTGTGGGGCGATCAACTTATGATCCTCTACTGGCGGGAGATTCTGGCTCGATATCCCGGTGCACGCGCCATTATCGAGGTCAAGTGTTCCAAGACCCTGGTGGACGAGGTGATCCGGCTCGGCGGCGAGCCGGAATTCTTCAAGACCGGCCACTCACTCATCAAGGCCCGGATGCGGGAGGTGGGCGCGGTCTTCACAGGCGAGATGTCCGGCCACATGTTTTTTGCCGACGAGTACTACGGATTTGACGACGCGCTCTACGCGGCCGGGCGTCTCCTGCGGATTCTCTCGCAGAGCGATCTCCCGCTCTCCGCGCTCCTGGCCGACGTACCGCGTCTACCCAGCACCCCGGAGGTGCGGGTCACCTGTCCCGACGAAGAGAAGTTCGGGGTGGTGACGGCGCTCCGAGGTCAGTTTCAGGCACGCTACCCGGTGATCGACGTCGACGGGATGCGAGTCAACTATCCCTACGGATGGGGGCTCGTGCGTGCCTCCAACACCCAGCCCGCCCTCGTCCTCCGCGCCGAGGCCGATACGGACGAGCATCTCAGCCAGATTAAGAACGATTTGGAAAAAGCACTCGCGGGCTTTCCCTCCGTCGGGACCGTGGACTGGGAAGGAGAGTAGCGCCGTACCGAGCTTCTCGGCTGTTTTGGGGGACGTCACAAAGAGGAATCGGGCGGCCGTCCAAGAAAGGCCGCCAATAATAGGGAGTTCGCGGTCTGCGGAGGGCCCGGCAGCCCTGACACCATGAGGGCCGGCGATCCCCTTTATGACTTAATGAAATGAAGGCCGGCTGCCATGCGCCTAAGAGAGTTTCTGGGACATCCCGTCCTGCAGTGGACGGGATGTGTTACCGTTTTTGTCTCCGCACTCATTCTCGTGAGTCTCCGTGCCTCGCACCTCTTCTCCCTGCCGCAACCCGCCGTCCTGGGCCCGTCCGCAGCTCTCCTCCTTGGCGTCGTCATAGCCGGATCCCGCCGGCATCTGACCTGGCTGCCGGGCGCCGCGGCCGCCGCCTCTCTCCTCCCCCTGCCATTGTCGGCAGCCCTTTTCGTCGCCGCCGTCGTCGCCGCCGTCGTCGCGCGCATCGGCCCCCGCACCGGCCACCGGCTGGTCCTCGCACGGAGCGTTTTCGGCTATCCCCTGACGGCTCGGGACCCCGACCGGCTCCTTCATGTCCATGTCCTCGGACCCACCGGCTCCGGTAAATCTACGACGGCGCTTGAACCCTGGATTGACCAGGATTTGCAGCGCGGCGTCGGCGTGACCGTGATGGAGCCGAAGGGCGACCTCGCGGACGCGGCCAGACGCCGGGCGCTGGCGGCCGGACGGGTGGTCGTGCCGTTTGACCCAACAGATCCCGCCTGCCCCCATCTGAATCTTTTGGCCGGCGCGAGTGCGGCCGCCGGCGAGGCACTGGCGGTCGCCCTGGACCAGATGGAACCGGGGGCCCATCCCTTCTACCGCACCCTCGGGCGCGTGGTGCTGGTCCACGCGGTCCAACTGGCGAAGGCGGCGCTGGCCGACCGGGCGGATCTGGACGCTGTCGAACGCATCGTGCACGACGCGCCCTATCGAAACCGTCTTCGTCGCGAGGTTCAGGACCCCGGCATCGATCGGTTCTTCGAGCACGAATTCGGGGCCCTTCCGCCGGGACGGCAGCTCGATCTGGAGATTGGCCTCCTAAACCGCCTCCAAAGCCTCCGGATGCATCCGGGCGCCGCCGCCGCCCTCTCCCCACCCTTTGACTTTGATTTCGACGACGTGCTCGCTTCGGACCTCGTGCTGCTTGCCACCCTGAGCCCGGCGGAATTGGGTCTCGGAGCCCGCGGCCTGGGCGTACTGATGTGGCATCTCTTCGTCCAGGCCGCGTATCGGGCAGGGCCCCACGGGGGTCTTCGGCACGTTCTTTACCTGGATGAATTTCATCAGTGGGTATCACCTGACTTGGCCGACGTGCTGGCCATGATCCGCGGCTACGGCGTGAGTATCGTGTTGGCGCACCAGGATTTGGGACAGCTCTCCCCCGAGCTTCAGGAGGCGGTCCTCGCCAATGCCCGCACCCGGCTCGTGTTAGGCGGGACAGCCGCGGGAGACCTTCGCCGACTCGAGGGGGAGGCGTTGCCGTCTTCATTTCCGGAAGCCCGCTATCTTCCCCGAGGGCGGGCCGTGCTGATTCCGACGGTTCGCGGACGGCAGCGCCCTCCCCGCCTCGTTCGCCTGTTTCCGCCCAGGACTTCCGGACTGTGAGTCCGCGAGCCGGCCTGGAACTTGAGACGCTCCAAAGAGCGCTTACGGCCGTGGGCCGTCTGACCGCGGGCCAGGCAGCCGTACTCAGCGGGTCGACGCCGCAGGCGGCGGGCCTGCGCCTGCGGCGCCTCGTAGAGGATGGCGAGGCGCTGGCCTATGCGGGAGCCTACTGGCATCCGCGCTGCCCCCGGCGCGGCTCCCGCCACCGCGAGATGGTCGCCGAGATGTACGTGCGACTCGCCCCGCTGGCCCCGCCATGGCGGTTCGAACCGGCCTCTTACGGGAGCGACGCGAGCTACCGCCCCGACGGCTGGCTGGTGTCCACCGAGGGGCGCCATGATCGGATCGCGCTCGAAGCCGATCGAGGCACCGAACGTCGGGGCGCGTGGAATGACAAGCTCGCGCGGTTCCTGCAAGCCCATGGCGGCCGCATGGTCGTCGCGGTACCCGACGCGGACCGGGCGCGGCGCGTCGAGGCGTGGGCTCAAGAGGCGGGGGTGAGCGCCCTTGTTATGCCGGCCACCGCGCTCACCGCCGAGGCCGTGCTGGCCTTTATCAACAACGCCAGCACGGCAGCGCAGAAGACCGCCTCTCGCCCTGATGCGCCCGCGGAGCGCGACCGTGCGTTTGCGGTGAATGGCGTCCCCGTGCCTCCTGCCCGATTCTTTGCGGAGCTCATCCGCACCGGCAGACCGGCAGGCGTGGAGCGTCGGGCCGGATACGATGTGTGGCACACGGGAACGCCTTCGAAGAAGCGTGCCGCCGTCCGATGGCGCGGCAGACGGGATCGCATCCGCTGAGAGCCGCCCTGCAGGTGTCCCCCCGATCCGGAATCTTGGCCTGCGCCCGAGAGCCGGAGCACACCGTCCTTCCTCAGGCGTCCGTACCGGTCTTGGTGTAAGCGTCTGGGTCCGCCACGAAGGCTTTCAAACAGCCCGACCCGCAGAAGAGATAGGTGGTGCCCTCCCAGTCGAGGCGCGCCGCCGCCGACTCCCGCATGACGGTCATCCCGCAAACCGGGTCCACGGCTGTCCGAATCGCTTCGGTATCGCCCCCGGATCGCTTCAAGAATCGCTCGGGGTCGGCTTGGAACTCTTCGTGGCAGGACCGCGCGCAGAAGTAATAGGTGATGCCCTCGTGGGTATGGCGCGCGGCCTCCTGTCCAATCTTCACGGTCATCCCACACACGGGATCGACGGCCGTTCCCGCTTCAGCCTCTGCCATCTCTATCCGCTCCCCTTTCAAGAATCGTTCCGGGTCTTCACGAAACTCCTCCAGACACGACTTCGCACAGAAGTAGTACGTCTCCCCCTGATAGGTGAATCGGCCCGCGGCGTCTCCCACGCGCACCGTCATCCCGCAGACCGGATCGCTCGCGGTCGCCGACGCGTCGGCGTCCGCTCCGTCGGCGTCCGCTCCGTCGGTGGCGGCCCACCGGGCCTCCGTCTCCGTCAAGCCCGCGTACGGATTGACCCGGTTCAACAGGGCCGAATTGCTGGTCACCAGGATAGACGACATCGCCATGGCGGCGCCCGAGAACACGGGTGCCAGCCAGCCGACAGCGGCCACCGGGATCAGGATGACGTTGTAGATAAACGCCCAGAAGAGGTTCTGCCGAATCTTTCCAAGCGTCTTGCGCGCCAGCCGCAGCCCGCCCGCCACGCCGCGGACATCACCGCTCATAAGCGTAATGCCGGCGGCGGCAATGGCGACGTCAGTACCGGTGCCGATGGCGATCCCGAGGTCGGCCGTGGCCAGGGCGGGGGCGTCGTTGATCCCGTCCCCGACCATAGCCACCCGAAGCCCCCCGGCCCGGAGCGCGGCGACGGCCGCGCCCTTGGCCTCCGGCAACACCTCCGCGCGCACATGCCCGTCCGGAATGCCGACCCGGCGGGCGACGGCTTCCGCCACCCGCCGATTGTCACCCGTCAGGAGATATACAGCGAGGCCGTCGTGCTGGAGCGCCCGTACGGCTTCTGCGGCCGTGTCCTTGATCGCGTCGGAAATGGCCGCCGCACCCACAACTTGGCCATCCACCGCTACGTACACGACGGATTGCCCGTCGGCTTCCCATGCCCGCGCGGTCTCTTCCAGCGCCTCGCTAACGACGCCGTCATCGGCCAAGGCGCGGACATTCCCGACCTGAATCCGATGACCGTCCACCAGTCCTGACACCCCGCGGCCGACGGTCGCATCGAAGTCTGACGCCTCCGGCACCGGGAGTCCGCGGTCCCGGGCCGCTTCCACCAGTGCCTGCCCGAACGGGTGCTCGGAGAACCGCTCCACCGCCGCTGCCCATTGCAGCACGCGGGACCCGTCCCCCTCGCCGCCGCCGACCGCCCGCACTTCGGATACACTCGGCCTTCCGCGCGTGATGGTCCCGGTCTTGTCAAAGACGACGGCATTAATCCCGGCCGCGGCTTCGAGATACTCGCCCCCCCGAATCAGGATGCCGCGCCGTGCCCCCACGCCGACCCCGGCTGTCACGGCCGTCGGGGTCGCCAGCCCGAGGGCGCACGGACACGCCACCACGAGGACGGTCACGGCCGGCAGGATGGCGTGGATGACGTTGCCCGTCACGAGTGCCCACACCGCAAACGTCACGACGGCAATGACCAGCACCACGGGGACGAAGATGCCCGCGATGCGGTCGGCCAGGCCCTCCACGGGGGCTTTTTGGGCCTGCGCGCTCTCCACCGACGCCACGATCTGCGCAAGGGCGGTGTCCCGGCCGACTTTGAGCGCTTTGATCCGCAGCATCCCGGTCTGGTTCAAGGTCGCACCCACGACCTCATCCCCGACCGCCTTCGAGACCGGTACCGGCTCACCGGTCAGCATCGACTCGTCGACCCGGCTTCGCCCCCCCGTAACGACGGCGTCGATCGGAATCTTCTCGCCCGGCCTCACCACCAATTCCATACCCGGCTCGATGTCGTCGACGGCCATGGACGTCTCCACCCCATCCACCACCACATGGGCCTCTTTGGGAGATAGGCCCATGAGTTCTTTCATGGCGCTTGAGGATGCACCCTTGGCCCGCGCCTCGATGTATTTTCCGAGGCTCACGAGCGTCAGCACCAAGGCCGCGTCATCGAAGTACAGCACATGGCGGGACCCGGCCAGCGTGAGACCCGCGCTCAGCACGTACGCGGCCGAAGTCCCGAGAGCCACCAGCACGGACATATTGGCGTTCCGGTTCTTCAGGTTGTGGAAGGAATCCACGTAGTAGAACCCGCCGACGTAAGCCTGCACGATGGTGGCCAACCCCCATTGCAGCCATGGGTTCATCAGGATGGGATGGCCAGCTATCCGGCTTACAAGCCCAATGGCCAGTGGCAGCGAGACCACCGCGCCCACCATAAAGCGCCGGAGCCAGCCCCGAATTTCGTGCGCGCGTGCTTCGTGCAGTGCATCTTTCTCCTGACCCACGTCCTCGGTCGTCAGGCCGTGGTCCTTCAGCGCCCGCCGCACGTCTGCCGAACCCACCGTGTCGGGCAGGTACTGGGCCACCAAAAGGTCCGATGTTGCTTCAAACCGGACCGTCACGATGCCGGGCATCGCCGCTATGATCGACTGTGCCTCGGCCGCCTTAGCTTCCGACCATGGTTCCACCGCTCGGAGCCGCATGGTGCTGGTGATGGCCTTGTAGCCCACATCCTGGATCTTGGCCACAATCCGCGACGGATCCACGGCCTTCGCATCAAAACGCACCGTAGCTTTCTCCGTGCCGAAATTCACCCGGACGCCATCCACGCCTTCCAGACGGGACAGTCCCTTCTCGATGCGCAGAGCACAGCTCGCACACGTCATGCCCACGATGCCGATCTGCACGGACGTTTCCGCGGCTGTGTCCGGTGGTGCCGTCTTTCCGAGTGCCAACGCCTTCTCCCTTTCCCGTTACGTGCGGTCAGCCCGATGTCACCGTCAGCGCTTCGGCCGGCGGAATCCCTTTGCTGTAGCGCAGCGCCTGCACCAATTCGTGAATGAGCGAATCTCCTGAGCCTGCCAGGATCGCGTCGGTCACGCAGGTCGACAGATGATTCTTCAAGAGCACCTGCTGCACACCTTCGAGGCTCGCCTGCACGGCGGCCAGCTGCTTCATGATGTCCACACAGTAGCGTTCTTCCGCGACCATGCGCTCGACCGCCCTCAAATGTCCGACTGCACCCTTCAGACGGTGGCTGGCATCGGCCTTATACTCGGGCAGCATATCCGCTCCTCCCTTCATCCCCCGCCCTCGTTCGACTCTGTTCTCAACAGTATACTCCCCTCCCCCCGGGGGGTGGGCAATTAGCAAAGCGGCGAGGCGCGGTCATACCGGTCGCCCGGATCCGGAGTTCTTTCTCCGGCCCATACCCGATTGCGGGCCTCCCGGACTTGTCCGTCTAATGCGCCGTCTGTGACTTAGAAGGCGTCTATAGCGTTGTGATTACCAATACCTGAAGGGAGCCCCCACCCTCGTGCCACCCCTGTCCTGGCCCGAGACCCATCCCGCCAGACGGCACCTCCATCCTCGATCCCGCATACGGTGGCCGCTCATCATGGCAGTCAGCGCCGCGACAGCGCTGGGCGTCGGAGGCACATTGTTCGCGGCCGCCCGGGCCCGGTCCTTCGATCAAAACGCAGCGCGGCTCGCGGTGGAATGGCAAAGCGACCGCCGCGAAGGCGTGCCGGCCCGGGCCCTGGCACCTTTGCACGCATCCCTCGCTCAATGGCAAGCCCAAAACCCCTTTAACCCCCTCCCCCGTGTTTGGTTCGGGGGAGGGGCGTCCGAGCTCACTCACCTCAGGCAGGACACAGCCGCAGTGGTGACGCACGTCACACGGATGGCGCGCCAGCGAGCCCTTAATGCTTTCACGGCGCTCCGTCACCTCGAGGGCAGCCGCTCCACCCTCTCGTCCCTCCAGCTGAAGCGGGATCTGGGCGCGGCCCACACACCCGACGCGTTGTTGCGCCTGGCCGCAGACTGGACCGAGGCGGCGGCCGCCTGGACCCGTGCCGCCAACGAGCTGTCGCGGGCCAGCGGAGGCCTCGTCGGTGGAGAACCGCAAGATGTGCTGGCCCTGCTGCAGAAGCTCCGCGAGAAACTGTCCGGAGCTAACTCCAACTGGACCGGGTGGACCGAGGCCCAAGCGGCCGTGCGATCGGCCGGGAGTTATCTGACCCGGACCCCGGACCAGCAGCTCCACGCTCACCAGGCAATGGTGGCCGAGCTGACTGCGGCCTGGCAAACGCTGGCCGCGCCCGGACCCAACCCCTTCGGCACGGCGTTTCGGGACTACCTGGCCGGTCGTGCCGGAACCGTGTCCGCCGCCGTGTACGATGCTCAAGACGGAGTCACCTACACGTTTAACCCCACCCTCGACGACTTCGACACCGCCAGCATCGTGAAAACGACGATCCTTGCGACCCTCCTTTGGCAGTCGCAGATGTCTGGACATCCGCTGACCCCGGCGGAGCAGCAGCTGGCCGTCCCCATGATTGAGTCGAGCAGCAACTCGGCAGCCACCGCACTCTGGTTCGATGCCGGGAGCAGCGCCGGCATCGCTCAGTTTCTCAAGGTGGCCGGCATGGTTGACACCACGCCCGCCCGAGGCGGTTACTGGGGCCTCACCAAGACGTCAGCCGTCGACCAGGTCGAACTGCTCCGCCTATTGAGCTATCCGAATCCCGTACTGACGGCCGCGTCCCAGCAGTACGAGGCCCAGCTGATGACCCATGTCGTCGGATGGGAGGCCTGGGGAGTGTCGACCGGAGCGACGGGTGGAGCCACGGTAGCGCTCAAAAACGGCTGGCTTTCCGTCCCCGGAGGCTGGGAAATCAACAGCATCGGACATGTCGCAGGCAGTGGCCGGAACTATGTGGTGGCGATCCTGTCGTCGGGCAATCCCTCCCAAGCGTACGGCATCCAAACTCTAGACACTCTCAGTCAGATAATCTGGAGCCACATGGGGATTGGATCCTGAGAATCCCCGCTTCAGGGTGAAGCCGGGCGCGTCGGCTTCAGCCCCGAGGTTCGCCGCGGCAGGTATCCCAGGCGGCCGACGTGGGCGCGGACGCGCGTGCATGACGGTCAATGATATCTTGGAATCGGTCGGGGGAGGTGAGCGGTGAGGCGGGTCTGGACGATTCTCATCGCCGTCGCGGTGTTGGGACTGGCGTTGGCGGTCTACTTGGCCATTGTCCTGCGGCCGCAGACCCATCCGGCGCCTCCGACCGCCGGCGCCCCCAGGCCCTTTTCGCACGTATTCGTTATCGTGATGGAGAACCAAAGTGCCGACACCCTCCTTGCAAACCCGCGTGCGTCTTACATCCGCTCCCTGGCCCGCCAGTACGCGTATGACAGCGCGTACTACGGCGTCACGCACCCGAGTCTCCCGAATTACGTAGCCCTCATCGCGGGGCGAACATTCGGCAGTCACAGCGACTCGCCCGCGCAGCGTTTTTCAGGCCCGACGCTGGCCAGCGAGCTCAATCAGGCAGGCATCTCCTGGCAAGCCGTGATGGAAAGTCTCCCGCACACCGGCTTCGCGGGCGCCTGGTCGCCGGGAGCGAGTGAGGCGGCCCCCACGCTCTATGCGGAGAAGCACGATCCGTTCATGCTGTTTCGAAACCTGCGGGCGCACGACCGCCAGCATGTGGTGCCGCTCTCGGTCTTGGCCGCCGAACTCACATCCGGCGCGGTTCCCCGCTTCGTGTTTCTGACGCCGAATCTCTGTAACGACATGCATGGCCAGGCGGGCGGCCGCCATCCCGCCTGCCCCGAAAGCCAGAAGAGCCGCCTGATTCGCGACGGCAACAGCTTTTTGGCCGCCTGGATTCCCCGCATCCTCCATTCGCCCGCCTGGCACGGCAACGCGGTGGTATTCGTGGTCTGGGACGAAGGCGGCGGCGCGCCGACGCTTCAGCCGGGGGCGCTGCGCGCGTACATGGCGCCGGGTCCCGAAGCCCCGCTGCTCCTGGCGGGCCTGCCCGTGCTTGGCCGACTGGGAGGAGGCAACGTTCCCCTCATCGTCATCGCCCGCGATGGCCCACGGCACAAACGTATCGCCCTCTGGGCGGATCACTACAGCATCCTGAAGACCATCGAGGCCGCCTGGCATCTTCCTTATCTCGGCCATGCCGGGAGCCCGAGTGTGCCTCTGCTGACTCCGCTTATCGAGCGCGCGTCCTAGCGAGGTCAAAGGCCATCCCGTGACAAAGGCGACGGGTGCCCCGATGGCGAGCGGACCGCGCCGCGGCTTCGCCCCGCCGGCCAGAGAGCCTTAGAGGGCGCACTCGAGACTATCGACAGCCCAGTTCGACAACAAGCAGCCTCAAGGCAGGTCCGGTCCGCGTCCGCAGGACGAAAGTCCGGCTCAAGGCCGTTCTTCTCCCCGGCACGAAAGCCGCTCCTCTTCCCGATGAACGTCTTCGGGCTTCGGGACCCCCCGGTACCAGAGGGCCGCCTATGAGAATCCAACAAATTTCGCAGGCGAACCGCACCTCCGACGCACCCTTCGCCCGCCCTCGCCTTTCGACGTGTCCGACCACTTCGACGCGTGCCGGCAGGATCTCCGCGCTTAGGCGTGGAACGATAGGGCTAGACAGACTTTTGGAGGATCTTTTGGATATCAAGGGCGATCGCCGCGGGCTTCGCATCCTAGCCCACGGTTTCTCGGGTGAAGAAGAGCTGCTGGAAGACCTTCAGCGCACGCTGGAGCGTCACCATCAGTTTTTCGGGCGTTCGGAGCTGGTGGTGGAGGTTTCAGGCCTCCCCCTCTCCGAGCGTCTGTTAGGCGGCGTCGCCCACCACTTCGATGCATTTCCGGCGTTGAAGCTGGCCGGAGTCGTACAAGAGGGTCAGAAAGCCGCGCCGAAGGCGGTGCCGGCGGTTGCACCCGAAGGGGCCCTCATCGTGCGCATGACACTGCGATCCGGACAGGTCGTGGAGCACGCCGCCGACATTGTCGTCGCAGGCGACGTAAACCCCGGGGCGCGGGTTATTTCCGGAGGCGACGTGTTTGTACTCGGGCGCCTGCGCGGCCTGGTCATGGCCGGGCAGCCTGACCGTGAAAGCGCCGCGATCTACGCCCTGCGGTTCGAACCGAGTCAGATACGCATCGGCAGCATATGGGCGATTCCCCCGGGCGAGTCGGCCCCCCGGGCCGAAGTGGCCCGGGTCGAGCATGGTCAAATGATCGTCACCCCCTGGACCAATCTTCCCGAGCCCGGAGATCACCGCTCCCAGGCCGACTAGCCGTCCACGCTTCCCATCTCTGGCAATATTGGGCGTGCCGGAGCATACAGGGATCAGGTGCCGTAGGCGCGAACCGCAATCCGGGGGGTGAGTCATGCCGGGCATGGTGCTGGCCATCGGCGGAGCGGAGTCGCACGAAGGGGATCCCGCCGTACTGCGCACGTTTTTGAATCTGACGGGCCGGGATCCGGTCATTGCCGTCATCGCCGGCGCCTCGTTGGACGCCGCCCACGCTTATGGCCGTTACGCCGATACCTTCCGGCGGCTCGGCGCCCGCCAGGTCCACTGGGCCGACGACCCGGACGGGTCGGGCCCCGTCGCCGACTGGTGGCCCGAGATTACCGGTATCTTTTTTAGCGGCGGCGACCAGGCGCGCCTCGTGGCCGGCATCAGCCCGCTTCTTCCCCGGATCCTTGCTTGCTGGGCTGGCGGCGCGCCCGTGGCCGGATCCAGCGCTGGCGCCGCCGCCCTGTCGCGGGTGATGCTCGCGGGTGGATCGGCACGCTCTCCTCTCGATCCCGCGGGCCTTCAGTTTGCGGAAGGGCTCGGCTTCTGGCCCGACGCCATCGTCGATCAACATTTCTCAGAGCGGCGTCGCCTCCCCCGCCTCCTGACCGCCGTCATTGCGCATCCGGACCGGGTTGGGGTCGGTCTCGATGAAAATACGGCCGCTTGCTGGTACCCGGAATCCCAAGAGCTTGAAGTTTTGGGTTCTGGAACTGTGACCGTCGTGGACGCACGCGGAGCGGGCGCGCGCTCCGGCCGCTCCCCCATCGTCGTTCACGTGCTGACGGCCGGCGAACGCTTGGGCTTGCACATGGGGGAGGCGGCGTCGTGAGCCTCGGCATACGCCCACCCGGTTTCGAAGCACGGTTCTGCGAAGCCTGCGGCGGCCGCCTCCAACGCAGGTCAGTCCTGGGCCACGCACGACTCATCTGTCCGCATTGCGGTTACGTGATGTACCAGAACCTCCGCGTGGGCGCAAGCGTGCTCGTCGACATGGGGCAGGACGCCGTGCTGCTCACCCGGCGGTCGATTAACCCCGGTTTTGGTCACTGGGTGCTGCCAGGCGGCTATGCCGAGCGGGGCGAGACAGTCGCCGATGCCGCCCGCCGGGAAACCCGCGAAGAAACCGGTCTGTCGGTGGCTCTGGAGGGGGTCCTGGACGTGTACGCTTACCGGCCGTCTGCGGTGGCGGTCGTCGTGTACCTCGCCCGTCCGGCCGGGGGCACGCTTCTTTCCGAGAGCGACGAGTGTTTTGAAATCCGGGCCTTTGTCGAGTCCGACATTCCCTGGGATCAAATCGCCTTCGGGAGCACCCGGGACGCCCTCCGCGCCTACTTCGCCCGCAGGGTGGCCCCGTGATGGCAAAATTCCGCCATCACAAGGTAAAGCGGGAACACGCCGTGCTCCCGGCCATCGAGGCCGGGCTCACCCTGTTGGCCGGATGCGAGTTTGTGAACTCCGTGATTCCCGGTCCTATCCGTCGCAAGCGGGGAGGCACCACGGGATGGTCGGTGCAATATGAAACGACGACAGGGGTGAAACTCCTGGCCCGCTCGCCATCCGCTGTACAGGAAGTGTTCGTCGTGTCCGCTGACCCCGCCGCCGTGATGCGTTTCGCCCTGGAATCCGAGCTGGTGCCCCGGATCAACTCTGGTGCGGTTCCACGTCAAGGCCAAAAGTCGCCGCCAGCTCCCGAAACGGATCCAGATAGTCCACGCTGACCTGGTAGAATTCCGGGATTTCCGGTGTGACCCACCCTTCGTACCGTGCGTCGCTGTGCTTCAGATATTCGTGAAACCGCCGTGGTACCTCGGGATCGATTCCCCCGTGCACTCGGACACGCATGGCTTTTCCTCCATCTGGTTGGCTTGGTCGCGCCTGCTCTAGCTTTCATCGCCAAGACGCGCACCATGCGCACTGGACGCGTCCCGCCCGGACCGAAGACCCCGAAATCGGCCTTAACCGGGGTACGCAAGCGTCGCATCGGTCTTTGACCCGCCGTCGCGTACGGCCTCGCCCGTGGGCCTTGCAACGCGTTGACAGGCACTCCCTGACCGTGTCAAACCGGGCCGGGAAACACGCTCCCTGCGAAACTCGATTTTCGCGACGGGATGACCCTGACCGTCAATGGTGAAACGTGCGTCCTATCACTCTCCGCCATGTTGCTCCTTCGCGAATACCGGCGGGAGCGTCTCCGTCTCACCGATACGCACATCGGCTGCGAGCCGTGCCAGGACGGGGACTGCACCGTCCTTTCCAAACGGCCGGTCGCGCCAGGCTTGCACTGTCTTGGCCGGGTCGCCGCCATCGAGGAGCTCCCGAGCCCGAGGGGCTCCGCTCCCCGTTCACGCCGCTTCCCAGGCGCGCCAGGCCGTCCTATGCGGCTTTTTCACCCCGGCGCCTGATGACGGGGCTCCTCCGCGAGACCGCGCGCACGGGCTGGCCGGCACCGTCTCGTCTTTCTCGGGTGCACCGAAACAGTATCCAGACTGGGAGGCGTCTATTCCTAATCGGGCTTGCCCTCGAAGTGTTCGCCCTCGCGGGCGCTGACATTGTTGCTCGCATACTCTCCGGTTGCTGACGGGTCCGGCCAAGCCGGCACCGCCTTGGTCGACGCATCCGACACGACGCTCCTCGTCCTCCGACGAGAAGAAGTCCATGTCGCCGTCCTGCGTAAACGATGGGGGAGAACATTCTGGAAGGCAGTGGGGCGACCACCGTCCTCTCGCGATTGTCAGACCGTCCATAGATGACGAGCACGGGAAAGCTGGCCAGGAGGCTCGGTCCGACGGGTTTGACGGAAAGACGGGTCGCACGGAGAGGAGTGCGGGCTTGGGCGTGACCCCTCTCGGTCGGATCCGCCATGAACCGGACCCCTCGGCGTCCCCGCCTCCGCCACCCCCCGCGGGAAGGGAAGGGTAGCGCGAGCCTTACATCGATGGATATGGCTTGCCGGATCCAACCGGTGAACATAACTCCGACCTCCCGAAGATGTGACCGTTTGTTATCGCCGCGCGGAATCGGGCCGTAGGCCGGTCAGCTCCCGAGTCGAGTTCTATCGGGATCCTCCTCGTCGGCTTGCCGCAGTGCCTAGATGGTCGGCCGCCAATCCTGACGGTCGTTTTGACTCGGCTGGGTGACGACGCCGAAGTTGTGAGGGCCAACCTTTACAGCCTTCATCTCCGAGACGGCACCCTGCGCAAATTGATGCGTTAACCGTGGACCGGAAACTCCAAAAGTGGCCATATATGGTAATCTGGAGCCAAGCTCCCGTCCCTGCTCATCGTGGGCGCGACAAACGTCCCCGGGGTCTTTGGTTCGCTGTCTCGACGGCCTCGCCAGGAGGCATGACAACATAGTGACAGCACTGCTTGACGCCACTGCTTGAAGGCACTTCCACTTAGTGCCACACCGTGCAAGGAGGTATTCTCCATGCCAGACCCGGTTTCCCCGACTGCCGTAACCCTGACCGTCAATGGTGAAACGCGCGTCGAATCGCTGCCCGCCAACCTGCTCCTCAGCGAATACCTGCGGGAGCACCTCCGTCTTACCGGCACCCACGTCGGCTGTGACACGAGCCAGTGCGGGGCCTGTACCGTCCTCGTCGACGGACTGTCGGTCAAGGCCTGCACCGTCTTGGCCGTGTCGCTCGATAAAAGCCGCGTCGTCACGGTCGAGGGGCTGGCGCGGCCCGAGGGTCTCCACCCCCTTCAAGCCGCCTTTCAGGCACGCCATGCTCTCCAATGCGGCTTTTGCACCCCCGGGGTTCTGATGACGGCCGCGGGACTTCTCCGCGAGACCCCCCGGCCCTCCCCATCGGAAATCCGTGCGGGTCTAGATGGTGTTCTCTGCCGCTGCACGGGTTACGAGAATATCGTGGCGGCTATCTCGGAAGCGGCCGAGTCCATCCAGGCCGCGGCAGGAGGTGATGCGATATGGCCGTCCTAGGACAATCGGTGCCGCGGCGAGAGGACGTCCGCCTCATGACCGGCCGTGGCCGCTACACGGCGGATATGGTCCGCCCGGGACAGCTCTATGCCATCATGCTGCGAAGCCCGCACGCTCATGCCCGCATCCGCTCCCTGACGACGGAGCGGGCGCGAGCCTACCCTGGCGTCCACGCCATCTACACCGGCCGCGACCTCGTCGGACGGATCGCACCCATTCCCACCGCCTGGCTCCCGCCGGGCTCCGATCTGGCCGTGACGGAACACCCGGCGCTGGCTTTAGACACGGTGCGCTACGTCGGCGATGCCGTCGCCATGGTGGTGGCCGACTCGCTGGAGGCGGCACGGGAGGCGCGGAATCTCATCGAGGTCGATTACGACGTGCTGCCGGCGGTGGTGTCAGTCACTGACGCCCTCCGCGAGAATGCCCCGCGCGTTCACGACAGCCTGCCGACCAACCTCGCGCTCCACTGGCGGGCGGGGGTAGACGTGAGCGACGCCTTCCGGACGGCTGAGGTGACGGTCCGGCGCACTATCGTACAGCAGCGCCTCATCCCGAATCCGATGGAGCCGCGGGCTGCGGTGGCCGAATACGACCCTGGCCAGGAGTCGCTGACCCTCTGGGCCACGAGTCAGAATCCGCACATTCACCGGCTCCTGGTGTCGAGCGTACTGAACATGCCTGAGCACCGCGTGCGCGTCATCGCCCAGGATGTGGGCGGCGGATTCGGCAGCAAGATCGCCTGCTATCCAGACGAGGTCCTGGTCTCGTTCGCGGCTCGCGAGCTCCGTCGGCCAGTGAAGTGGGTCGAAGAACGGCAGGAGCACTTCGTTGCCACGACCCACGGACGCGACCATGTCGAGGAGGTGGAACTGGCCGGACGTCGTGATGGCACCATCACCGCCGTGCGGGTCAAGGCGCTCGCCAATCTCGGCGCCTACCTATCGACGGCCGCTCCCGGTGTGCCGACCATCCTGTTCGGTCTCATCGTCACGGGGGCCTACGATATCCCGCGCGCGTCGGTAGAGGTGATGGGTGTCTATACCAACACGACGCCGGTCGACGCGTACCGCGGTGCGGGACGTCCCGAGGCGACCTTCCTCATCGAGCGCCTCGTGGACGCCTTTGCCCGCGAGATTGGAATGGACCCCATCGCGGTGCGCCGAAAGAATCTCATACGTGACGAGCAGTTCCCGTATACCAATGCGTTTTCCATCACGTACGACTCGGGACGATATCAGGCGGCGCTGGACCTGGCGCTGCAGGCCCTCGACCTACCTCGCTTTCGCGAAGAGCAAACAGCCGCCCGGCGGGAGGGGCGTCTTCTGGGCCTTGGCGTGACCACCTACGTGGAGATGTGCGGACTGGGCCCCTCCGAGGTGGCCGGCGCGGTGGGATTTCAGGGCGGACTCTGGGAGCACGCCCTGGTGCGGATTCTTCCCACCGGCAAGGTCATGGTCATGACCGGCATCTCGCCGCACGGACAGGGCGAGGAGACGACGTTTGCGCAAGTCGTCTCGGATCGCCTCGGGTGTCCGCTGGAAGATATCGAGATCATGCACGGTGACACGGATCAGGTCTCGATGGGCTGGGGCACCTACGGGTCCCGCTCGACCGCCGTCGGCGGCGGGGCCCTGGCGATGGCGCTCGACCGCGTCATCGACAAGGCGGGTCGCATCGCCGCGCATACACTGGAAGCCGACGTGGCCGACATCACGTTCGACGGGGGCCGTTTTTCCGTGCGGGGCGCGCCCGACCGTTCCGTGAGTTTCGCGGAGGTGGCGCTGAAGGCGCACCTTGCCTGGAGCCTGCCGGCAGGGGTAGAGCCGGGGCTCGAAGCCCAGGCATCCTATGATCCCGCCAACTTCACCTATCCCTTCGGAACCCATGCCGCCGTGGTGGAGGTGGCCCGGGAGACGGGTGAGGTGCGGGTCCTGCGCTACATCGCCGTCGATGACTGCGGACCGCTCATCAATCCTATGATCGTGGAGGGACAAGTGCGCGGCGGCATCGTGCAGGGAATCGGGCAGGCACTGTGGGAGGGGGCCGTGTACGACGAGACGGGCCAGCTTCTCTCCGCCTCCCTCATGGACTACGCCTTGCCAAAGGCGCGCTTCCTGCCGCCCATCGAAGTGCTGCATACGGAGACGCCGTCCCCGCACAATCCACTCGGTGTGAAGGGCGTGGGCGAGACGGGCACCATCGCGGCCACCCCCACGGTGGTGAACGCGGTGCTGGACGCGCTCTCACCGCTCGGGATCTCCGATCTGTCTATGCCGTTCACGCCCGAGCGGGTGTGGCGCGCCATTCGCGACGCGGAGAAAGGAGTCGGAGGCAGAAACCATGACCATGACGCGGTTTGAGTACGCGCGTCCGACGGCGCTTGCCGACGCGCTCCACGACCTGGCCGAGTACCCGGAAGCCCGGGTACTGGCCGGGGGCATGAGTCTCCTGCCCCTCATGAAGATGGAACTCGCGACACCGGAGCGCCTCATCGACCTCGGACGGGTGGAGGAGCTCCAGGGGATCACGGAGATCGCGGACGGCATCCGCATCGGGGCGATGACG
>JAKATP010000096.1 GCA_021818685.1 Bacillota bacterium | reverse complement strand
ATCACGTGGCGTTGATCCAGCGATGCTCGACAATACCTAGTCGGGCGGGCGACTTTTTCCGGCAGGACGAAAAACACGGCACGGTCCGCAGTCGCGGGCTCGGATCCACGGGAGCGCTCGCACTGGAGGCCGTATCGACTGATCAATGGCAGCGCGGCTCTCTCGGACCAGGTTCGCACCCCTCGGAGTCGGTCCCGTCCCGGGACTGATTTCGGGGCCCTCATTCGTCAGCAGGGAGCGGCGTTCGGGATGATCGGACGCCACTCAGATAACAGAGCGGCGCCTGTCATCCTGACGGACCGACCATGACGGTATGTCCGTTTGACCGCACGGGCTGGGCCTCATCGCCGGCCGCTTCTTGATAGAGCCACAGGTCCAGACGTGGTGGACACGGTACGCTGGGCAGACACGCGAGACGCACGGCGGCGCCAGACCCCCGCGGTCTCAATTTCACCCATGGGCCGGCCGACCGATCCCGCCCGGGGTCGATCGTCTGTCCGGAAGCCGGGTGCATCACAGGGTGCGGCGGTCATTGCTCGCGCACGCCGCCTCGTGATATGCCCGAAGGCGCGCGGCGGCTCTCCCCATCACCGTCTCGCCATCGTCCTCCGGCGTTCCGGCCGGCACGCCGGTGAGGAGCGCGATACCCTGATCCACGTGATCGATGGCCCACAAGTGAAACTGGCCCGCGGAGAGCGCGTCCAAGACGTCGTCATCCAGCATGAGGTTGCGGACGTTCCGACGCGGGATGATGACACCCTGCGCGCCCGTCAGGTGCTTGACCGCGCACAGCCGGAAGAATCCGGCTACTTTTTCATTCACGCCGCCGATGGGCTGAATCTCGCCTTTTTGGTTAATGGATCCCGTGACCGCGATGCCCTGTTGAACGGGAAGATCAGCCAAAGCGGAAAGCAGGGCGTAGAGCTCGGCAGACGACGCACTATCCCCATCGATGCCCCCATAGAGCTGCTCGAAGGCCAGGCTCGCGCCGAGTGACAGCGGGTGGTGCTGGGCGAAACGGCTGGCCAGGTAGGCGGCGAGGGTCAGGACGCCCTTGGTGTGGGTCGCGCCCGACTGTTGTGTCTCACGCTCGATGTTGACCACGCCCCCGCGTCCGATGTGCACCACCGCGGTGATGCGGGACGGTCGGCCGAAAGCCTGGTCCCCGCTGCTCATCACGGCGAGGCCGTTGACCTGGCCCACCACCGCGCCCTCGGTGTCGATGAGCAGGGTGCCGTCGTTCAAAAGCCGGGCCACGGTCTCTTCCGCACCGCGCACGCGTTCCCGGCGGGCCATCAGCGCTTGTTTAAGGTGGCGGCCAAGAACCTCTGGACTCTCGTCAGTGCGGGCGAAGACGGCAGCTTCGCGCAGAAGCGCGGTCACTTCTCCGAGCCGCGCCGACAGACGGCCCTGGTCTTCGGCTCGCTCCGCACTGAAGCCCGCCAGGGCTTCCATTCCGCCCTCGCCCAGCGGCCGCCCCGCCTCGCGGCGGGCGGCGTCCTCGACAAATGTGCGGAACGCCTGCAGGGCGGCCGGGCTGGCCTGCATGTCCGGTTCGAACTCCACCTTGATCGGGAAGAGCCGACGGAAGTCGTCATCGTACGTAAATAGCAGGCTGTACAGATCCGGGGTTCCCACCAGCATCACCATCAATGAGACCGGAATCGGATCGGGCGTGACGGGAGCGGTGGGCCCGAAATAGGGTATTTCAGACGCCTCGATGCGGTACTGACCTAGTTTCAACGCCCGCTTCAAGGTCGCATAGGCCATCGCATCCTGTAGAAGTTCGGCCAGCGGGATGACGAGGTACCCGCCATTGGCGCGCGCGACAGAGCCGGCATGGAGGGTGGCGGTCGGTGGGCGGTCGGCCGCGGGTTGGACCTCGATGCGGCCAAACAGATTCCGGAAGGTCGGATTGGCTTCCAACAGGACGGGTGTACCGGACCCGGCGTCGTGCTCGACCAACACCTCGACCTGGTAACGGTTGTCGTGGCCGAGCCCAGGCGGGGGGTCGGCGACCAATTCTTCCAGATGCGCGGCCATGTCGCGAGCGACTGTGGACAAGTAGGATAGGGCATCCGACGACTCCCGAAACGGTTCCGACACGCTTTCCAGAAGGGGGCCCAAGGTCTCCTCCGCCACCTTGCGAGCATCCTGGGTGATCGCGTCGGCTGCCGCCCGCTGGAGGGAGCGCACCTGGCGGATAATCTGTCCGAGTGGCTCTTCCAGTGCTCGCTGACGCTCCTGGAACTCCCCCCGCACCTGGACGGGAAGCGCCATGAACTCCTGCGGCGAGTACGGTTGGCCCTGTGGGTTCAGGGGGATGGTAATGACAGGGCCTGCCGATGTCATTTCTACGGCGAATCCGCGTTCCTGTGCCTCGACCAGCGCTTGACTCCACACGCGCTGCTGCTCGTCCTGATACTGGTGGATGAGAAGTTGACGGCGATGTTGGTAGGAGTCGCTCTCCAGCGCGGCGCGAACCTGGGCGCCGCCTTCCGCCACGAGACGGTCGACCGCCGCTTGAAACGCCCGCCCCCGCGCCGGCGGCACTTCTACCAGGTGCCGAAGGCGCGGGCGCTCCAGATCCCGCACGAATGTCCGGTCTGGGGGTGTGGACTCCCGGTGAGCACGGTCGCGGGCAGCCCTTAGGGCATGAGTCGTCTTGCCGGTTCCCACGGGCCCCACTAACACCGCGTGGGCATGCATGGTGAGTGCAAACTGGAGCGCGGCTACAGCGCGTTCCTGGCCGATAAGGCCTGGATGATGGGGCCCGGCGCCACCCGGCGGGAACTCGTCGAGATGAAATATCCGCCGGGCCCTGTCGGCCGGTACTTCAACGGTCCTTGGAAACTCGTCTGGAGACGAAGACCTGGGCATCGGCTTCCTCCTTGATGGGAACGTCGGAGACGGGTCCGGACGCGGCCGCATGCGAAGCAGGAATACGGGGACCTTTAGCCATTGTCAGCGGAGGCATTCCTCCGGACCACGGTCGTTGGGTGCACATCACCCGCGACCAGCGGCCGTGAGGCCGACGTACGCGCTCGCCATGTGCAGACTTCGTTATAGTAAAGGTACCTCAGATCTCTCGCGAGGAATGACTGAGAACACGGCGGACTTAGACGCCATCAACGACAACCGCTGAGGGAGGATGGAAGGGGGACGGTGATGGAAAAAATGGAACACGAAGACAGGCTCGCACGGGCGACATTCGCGGGCGGCTGCTTCTGGTGCATGGTTCATCCCTTTGACGAGTGGCCGGGCGTTACGAAGGTCGTGTCAGGTTACACGGGCGGGGACCAGGAGCACCCGACCTACGCGGAAGTCTGCGCCGGGGGCACGGGCCATCGGGAGGCGGTCGAAGTTACCTTTGATCCGGCACGCGTTACCTACCAGGAACTCATCGAGCGGTTCTGGAGAGAGATCGATCCTACCGATCCAGGCGGACAATTCTATGATCGCGGCGATTCGTATCGCACGGCCATCTTCTACCATGACGAAAACCAGCGGCACATCGCTGAAGCGTCCAAGGACCGCTTGCAGAACAGTGGACGCTTCTCGCGACCCATCGCGACCGAAATCCTGCCCGCCGGCGTCTTCTGGCCCGCTGAGGACTACCATCAGGATTACTACCAAAAGAACCCCGACCAGTATCAGCGATATCGGGCCGGATCGGGACGCGAGCGATTCATCTTAGAGCACTGGCTCTCCTCACCGACCCATCAGTAGAGGGGAGTGGACAGCGTTAGGCGGCCGGACGGGCCAATACCGGCCGAGGCATTCCGCCGGATCGTGACGGCTCGCACACGACACGTCTTCGCCCATACCTACGCAGGCGTGCGAGCGCCGACGAGCGATCGCAGCCGGGTGAGCGTCGACCTGAAACCGGCATCGCAAATCCGGCTATCGCCCGTACAATGGGAGCGACCGCAGAGGACTCCCAACCCGAATTTGCTGCGAAAAGGGCAGAGGGCCGATGTGTATGCCGTTGCCGTCGTATCGGGACCGCCTTCGTTTGGGCGAGCAGCGTGGGATAGGGCCGTGGGACCCGGCCTATTTCAAGCGCGAAGCCACGCTCGAAGAGCTTCGCCTGGATCTGTTGGAGCGAGACGCGCACTGTGACCGCCTGGCGAGTGTGCTGGTCCATCTTGATCCCGCTGCGCGGGACACGCGTCGGCGCCAAATGGAGCGCGTCGTTGGTCACCCGATAGAGAACATCGAGAGGCTGCTCCCGGTCGTGCACCACAACCCGATCGTGTTTCATCTCCTCGTGAGGCTCATCGATGATCTGCCTTGCGACGATCCGCGCAAGTCCCGATACCGGCGGGACGTGGCCCAACGCGTGGTGTAAGGCCGTGTGCCGCGGCCGAGACGGACGCGATCCACGGCGGGGCGTGCCATCATGGCCGTTTCGGGGCTCGTCGAGGCGGTAGCGGTCGGAGCGGCGGCGTCCGTTCAGTTATACATCGATGCATGCGTCGGAACCTGGTCCCGCCATAGGCGCCCGATGAGGTGCCGCCGTCATGTTCACGGCGAGGGTCGTTTGCCGGGCATCTTGCGCACTCTGAAGCGCGCTTGCTCCACCCGGAACGCGCGGTCTGCCTACCATTCACCGCCGCGGCGGCCTGGCCGGAGGGGGACGCGTCTCGACCGTGTCCCCCCACGGGTGGATGTGGAGAAGCATCCGCTGCTACCACGCCTAAGAAGCATGTCTTCGGCAGGCGTGCTGAGCGTCTGACCACGGGCCCGTCGCATGGTGCGTGCCAGTGATTCCCAAGATGAGCCATCTCTTAGGCCGTCATGGCGACCGAGTGACGCGCGCGGGCATCGGTGGAGGATGCCGGAGTTGCTCCCGTGCCAACGGCCGTCGAGGTGGCGGTGGCAGGGACATGGAGACGACCAATGCGCTAAGCCATCGCGCAAGCGACATCATCAGCGCGGGTGAGGGGGCTCGGCATCGCCAGGGGCGCCACAGGTATTCGGTGTGACCGGACGTGCTGCGTCCTGGTGTCAGAGAGGCTCGCGCTGGTGCCGGGCGCCATGGCTCGGGCCAAGGCGGGCCGGGTACGACCGGCAGGATTTACAGACCCGGGTGGCCGGAGCGGAGCATCTCGCCGGATGGGGTCCGGGGGACATGGCTCACGCCGTGCAAGAGGACGCATCGCTGCGGCGCCGGCGATGTCCGCTTCGAGCAGGCGAGGAGGAGAGGCTCACAGGATACGGCGCCCGGGATACCGTGGGGAGAGCCAGCGAATCATCACCGACCGCCGCGGAGAGTGGGGATCGGGAGCTACCCTCCCCCCTAGGTTACGGGGCCATGCCGTACGCTCACTGCGCTGTGTGGGTTTAAGGGGTCCGCATGTATCTGTCACCGGGTCTCGTGTGTATGCCCATCCCGTGCGGCGACCCGGCCAGGTGCTGTTGTAACGTGGCCGGCATCCGTTGTCTCGGGGAACCGTTCCTAAATCGACGGAGGGGGCTCGCCAGATGCGTGCACTCCACCGAGAGACAGAAGCGTCCGAAATCTCTAGACATTTGACTGCAGAAGACATAATCTTGGACTACACCCAGAACCGTTAGATGGATGTCGAGGCCGCCGCGTAGCGGTCAGTAACCCGGAAGACCGGGATTGAAAGGGTGGTTTTTGTGTCTTTCACCGTCCTCATCATCGTGGTAGCGGTCATTCTGGCCATATATCTTCTGGCGTCGTTGAAGGTCGTCCGACAATGGGACGAGATGCTCGTTTTCACCTTTGGCCAGTTCAAGACGCTCCAGCGCCCGGGTCTGCATGTGGTATGGAGTGGATTCCAGCGGGCGATGATCATCGACAAGCGCATTACGACGACGGAGTTTCGTACCGAAGGCACCCTCTCCAGTGACAAAGTTCCCGTCACCTTAATGGCCGTGTTGTTTTGGAAGGTAGCCGACGTCAAGCGAGCCGCCCTGGAGGTGCAGAATTACCAGGCGACCATCGATCTACTCTGCCAGACGACCCTGCGTGATTTAGTGAGTCGGAATGACTTGCAAAGTCTCCTGACGGACCAGCGCCGACTCGATGAAGAGATTGCAAATCAGGTGCGCGAGCGGGCGACGGCCTGGGGCATCGAGGTGCAAAACGTGGAGATCCGCGATATCGAGATCCCGGGCCCCCTGCAGGAGATGTTGAGCCGGAAGGCTCAGGCGAATGCGGAGAAGGAAGCACGCCGGATTTACGGCGAAGCCGAAGTGATCGCGGCGGAGGAATATCTGAAGGCCGCCCGAGTTTACGAGGGTTCGGCGGTAGCGTTCCGCCTGCGCGGACTGAACGTGCTGTTGGAGGCAGTGAAGTCCGACACCAACACCTTGCTGTTCCTGCCCACGGAGCTCACCAACATGTTGAGTCATATGAGCGGTACGATGGCCGAACCGACGGAACTGGCTCCAGTGGTGGCGGCGGCGCCCCGCCCCGCGGCGCCCGAACGCGTCGCCTAGCATTAAATCGGAAACGACGACGAGGTGGCGCCGGGGCGGGAACGGGGACAAGAAGACTCCCCGGCCGGCCCCGGCTCTTACTTTGGCCCCTGAAAAGGCGCTCACCCGGACGGTCGCGAGGCGAGGTCGTAGAAGCCGCGGTCGCAAGGTCGGTCCGGCCGCAATCGAGACTTGCTGTTGGCGACGACTGGCATCGAAGGACACCTCCGTTCCGGCTTCCGCGACGAGCATCGTGGAGCGACGTGTGCTTTCGGGATCGGCTCGCCGGTGGGAGCCATCCCGGCGCGTCCGGAAGGGGACCACCACGGCGTGGGAGGGGTTGTCATGGGTCGTGGCGGAGACGGTGGATGCGCAGCCGTGGCGGTAGGCGTGCAGGGACCAAGATGATGGGCCGGGTCCCCCGAGACCTTGCCCATCAACGTATGAGTTAGCCTCTTCCGGCCCAAAAGAGGGATGGGCGGGCACCTCCTGCTGTTCCATGCCTTACCCCGAGAGGCCGGCGTGACACCGTACCAGGGCCCCGTGGCGTACGTCACGATCGAGCTCCGTGAACCCGTTTAGTGCCTCCGCCGTCAGCTGGCCATGGACGCCCTGCCCTAATCGTGCGTGTCCGCCACGCAATCCTGTAGGGCCGACTCCCGTTGGATGGACCGGTGACCCGCTCACCCGGCCCGGCGGTCTGGTAACCTCCCACGGGATGTCTGGGGGAGAACCGATGAACGTCGGCGGCGGCGGATACGCGGCCGTCGATCGGGGGGTGGGGGGCAGAAGCTTTCGAACAGAGTGGGATGTGAGCGCTCAGTAGCGAGCAGTACTTCATACTAAGGGGGTGCTTGATCTCTGAGCGCCTGTCCCATGGCGGAAGCGAATGGCCCGCACGGTCATTTGCGCGGACAATCCGAAGGACGCGCGAATGTCGGCGTAGACCCGCTTTTGCCGTCGAATCTTGTTGGCCGTGTGCTCCCGCAAGGCCGTTTCCGCCATGGCGTGGCAGGCCGCATTAAACCGGCCCATCGTGGTCAAGAGCGATTGGGCTTGCGTGCCACTCGGTTGGAGCTTTACCCGCAAGGTCAGGTTCATGACAGGAGTACAGCACACCATGTTCAATGATGCCATGCGGCTAGGCGGCGCGCTTCCTCCCCGCCCTGAAGAACGGGGCCTCCGCGCTGGGATTCAGGTGAAACCCGCCATTATCGTCGCCGACGGTCTCGAAAAGACCTTCAGCCGTGGACGGGGGGCGCGGGCCCGGGTCACGCAGGCGGTCCGTCCCCTCTCCTTTACCGTCGAGGAAGGCGAGTTCATCGGACTGTTGGGTCCCAATGGGGCCGGGAAGTCCACGACCATCAAGATGATGACCGGAATCCTACACCCGTCCGGCGGCTCCATTCAGGTGGACGGCCTCTCCCCCCAGCGCGACCGGGTGGCGCTGGCCCTCCGCCTGGGCGTGGTCTTCGGCCAGCGTACCCAGCTCTGGTGGGATCTCCCGCTCATCGAGTCTTATCGGCTTCTGCGTGTGATGTACCGGGTGACGCCGACAGATTACAGGGCGCGTCTTCAGAGGATGGCGGACTGGCTCGATCTCCCCGCCTTCTGGTCCACGCCTGTCCGGCAGCTGTCTTTGGGCCAGCGGATGCGGGGAGAGCTTGCGGCAGCGCTCCTGCATCGACCCCGCATCCTGGTGCTGGACGAGCCCACCATCGGACTCGATGTCACCGCCAAAGCCGAGGTGCGGACCTTCCTGCGCGAGGAAAATGCGCAGGAGGGCACGACTGTCGTGCTGACCACCCACGACATGGCTGATGTGGAAGAGCTCTGCTCGCGGCTTCTGGTCATCCATGAGGGCACAAAAATGTTTGACGGCACGGTGGGGGAGCTGCAGGCTCGCGTGGGCGCGCAAAGCGCCCTGCAGGTCATGTTTCGCGCCGTGCCTGACTGGAGCCGGTCAGAGCTTCCGGATGGGGTAGAGCGCACTTTACTGGAGGGGGGTCGAGGGGCATTTTTGCAGTATAACCGTGATACACTCTCACCCGCTGATATTCTGATGGGCATCCGCCACGTTGGTGAGGTGGATGATTTCCGCATGGAAGAGCCCCGGCTCGAGTCCATCATGCGGTCTCTGTACGAGACCTTGGGCTCTTCCTCTTAAAAGTTCTCCTGTCACCGCCTCGTCGAATAGCCGAACGTGCGAGCTAACCCTGGGCGCTCGGCGGCTTCATCCATTGAGATCCCGATGGCATCTCAATGCGTGCGCGGCCAGGAGCCTCGGGTCTACGAAGGTTGCCAGTCCGCCAAGTCGCACCACCCCACGCGTGGCTGGCCGCTATTATCGGTGAGCACCCCCACCTGTATGGAAGAGGTAAACAGGCCGGCTTGCTGGCGCTCCAGGATGAAGCGCGTCGATGCGGACATCGAGAGAGCGGGAACGTCCGCCCACGGGACCCAGGCGAGTTGCCCTTCCGGGGTGTCAGGCATGGCCCGCCCGCATACCCGTCCCAGGTAGACGTACTGCTGGCGGATCTCACGGAGTCGGAGCCGGAGCACCACGGCCGCCAGGCGGAGATTCGAAAGCTCCTCTGGCCGAAGGGTTGTCTCCTCGTTGATTTCCCGCACCATGGCACGCCCTGGCTCCGAGAATTCTTCGGGCTTCACATGTCCACCGATTCCGGCCCACATACCCGGTAGGAGACGGGCGTGGGGGCTCCGGTGCATGAGCAAGAGTCCCTTTGGCGACTCCAAAAACGCCACCACCATGGGGCGCGTCGTATACGATCCGCCTTCCATTCCCCGTCACCTCCCGTCTTATTCGGCAACCACGATCCCCGCGATCACCACCCCACCGGGCAGCGCGGGTCTGAAAAAGGGCCCCGTCGGCGTCGGCGCCCTTGGATGCGGTCATGTAGCACGCCCACACCGAAAAGCGGACGAATCGCGGGTTCTCCGGTCCCGGAAAACCTCTACCGGCTGACCGGACGCTACGACGACCCGGAGGTTCTGCCCTCCATCCGTCATATTCTCTAACAGCGCGCCTCACCCCTAGGCTGCGGGACATATAGGCTCCCCGTCGAAACGGCGCGCGGAAGCGTCTTTCGATTGGCCCGCGTCGCACACGCCGTGCGACAGGAGACGGCTTGACCCTGGTCGGCGATGCATGCGAGGCCGGCTCCCAAAAGCCGAGGGGCCCGGAGCGCCTCCTGCCCCCGCCGGGCCGGATAGTCCGTGATCCCGTTATGGCGGAGGAGCGAATCGGCTCCATGACCCATGTGCCCGCCCCACGAGTGCCGTGCGATACTTTGTGCCATAAGCGAACTTCGTGGGTGGAAAGCGGAAGGCGGAGGCCGGAAGGCGGAGGCCGGAAGCCGGAGGCCGGAAGGAAGGAAAGGACGTGCCGGAGCTTCCCGACGTGACCGTGTATGTCGAGCGGGTGCGGGCGTT
>JAKATP010000095.1 GCA_021818685.1 Bacillota bacterium | reverse complement strand
CGCCGTCCGCGACGCTCCAACTATGGTCCCCGGCCGCGAGCGACCGCGTCCCGATCTCGGTGTCCGGGCCGAAAAGATCCCGGCAAAAGCGGTCAAACTCCCGCTGGACGTACATGCAGCCAAACACCAGCTCAAAGTGCACCTCCCATAGGGCGCGGCCCGCTTCGTCCGCACGGTCGAAGGCGTCCGCCAGTTCCGCATCCGAAGCGCCCGCGGGCGGGAGTGCCTCCAGGGTCTTTAGGGCCGCCTCGATGCGCGGCCACCACACCCGATTGAAATGGCCCTCGACATCCTGAGACAGGGCGTCAAGCTTCTCTTGGGCCCGCGCCGCACGCACCCTCAGATCCGCGTCGCTCACCTCGAGCGGCACGGTCGCCGAGAATTCAAACGTATGAAAACGCTGCCGTCTAACGTCGGCCAGGGGGACCTCCCAATACCGGTAGCCATGGCGCATCCCATCATGGACCCAGGGCAATGACGCCATTAGGGGCGTGGACGGTCCAGCCACGTGCTCCGTATCCCGTGTCCAGTGCAGGCGCGCGTCATCTGGATCGTTCCAGGTCACGGGAAAGTCTTCGCGTCGAGGAATAGGCGTACCGGGGCTGCGCTCGGGCACGTCGTCACACCTCCCTTGTATGACGGCCGGTCACTCTCTTCCACAAAAGGGCCTATCTGTGGTCTTGTCTCGAAGGGATCATTTCTGGAAGAATTCGGACTCCGATGCCGGATTCCTTTAGGCCCGGGCGCCTTCACCCGGGCTGGGTTCCGTCAACGCCCGGAATCCGCGGAACCCCTGAGCGACCCCGACACCCATAACCGCCGCGGCGACCAGGATGACGAGAAACAAGATGGGAAGACCAGGCAAGGCGGCCAGCACGGCCGCTGCCAGGGTGCTTCCCAGATATCGAAACGTGGAATAGATCCCGGCCGCCATGCCGGCGCGGCTCCGATCCACCGACTGCAGGGTCGTGGCCTGAATCGACACCCCGCCGATACCCGATCCCACACCCGCCACCACCATCCATACGGCATTCCAGAAGCCGCTGTGCAGGGGCAGGACCACCACCAGACCACAAAATGTCACCATACTGATAAGAAACGCCGCGCTCACCAGCACCCGGCGCGAGCATCGCTCGGAGAGGCGCCCGCCGACAAAGGAAAAGGCAGAGCCGGTCAGTGAGAACAGCAAGAGGTAGAAGCCGGACAGGGCAATGGGCTCGTGCTGGCGGGCGATCAGGACAGGTGTGCTGAGAAGCACACTGTACATGAGGAAGTTTTGCAACGTGACCCCGAGGGTCGATGAGCGAAAAGGCGGGCTTCGAAAGAGGCTGACGTCGATAAGCGGTGTGGGCCGTTTGGTCTCCCACCAAACAAAGGCGGCAAGGAGTCCGCCGGCGGCGATGAGCAGGAACGGATGGCTCCGGATCCCAACCGTGAGCGCGATCAGCAATCCGGCCAGCAACAGCGAGCCCACGACATCCGGCCGGTCCGTGCGGACCGATCCGCTCCGGGGCAGCACCAGTACCGCCATGAGGATGCCGACGGCCAGGATAGGGACATTAATCCAGAAAATGCCCGCCCACCCAAAGGCCACGACCAGACCGGCGCCGATGAGCGGGCCGGCGGCGGCACCCGCACCCAACACCATCCCCACGGTGCCCAGCACGCGCGGGAGCTTCTCTGCCAGCTGCCGGCGGAGGATGGCGGTCCCGTTCGGCCCGGCCATGCCGCCGCCAAGAGCCTGCACCGCGCGGTAGACGATGAGCTCGGAGAGGTTCGCGGAGGTAGCCGCAAGCAGCGAGCCGATGAGGAAAAGACCCAGTCCCGCCAAAAAGACCCTACGGTGGCCGTACAGATCTCCCGTACGCCCCGCGATCGGCTGCACCACGGCCATCACAATGAGATAGACCGACACCACCCACACCGTCGCCGCAAGTCCATGCCCGAGGCTCCTCGCGATGTCCGGCAGATCCACAGCTACCATGCTGGAGTTTAAGGGCACGAGAATTGAGCCCATCAGCACCGTCAGGATCAGGAGGGATGGGCGAACCTCGCGTCGGGGTGCCTCGTCAGTACGGGAGGTCTGCATCTGGCGTCAATTCGGGTTCGACCATGGTGTTTCCTTCGCACACGCATCTCGCCTGCCTCGGGCGTAACCCCCTTCATGCGAGCGGGCGATGAGCCGCCGGCTTGGGAGCGCGGTGCTCAGGGAGTAAATCGAGGGGATGTCGACGCCCCGACGCTCCCTTAGCCGGGAGTCCATGGTCCCTCAGGACCTCACCCCGCCTTTCCGTCCGGCATCTCCCGGATCTGGTTTCATCGCCGACGATCGCTAACGGCTCACCTCGACATCCTGGATAGGCCCGGCGACGGGTGGCGGATTACAGGGAATCGGTGACCCACTTTCTCTCCAAAATAGCGGCGAAAAGTTTCCCGAAAGTTCACGGCTGATCCTATATTGACGGGAGCGCCTCTACGCACAGGATTAGCGGACGGGTCCGCGCGATGGTTCCGGGCACGAAAGGAAGGGGTAAAACGTCGTGTACCGCGGTCGTCCAGGGCTGGTCCAGAAAGTGGTCTCAAGGCGCCCCCCGGTGGGCGAGATCCCTCTCGTCATCGCACGTGGGCCGGGATCCGAACCCGCCTCCCAGGGTTTCGGCCCAGGGCCTATCCAGGGTCGGCGCCGGGCCGGATCACGGCCTGTCGTGTCCCTGTTCCGAGGCCCGGCGAAGGCGCCATCAACACCCTGCTTCATGCCGGACCGTTCAGGCTCCCGAGACGCCGCGCGTGTGAACGCCCCTCGAAGGAGCCCCGCCTGTGGCCGTAGTCAGACCTCGTGGAACGGGTCATGCCAAGGCCGAACTCGGACGTTAGATGGCGGGCTCTTTGGATAGGCGGGCGCACTCTGTGGCGTCGCCTGCTTCAGGGCAGGAGGTCTGACGTGCACCATCAGAGCGTCGGATCCCGGAGGCCACGCGGCTGGGTTTCCCTGGCCCGGCGCCTCGCGATCGTGTTCGCGGTGTGTTGGTTAGGGGTTGTACTCGGACCCACGGGCCTCGCCAGCGGTCTTGCGAGTCAGCCAACCACCTTGTCCCTCTCGTTGTCGCTTCCGTCACAGTTGCCAGCGGGCGTTCCCTGGCACCAGCGCATCGTGGCCACCGGGCAGGGAATCTTCGGCTGCTATCGTTGGCAGGCCACAGGACTCCCGCTTGGTTTGCGGCTAGCGGACACCGTGACCTGCGTGCCGAAGGGCCGCACCGTAACGACGCTCATCAACGATATCCGGGGCACGCCGCAAACCGAAGGACCCGCTGTAGCCACGACGGTTACCATCACGCTCGACGCCATCGGGCCGTCGATGCGCGCACGAACCGCCCCGCGGCCTGCCGGCACGGCTTCGGCGATGTTAATCATTTTGCCGCCGGCTTGGGCCGCCTCAGGATCCCCGCTCCAGTATGAAGGCAGTGCTCTCAGTGCGGTGGCGTGTACGCTCGGCCCGTCGTGCTGGGTTGTGGGCACCTCGCGTAACCCGCTGCCCCCGGGCACGGGAACGCAAGCCATGCCCGCCACCGGCGAGTCTCCGATATCGCCATCAAGCTCGTCTTCCTCTCACCCGCCGCTCATCGAGGGAGGCACCTTCGTGGCGGCGCTGCAAAGCATCAATCCGCTCCGAATGGACGTGGTGCGCGAAGCCATTCCCCTGTCTGTCACCGGGATCGCTTGTCCCACGGTCACCGCCTGTGTACTCGTCGGGAGTGAGTCCCTGGGACACCAGGGCAGCGTGCCTGCGGTGCTCTATATGACGGGCTCCGGAGCCGTTTGGCGTGTGTCGGTCATCTCACCGGCCGTCACGGGAAGTTTTTCAGCGCTCTCTTGCCTCACGCCGGCCAACTGCCTGGCCGTTGGCTCGCTGACCTCGGGTTCGGGCTTCATCGACCGCATCACCTTGTCGGGGCCACAAGCCCGGTTAGCTCCCTTGCGAAAGCTGGGGGCGGGGTTGTCGTCGATCTCCTGTGCGAACGCGGCGAGTTGCCTCGTGGTCGGACGATCCCGCAGCGTATTGGCCACCAAGGGAGAAATCCAGGTCGGGACCGATGCCCTCATCGAAGCGACAGGTGACGGGGGGGACCGGTGGCATTTGGCTCAAGTCGCCGGGCCTGACGGATTTGGCAGGAAGGAGCCGGGACACGAGCAGCCGTGGCTGTCAACGGTAGACGGGCCGCTTTTGTTCGGGGGCCTGGTGGGAGTGGGCTGCGCTCCCAGCGCCACCACCAACTCGTGCGATGTGACCTGGCCCTATTGGCCCGCGGCGGCGAGTACCTCGGACGGGCTGCATTGGTACCCCAATGTCCTGACGGTTGGTGCAGTCGGGGGGCCGGGAGACAGCGTGTCGTGTCCGACCCTCGGCCGGTGCTTCTCCGTAACGACCAAGCAGTTTGTGGCCAACAATGATGCCGTGCAAACCGTGACGCAAATCCTCGAAACGATCCCCGCGTCCCCGGGATGGCAATGGGGGATAGCGGGCCAGGGGCCCGACAGTGCCTATAGCCCATCGCTCGTTTCGATCTCGTGTCCGACCCTGTCGACCTGCGTGGCCGTTGGCTCTTGGTATCCCGCCCAAGGCTCCGCCGGGGGGAGCCCGGTCTATCCCCTCGTGATGGCGCCGCAGCTGGCCATGCACCCGTTTTTCAAGCCCCATCCTCCACCTTGGAGCCCGATCTTGAGCTGGCAAACCCTTGGTCTGGTTCTGGGCGCCCTATCGCTCGTGTCAGGCGTTGGTGGACTTGCGGACCTCATGGATTTCGAGGTGGTGACTGAGAACCTTCCGACCTACGTTCTCGATGTGTTTTCGTATGTCAGGCTCCCCTACAACTTTGTTGTTGACAAAGTCGGGATCGGGATGATGGACGTATTGTCGTTTTTGAGCGGAGCGTTGAGTACGGGGATTGGCGCGGCCAGCATCTCGTCGCACGATCCGATCGGCTGGCTGGCCGTGGGTCTGGGCGTGGTCGGGCTTGCAAGTTGGTCCGTAGGGCTCGCGTCCTTCACGGCCGGCGGGGCGGATCCGACTGACGGCACGTCAGCCACTCGCGCCTCCACGCTCCCGCCTCAGCTCGACGCGGGGCCTACGCCATCGATAACGGGTGAGGGATAAATGATGGACGCGCCGTCCCGTGACCCGCTCCATGCGGTCGTGATCGCCGCTTTTGAAGACTCAGGGGTATTGGAACGGTTCCTGGCGCGACTCCCCGGGTTTCAGGTTCCGTGTTCGCTTCGGTTCCGGGGCGTGGGCGAAGGAATCCTGGGCAGGTGGGGGGTGGATGCGTGTGCCCAGATCCTGATCCGCGCTCGCTGGCGTCAGGTAGCGTTTCTGCTCGTGCTGCTCGCGGTCGTAGGATTGGCAACCGGCATCCTTCCCCTGCAGATCTTGGGGGTGGTCTTTGACATGATGGCGCTCGGATGCGTGCTGCAAGCGGCACGTCGGCGGGCCACCTCTGGAATTGCCGGCACTCGCCGATCCCATGTTGGCAGGGGTCGTGCCCCGGTTTAACCCGGATTAGGCCCACGGCTCCCGCGCGGACGGGGCTCGGCCGTCTGGGGTGGGCGCGGACGCCGTCGGTGCCGGCCCCCCTCCTTCGTGGGGCGACGCGGGACGTGTCACACGTGAATAGGGGCGGTGAGTCTCGGAGCCCCCGTCCCCGGCCGATCTCAGGGACCGGACCGGGGACGTGAAAACCCGCTCCGACACGACGTGGAAAAGGAACCCGGACTCCCGACGGGAGACCGGCGGCGTCCGCGGCACCAGATCCCACGTCCGCCCGACGTCGATTGCACGTGCCTTTTCACGTACGCCTCCACCCGCCGCCCCCTCTGTCAGCGGTAGCCCTCGACCGGGCTTCGTCCGGCTTTTCACGTTTGTCACGTCCCGGGCGCCCGGCGTCACGGCGTGCTCTCCGGCCGCAGGCGGATCAACTCCGCCGGGCGCCCGCGGTCCGATTTCTGTCGGATGAGCTCGATGCTGTCCCGGTCCAGGAGATCTTTCAGGATGGCTTGCACCGCGTCGGATGCAATGTTGTCGTGGAACACCTGCCGGCGGATCTGACTGCGCTGCAAGTCCCCGTGCGCGAGCGCGTCCAGCACGCGCTGGGCCCTGGGGGACAGGTCCTCCTATCTCGACTTGTTCTGTTACGAGGACGACCCCGAGGAGGAGGACGACGCGTCGGGCTGCTGGGAGTGTGGCGACGCGCTGATGGACGATCTCAGCGACTTTGACGAGCGGCGGTGCCTTGCCTGCGCGTACCGGGCGTACATCGAACACCCTGAGCGGTGGGGGTACCGCCTCCTCGTCTTCGCGTTGTTGCACCTGGCCGACCCGGCTCCGGATCCGGCGGCCATCACCGGGAGCGGGCTTCCCCTCTGATCCGTCTGATCAGTCCTCCCGCCGGTGCCCCCGGGGGCCCAAGACGTATTCATCGTCCGGGAGCCTGAAGGCATCCAACTTCATTTGTGCGCGATGGAGGAAGGGCCCAGGCAACTGACGTGCGTGCTCCTGATCGGCGACGGTGTGGCGCACGACCGATTCTGGCTGGTCCTTGCGAGGCGCACTCGCGAAGCGGTTCTAATAATCACACCAAACTCTTACTCGGGCCGATAACGGCACCACATTGCTCAGTGGCGCACTGTGACGGTCACCGTGAAGCGGTCAAGCTGGATGGTTCCGTGTCCAGTCTTGTATGCCAGCACATACAGCGTTTGTCCATGGGAGCTGCGGCCCACGTTAATCAGGGCATGGGTGGTACTGGATACGCGTACGCCCATCGGGCAAGTGATAGCCAGCAATGTACCGCGTTTGACCGTTAAGGTCGACGGTACCTGGCCTGCGCAGGAGAGGTGATGAATGCTCAGCGCTCGTCCTCCCTCGGCCTTGCCCAACAGGATGAATGAAGCGCTGCTAGATACGCTTGACACACCAGACGAATACGGGGGTAGAAACTTAATCACGGCCACCAGCGCGAGGGCTCCGAGGGACGCCAGTACGAACCTCCGCCGTGCCATGCGAATCGCTTCCTTCGAGCGTGCTGCGTAATGCAAATGAGCGTCTACGGCACCAAATACGAGGTCCGCCACGGTTCCGGCGGTAATGGACGTGTCCTCGAAAATGTCCAGCATCTCGTCTTCATACCGCCTTCTCCACACCACAGGATACAGGTACAACAACCAGCGCATCAGGGGGCTTCCAACGTCGCCAAACGGGCTCTGCTGACACGAATCACATGATTCAGCGTGACCACGTGTCGGCGAAACTCGGCGGCTCCGGCAGTGGTCACTTGATAGGGGCGCCGACGCCCCTCCATGGGCAGAACCTCGATCCATCCCAAGCGTTCCAACCGTGCGATACAGCCGTACAGCGTGCCCGGTTCTAACTGCGTACCACTGAAGGATCGGATGTCCTGCATCATCGCGTACCCATGTTTAGGGCTGTCGGCCAAACTAGCCAAGACGAGGAAAGAGGCGCTCGCGAACCGACCGTGGTTAGGAGCCTCCATAGCAGCATCTCCACAATAGCTACGATGCTCTTAGTACGTTAATCTGAGTATCCAGGTGAACTTTACCGTTGTCAACGGTCTGTCGCCGTGGCCGTAGCATACTTCGTGAGGTTACGCGATTGGTCTTTGTGGACCACCGCAAAATGTAGACTGATTATCGACACATTCGAGTTGATATGGATATCTCAACGTAATACCGTGGCCTCATCGGAGGGGATCATGAAAGCTCGCTTGTTCGGGGTTGCAACGTTCGTGGGCCTTCTCCTGATCTCGGCATCGGTGTTTGCGGCCAGCCCTCCTCCCCAACTCGTCCCGGTAGCGCGGTTCACATGGTCAGGGTCAGTTGTATCGACAACGGCGCTCTCGCCTTTTCAGTTCGGTGCAACAGAAGTAGCAACTCCTGACCAGGTGCTCTGTGTCGGCGATCCTACGATTACGGCAATTAACGAGCCTCATTACCAGGTCGCTGCGTACGAAGTGACCGTTACGTGCGAAGAGGCGGTCGTATCCATAGACGTGACAGCAACGCTTCAGCGGTCTGGTACAAAGAGTGGAACGTACTCAGACGTCGAGCCCGTCTCCCACAAGTGTTCGGACACTACTTACTGTGCGGCTGGCAGCGAGTATGCTTGTCTATTCACCAGATTGGTTCCGGACCCACGGAGAGGCTTGCTCGGAAACCTGTTCTATCGGGAACAGCGCACCAGAGTATTTTGACGGTACCGGCGACATCGTTGCTTCTTTTTACTCGGCTGGCAGGGTGAGTAGGTAACTGTGTGGAGTCTCAGGCTGTTTGGCCCGGCTCCCGGTCCGTTGTCTCAGATTCCCTGGCCGCAGTGTAGTCGGCTTATCGCTGGATCTGGGTCACGCATTGGCACTGGGTCACGATCCGCTACTGGGGTCCGATGTTCGGATGGGTGTGGAGTTATCCCCCGGGCAGCAACGCGACCGGGTGGGGTTGTCGGCACTGGTATTCGCTCAGCACCTGTCATTAAGGACCATGCCCCCTGGGTTCGACCCGAGCCTCGGGGGCGGGGTCGTGGGGTCCGTCAGCGCCTGCCTGTTTCGGGATGGGGCTGGTGGTTCTGGTGTTCCGTGGCCCGGCGGCATCCGACCCGTCCAGCCTCGGTAAGGCTGGACCGCCCGACGCCGGGCCCGGGCCAGAACGAGCCGTGTCGGGTGGCCCACCTGCTGATCACAGAACAGCATGTGCGTGCACGATGGCTTGGGATTGTCTTGTGCGGTTGACATGGCTCGCGCTTTGGGGCGTCGTCCGGGCTCCCTGCGGATGGGTGCCGCCTCCGTGGGCCGCTTCGCGCAGTGCGCTGCCACAATGAGCGAGTAACGTACACTGGACGCAGGCATCAAGGCCTCGCCAGCGTATAGTCTGGTCCGGGAGAGGGCGGAGTGCCGTGAACTGGAAGGAGCACATCGCGATTGACCCCCGCGTCCTAGCGGGCAAGCCGGCCGTACGCGGAACACGTTTGGCGGTCGAGTTCGTGATTGGTCTGTTGGCCCAGGGCTGGACGACCGCCCAGATTCTCCAGGAGTATGATCAACTCACGTCCGAGGACATCCGGGCCTGCTTGGCGTACGCCAGCGACACCCTGAGCCTCGAACGTGTCTACCCGGTTCCGCAGTAGGCCGTGCGGATCCTGGCCGACGAAAACGTCAGTCGCCTGGCTGTTCAGAGCCTTCAGGTGGTGGGGCCCGATGTGGTGGCCGTCAAGGACGTGATGCCCGGGGCGACCGGGAGATACTGGCTCACGCGCAGAACGAGGACCGTATCTTAATCACACTGGATAAGGATTTCGGGGACCTTGCATTCCAGGGGCGTCTCCCGGCACAGTGTGGCGTGGTGCTGTTTCGCCTCTCCGTGCCGGATCCCGCCCACCTCGCGGAACGGCTCAATACGGTTTTCAACAGTCGGTCGGATTGGCCGGGCCACTTTGCGGTAGTCGACGACGCCACGATCCGTTTACGGCCGCTCGCGCCGCCTGACCAGGACCATTCATAGTTGTTGGCCAATCCGCAGCGCATCAAGGCCATTCCCGGGCGGAAGAGCGACGTCCGCGATGCCGAGTGGATCGCCGAGTTGCTCCGCCATGGGTTGATGCCGGCCAGCTTTGTGCCCGACCGGCCGCAAAGGGAACTCCGGGGGCTGACGCGGTACCGCAGTCGCCTCACCCAAGACCGAGCACGCGAGGTCAACCGCCTCGCGAAGGTCCTGGAAGGGGGGAACATCAAGCGCGGCCGCGTCCTCACCGACCTCACGGGGAAATCGGGGCAGGCGATCCTGCGGGCCCTGGCGCGGGGGGAGGAGGACCCCGCGACCTGGCTCCACTACGTCGTGGGGCCGGTCAAAGAGGGCACGGAAGCGCGACCCGACTGTCCCT